>JAUZRU010000042.1 GCA_030950185.1 Paracoccaceae bacterium | reverse complement strand
TCCGATCTGCCTGCCTTGAAGCTGGCCGCGTCACCTGCCCGCAGCAGGGTTTCGCTACCCTCCTCGACCAGCACCAGCTCGCCCGATACCACATAGACGAACTCGTCCTCGACCTCGTGCCAATGGCGCAGCGCCGACATGGCGCCGGGATCCAGCCGGGTGAGGTTGACGCCGAACTGCGTCAGCCCGCCGGCGTCCCCGAGCCGCTTTTTTGCCCGCCCGCCGACGCGTTCCGAAAACGGGGCCGGATAGCCCGAGCCCGTCTTCCATTCCAGCGCGTCGATATCGAGTTTCGGCATCGGGTTCAGACCCGCTCGATGATGGTGGCAACCCCCATGCCCGAGCCGATGCACAGCGTGGCAAGGCCAACCTCCTTGTCCTGGCGCTCGAGCTCGTCAAGCAGGGTGCCCAGGATCACCGCGCCGGTTGCGCCCAGCGGGTGGCCCATGGCGATGGCGCCGCCATTGACGTTGACCTTGTCCATGTCGGCATCGAAATGCTGCTGAAAGCGCAGGACGACGGCGGCGAAGGCTTCGTTCACCTCGAACAGGTCGATATCGCCGAATTCCATGCCAGCCTCTTTCAGGGCCTTTTCGGTGACCGCTACGGGGCCGGTCAGCATGATGGTGGGGTCTGTGCCGATCTTGGTCATGCGGCGGAAACGCGCCCGCGGCTTGAGGCCGTAGCGTTCGCCGAATTCCTTGTTGCCAACCAGTACGGCCGAGGCACCATCGGCGATGCCCGACGAGTTGCCCGCATGATGCACGTGGTTGATGGTTTCAAGTTCGGGGTATTTCAGCAGGGCAACCGCGTCGAAACCCGGCATGTTTTCGCCCAGATCCTTGAAGCTGGGCTTGAGTGCGCCAAGGCTCTGCATGTCGGTGCTTTCGCGGATCATCTCGTCATGGTCGAGGATGGTCAGCCCGTTCTGGTCACGCACGGCAAAGACGGATTTGGCGAACCGGCCCTCTTTCTGGGCACGGGCGGCGCGTTTCTGGCTTTCGACGGCCAGCGCATCGCATTCATCGCGGGAAAAACCGTATTTCGTGGCGATGATGTCGGCCGAAATGCCCTGCGGCACGAAATAGGTCTTCATGGCCAGCGTCGGGTCGGCGGCAATGGCGCCGCCGTCGCTGCCCATGGGCACGCGGCTCATGCTTTCGATGCCGCCGGCGATATAGGCGTCACCCATGCCGCCCATCACCTGACCTGCGGCCATGTTGACCGATTCCAGCGCCGAGGCGCAGAAACGGTTGACGGAAACGCCGGGGATGGATTCATCGAGATCCGAATACAGCACCGCCGAACGCGCAAGACACGCACCCTGTTCGCCGACCTGGGTCACGTTGCCCAGGATCACGTCCTCGACGGCATGGCCATCCAGATTGTTGCGGTTCTTGATCTCGTTCAGCGTCAGCGCGGCCAGACGGACAGCGGGCACTTCATGCAGGCTGCCGTCCTTCTTGCCCTTGCCGCGCGGGGTGCGGACGGCGTCATAGATATAGGCTTCGGTCATGTCATCTTCCTCTTTCTCAGGCCCGGTCGGCTGGCGATCCGGGCATCAGGTCATAGGGGTGTTTCCAGTTTGGCTGGGCGCTGATGCGGTCCAGCCAGGCGTCGATATTGGGCCATTGGGTGCGATCGAAACCAAAGGGTTCCGGGTAATAGAGATATCCGCAGCAGGAAATGTCGGCATTGCTGATGCTGTCGCCAACCAGCCAGTCGCGCCCTTCAAGCGCGCGGTTCAAGGTGTCATAGGCCCCCTTGAGGCGGCCCTGCATGAATTTGATGACCTCTTGCGGACGCTTTTCCTCGGGCAGGAAATTGGCCAGAAAGCGGGTCATGCCGGCAGCGGATGACAGCTTGTGATTATCCCACAGCACCCAGCGCAGGATTTCGCGGCGCTCGCGACTGTCGCGGCCCTGGAACTTGCCGGAAAGCTCGGACACATAATCCTGGATGGCGCCGGACTGGGTCAGCCGGTAGTCGCCATCGATCATCACCGGGGCTTCGCCCATCTCGTTGATGTTCTGGCGGTATTCGGGTGTGCGAGTCTCGCCGTTGAAGAAATCCACATAGACAGGCTCCCAATCCAGCCCGGCCAGCTGCATCGCCAGCGCCGCCTTGTAGGAATTGCCGCTTTCGCCAAAACAGTAGAGCTTGATCGTCATGTCGTGCCTCCCCTCGATATCCTGTGTGTGGCCACCGGCGCAAATGAGTATTTTTGCAAAGAAGAAGCGCAGGGGATTGTTAACCGTCGCCCGCCTATCCTGTCGCCACGGTACAGGCTGGAGAGCCGATGACCGTCAAAGGAGAAGCCGCCCCTGTCGTCGCGCCGCGTGCCCTTCGGCAGGGGCGCATCTGTTTCTTCTTTGCCTAAATACTCCCGCCGGAGGCGTCCCGCGATGTCAGCCCGCGCGCCGGTCATTGGCTTTCCTTTTCGATTGCGCGGGCAATCAGTTCCTTCATGATTTCGTTGGTGCCGCCATAGATGCGCTGCACGCGGGCATCGGTCCACATTTCGGCCACGGGATATTCCAGCATGAACCCGTATCCGCCAAACAGCTGCAGGCATTCGTCCAGAACCTTGCCCTGCATGTCGCTCAGCCAGTATTTGCACATGGCCGCGGTTTCGACCGTCAGTTCGCCCTTCAGATGGGCCTCGATGCAGCGGTCGAGGAAGGCGCGCGACACGGTGGTGTTGGTCTTGCATTCGGCCAGCTTGAAACGGGTGTTCTGAAAGTTGAAGATGGGCTGGCCAAAGGCTTCGCGTTCCTTGCAATAGGCGATGGTGCGTTCGACCGCCCCTTCCATGGCGCCGACCGCGCCGCAGCCGATGATCAGGCGTTCCTGGGGCAGTTGCTGCATCATCTGATAGAAACCCTGGCCTTCGACCCCGCCAAGCAGGTTTTCCGGCGGGATTTCGACATTGTCGAAGAACAGTTCCGAGGTATCTGCCGCCTTGAGGCCGATCTTTTCCAGCTTGCGGCCGCGGGTGAAACCGGGTGCGTTATCGGTTTCGACCACCATCAGCGACATGCCGCGGGCCTTTTCGTTCGGGTCGGTCTTGGCGGCGACAATGATCAGATTTGCGTGTTGGCCGTTCGTGATGAATGTCTTTTGTCCGCTCAGGCGGTAGGCGTTGCCGTCACGGGTGGCGCGGGTTTTCAGGTTCTGCACGTCCGAGCCACCCGAGGGTTCGGTCATGGCCAGCGCGCCGACCAGTTCGCCCGTGACCATTTTCGGCAGCCAGCGTTTCTTTTGTTCCTCGGTGCCATAGGCCAGGATGTAGTGGGCGACGATCCCCGAATGGATGCCGTTGCCCCAGCTGGCCAGGTTGGCGCGGCTGGCTTCCAGCAGGATGACGGCCTCGTGGCCGAAATCGCCGCCGGCGCCGCCGTATTCTTCGGGGATAGAGGGGCAGAGCAGGCCCAGCTCGCCGGCCTGCTGCCAGGTTTCGCGATCCATCTCGCCCTGCGCCCGCCAGCGCTCGAAATGGGGGGCCCATTCGTTGTTGATGAAGCTGGCGGTCATCTCGGCAAGCATCCTGTGCTCGTCGGTCATCCAGCTTGATGTCAGGTTCTGTGTGCTCATCTCGTTCGTCCCCCCAAGCGGCGTTCCCCCCAAACGGTGCCCATGTCATCTGCGGCGGATCCTGCCCAAGGCGCGGGCCTCGGGCAAGACACGGTCGCGTGCGCGGGCCTGTTTCGTTACGGCAGGCCCGCGCGTGATCAGAACTGCTCTTCGTCCAGCGCCATCACCGGATCGGCGCCGCTTTGAATGCGGGCCAGATGCATTGCCGTTGCCGGCAGCTGGCGCGCCATGTAGTAACGGCCGGTCTGGATCTTGGCCTGGTAAAAGGCCTTGTCGGATGCGCCGCCTTCCAGCGCCTCCATTGCCGCTCTGGCCATCTGCGACCACATCAGGCCCAGGCAGACATGGCCGAACAGGTGCATGAAGTCGTAGGAACCCGATAGCGCGGCGTTGGGGTTCTTCATCCCTTCGGCCATGAAGAACATGGCGGCGGCCTGAAGATCCTTGCTGGCCTGTTTCAGCGGGTCGAGGAAATCGCCCTTGAGCGCCTCGTTATCGCTGTTTTCCTTGATGAATCCCTTGACCATCTCGAAGAAGGCCATGGCATGTTTGCCGCCATCCAGCCCAAGCTTGCGGCCGACGAGGTCAAGCGCCTGGATGCCGTTGGCGCCCTCATAGATCATGGCGATGCGGGCGTCGCGGACGAACTGGCTCATGCCGGTTTCCTCGATATAGCCGTGGCCGCCATAGATCTGCTGTGCCTGCACGGTGCTTTCGAAACCCTTGTCGGTCAGGAAACCCTTGATGACCGGGGTCATCAGCGAGATCAGCCCATGGGCGGCCTCGTCGCCCTGGCGCAGGTGGCGGTCGATCAGCATCGAGCCCCAGAACAGGAAGGCGCGCGCGCCCTCGGTGAATGATTTCTGGTCCATCAGCGCGCGGCGGATGTCGGGATGCACGATCAGCGGGTCGGCCGGGCCGTCGGGGTTGGCGGGGCCGGTCACGGCGCGGCCCTGAAGGCGCTCGCGGGCATAGGCGACCGCGTTCTGATAGGCGGCTTCGGCCTGGGCGAGGCCCTGCATGCCGACGCCGATGCGGGCCTCGTTCATCATGGTGAACATGGCGCGCATGCCCTTGTGCTTTTCGCCCAGCAGGTAACCGACCGCGCCATCGTAATTCATCACGCAGGTCGAGTTGCCGTGGATGCCCATCTTTTCCTCGATATTGCCCACGGTGACGCCGTTGCGTTCGCCCAGACTGCCATCCTCGTTGACCAGATATTTCGGCACGATGAACAGGCTGACGCCCTTGATGCCCTCGGGGCCGCCGGGGATCTTGGCCAGCACCAGATGGATGATGTTTTCGCTCAGCTCGTGTTCGCCGGCCGAGATGAATATCTTGGTGCCGGTGATGCGATAGCTGCCATCGTTCTGGGGCTCGGCCCTGGTGCGCATCAGGCCCAGATCGGTGCCGCAATGGGGCTCGGTCAGGTTCATGGTGCCGGTCCAGGTGCAATCGACCATTTTCGGCAGGTAGGTGCGTTTCTGTTCATCGGTGCCGTGGGCGTGGATGGCGGAATAGGCGCCATGGGTCAGGCCCTGATACATGGTGAACGACTGGTTCGCGGCCGAAAACATCTCGCCCACCGCGGTGCCCAGAACCTGCGGCATGCCCTGGCCGCCATATTCGGGGTCGCAGTCCAGCCCGGTCCAGCCGCCGGCGCGGACCTCGTCAAAGGCCTCCTTGAAGCCGGTCGGCACATGCACCACGCCGTTTTCAAGAGTGCAGCCCTCGCGGTCGCCCACCTGGTTGAGCGGGGCCAACAGTTCTGATGTGATCTTGCCGGCCTCTTCCAGAATGGCACTGGTGAATTCGGGGTCCAGCTCGTCATAGCCGGGGATGCCGCTTTCGCGGATCTTCAGCAGATCATGCAGCACGAACTGGATGTCCTTGACGGGGGCTGTATAGGTGGGCATGGGTGTTCTCCGATTTCGTTATTCTGCGGCGTTTCGGTCGTTTTCGATTTCTTCAAGATAGCTTTGCCCCTCGGCGATCTGGTCTTTCAGCTCGTCGATGGCGGCGTTCAGCTCGTCGCGGCGGCGCTTGAGGTCTTCAAGACGGTCGCGGGCGATTTCCAGGGCGCGGCTGACCTGCGTGTATCGGCCGTCATCCTTGTTGTAGAGTTCCAGAAGCTGGCGAATTTCTTCCAGGCTGAATCCGAACCGCTTGCCGCGCAGGATCAGGGTCATGCGGGCGCGGTCGCTTTTGGTAAACAGGCGTTTCTGGCCGCTGCGTATCGGAAACAGCAGTTCCTTGGACTCGTAGAAACGGAGCGTGCGCGGCGTGACGTCGAACAGCTCACACATCTCGCGGATCGTCAAAAGATCGTCGGTCATGGCAAACCTCGGTCGGGTGTCATGCAACCGAGATGTGACCGAAAGAGATTCGGCGCAAGGGATAACTGACGTTTACGTTGCGCTACGTTACGTCAGATTTCTCTGCGTCAAGTATGCGGGCCAGCTTTTCGATGGATTCCTGGCGCAGCTTGCGCAATTCGCGAATGGCTTGTTGCAGGTCGCGCATGCGGCTTTCAAGTTCCTCGATCTGCCGGCCGGACATTTCGATCCACTTTTCGGTTTGCAGCCGGTTCAGGGGGTCGGCGTCATAGAGCAGCAGCCACTGGCGGATTTCTTCCAGTGCAAAGCCGAAGCGGCGGCCCTGAAGGATCAGCTTGAGACGGGCGATCTCGCGTGCGCCGTAATAGCGGGTGCGGCCCACGCGCTCGGGGAAGATCAGCTCGATATATTCGTAATGGCGCAGGGTGCGCGGGGTCACGTTGAACGCTTCGCACATCTCCTTGAGGGTCAGCTTTTTTTCCTTCTTCTCAGCCATGTCACACCACCAGATTTCGTGATTGCACCGATATCTCCCCGGAACTTCGGCGCGACTCTGGCGTGATGTGGGGGGGAATTCAAGGCTATCATTTCATCTGCAACAATTGCGTGAACATCCTGCGCCTGAAAAGGGGGCGCAGGAATACCCGAAAATGACGTTACATCCTGCACCATTTGGCCTTGCGTGGTCACAGGCAAACACGAATAACAGGGGCAACATGCAGACAGGCTGGCTGTAGGAGTAACTGGCACATGACCCGACCCGACCCCGAATCAAGGGAAAAACTGGCGCGCCAATTCATGCAGGCAATTCCCCATGCGCGGCATCTGGGTATCGAATTGGCAATCCTTCAAGATGGCCTTGCCGAAACCACCATGCCCTATGACCCGCAGCTTGTGGGCGATCCCGAAACCGGTGTCATTCACGGCGGGGCGGTGTCGGCCTTGATGGATACATGCTGCGGTGCCGCGGTGATGAGCCACCCGTCCTTGCCCATGGGCACCGCCACGATAGACCTGCGGATCGACTACATGCGCCCGGCAACCCCCGGGCAGGCGCTGCGTGCACGGGCCGAATGCTATCATGTCACCCGCTCGGTCGCCTTCGTGCGCGCCACCGCCTGGGACGAGGACGAGGCCCGGCCCGTGGCCACCGCGACCGGGGCCTTCACGGTCGAGCGCGGGGGCGCGCGCGCCGTGGGCCGCGTGCTGGACGAGGGGGGCAAGTCATGACCCGCCGTCGGCCAGAGCCCGTGGAAGTCGTGCAGAAACGACGTGATGCAGCGCTTGACGCGCTGGTGCGGGGTGTGCCCTATATCCAGTTTCTCGGCATCCGGTTTGACCGCCGCGGGGACGAGCTGACCGCGATACTGCCCTTTCAGGACAAGTTGATCGGCAACCCCATGCTGCCAGCCCTGCATGGCGGGGTGACGGCCGCGTTCCTGGAGGTCACTGCGATCATCGTGCTGAGCTGGACAATGAACTGGGACCGTATGGAAAACGGCGAACGCGGGGTTGATCGCTGGGATCCCAGCCATCTGCCCAAGATGCCCAAGACCATTGATTTTTCGGTCGATTACCTGCGTTCGGGCCTGCCGCGCGACGCCTTCGCGCGGGCACGGGTCAACCGCTCGGGCCGCCGCTATGCCAGCGTCTTTGTCGAGGCATGGCAGGACCGGCGCGAACGACCCTTTGCACATGGGACCGGCCATTTCGTGATGCCGGCCAGCGACGGTGGCTGATCTGTCCCCTGCCGACATTTCCCCGGCCGATCTGACCCATCGCCGGGTATTGAAAATCGCCGTTCCGATCGTGCTGGCCAACCTCACCGTGCCGCTGCTGGGGGCGGTCGATACCGGCGTCGTCGGGCAGATCAAGGAGGCCGCGCCGATTGGCGCGGTCGGTATCGGGGCCATCATCCTTTCAGCGATCTACTGGATCTTCGGCTTTCTGCGCATGGGCACGACGGGGCTGACCTCTCAGGCCCATGGGGCGGGTGATCGGGGCGAGGTCAGCGCCCTCTTGATCCGGGCGCTGCTGGTGGCCTGGGCGGCCGGCGCGGTTTTCATCCTGTTGCAGCTTCCGCTGATGAATCTTGCCTTCATGATTTCCCCGGCCTCGACCGAGGTCGAAACCCTTGCCCGTGGCTATATCGGCATTCGGGTCT
>JAUZRU010000041.1 GCA_030950185.1 Paracoccaceae bacterium | reverse complement strand
CAGGCAAGAGGGGGCAGCCAGCCCCCTTTCTCACATGTCGACAAGGGAAAGCCCTCCCCCGGCAGGGGAAGGGCTGTTTTCAACGTTCCGATTCGCGTGTCAGGCCGCGGCCACGGCCCGGCGCGTCAGCACGCCCACCAGATGCGCGCGATAGGCGGCGCTGCCATGGATATCGTCGATCATGCCATCGGCATCGGGCGCCATCCCCTCCAGCGCCCCCCCGCCGTTCAGCGCCTCTTCGGCGGCCGACCAGCGGAACACGCCCTCGTTCGAGGCACCCGTGACCGCCACCCGCCAGCCATCTGCGCCCCTGGCGACAAACACCCCGACCAGCGCAAAGCGCGAGGCCGGCTGGTCGAATTTCTGATAGCTGGCCGCCTCAGGTATCGGGAATTCGACCGAGGTGATGATCTCGCCCTCGTCCAGCGCGGTTTCGAACATGCCGACAAAGAAATCATCGGCGGAAATCGCCCGTTTGCTGGTATGGATCACCGCGTTCGAGGCCAGCACCGCCGCCGGATAGTCGGCCGAGGGGTCGTTATTGGCCAGCGAGCCCCCGATCGTGCCCCGGTTGCGCACGGCCGGGTCGCCTATATCGGCAGCCAGCGCCGACAGCGCCGGATAGCTGCCATCAGCGGCAACCTCGGCATGGGTGGTGGCGGCGCCGATGGTCAGCTTGCCGCCTGATGCCTTGATGCCCCTGAGTTCATCAATGCCCGACAGCAGCACCAGCTTTTCAGGTGCCGCAAGGCGCTGCTTCATGGTCGGGATCAATGTCTGCCCGCCGGCCAGCGCCTGCGCGCCCTCGGCGGCCAGTGCCGCGACAGCCTCGGAAACCGAGCCTGGCTTTTCGATATCGAAATTATGCATGTCCCTGTCTCCTCATTTCGCTGCCTGGATGGCCGACCACACCCGTGACGGGCTCAGCGGCATGTCGATATGGGTGACGCCCATGTCGTAAAGCGCGTCCACCACCGCATTGACCACCGCCGGCGGCGCCCCGATGGCGCCGGCCTCGCCACAGCCCTTGACGCCCAGCGGGTTGTGGGTGCAGGGCGTCTGGCACGAGGTATCGGTCGTGAAACTGGGCAGGTCATCGGCTCGCGGCATGGCGTAATCCATGTAGGAGCCGCTGACCAGCTGGCCGTTTTCGTCATAGACGCAATGTTCCAGCAGGGCCTGCCCGATGCCCTGGGCCAGACCGCCATGGACCTGACCCTCGACGATCATCGGGTTGATGATGTTGCCGAAATCATCCGCGGCGCAGAAGGACATGATTTCAACCTTGCCGGTTTCGGGATCGACCTCGACCTCGCAGGCATAGGCCCCGGCCGGATAGACGAAATTGGCCGGGTCGTAAAAGGCGGTTTCCTCAAGCCCCGGTTCCAGATCTTCCAGCGGATAGTTGTGCGGCACATAGGCCGCCAGGCACACATCGCCCCAGGCGACCGACTTGTCGGTGCCCTTGACGGTGAACTGCCCGTCCTTGAGCTCGATATCCTCGTCGGACGCCTCCAGCAGATGGGCCGCGATCTTTTTCGCCTTGGCGATGATCTTTTCGGTGGCCCGCACGATGGCGCTGCCCCCGACTGCGATCGAGCGCGAGCCATAGGTGCCCATGCCCATCGGCACCTTGGAGGTGTCGCCATGCACGATATCCACCTGGCCGGGGTCGATGCCGATCATCTCGGCCACCACCTGCGGAAAGGTGGTTTCATGGCCCTGCCCGTGGGAATGCGACCCCGTCATCACGGCGATCGAACCCGTCGCCGTCACGCGCACGGTGGCCGATTCATACAGACCGGCACGCGCGCCGAGCTGGCCGACAAGGTTGCTGGGTGCGATGCCGCAGGCCTCGATGTAATGGGCGATGCCAAGGCCGCGCTTCTTGCCGCGGGATTCGCTTTCGGCCTTGCGGGCGGCAAAGCCCTTGATGTCGGCGATCTCGACCAGCTTGTCCATCGTGGCCTGGTAGTTGCCGGTGTCATATTCCAGCGCGACCGGCGTGGCATAGGGAAACTGGTCGGGCTGGATGAAATTGCGCCGGCGCAGTTCGATCGGGTCGATGCCCAGCTCGCGCGCGGCCTTGTCGATCACGCGCTCGAGCTGAAAGGTCGCCTCGGGGCGGCCGGCGCCGCGATAGGCGTCAACGGGCACCGTGTTGGTGAACACCGCCTTGACGTTCACATAGACCAGCGGCGTCGTATAGTTGCCCGCCATCAGCGTGCCGTGCAGCCAGGTGGGCACGCTGGGTGCGAAGGTCGAAAGATAGGCCCCCATATTGGCATAGGTGTCGGTGCGCACGGCCAGGAACTTGCCGTTTTCGTCCAGCGCCAGCTCGATTTTCGTCACATGGTCGCGGCCATGGGCGTCGGATATGAACGCCTCTGACCGGCTGGATGTCCATTTGACGGGGCGGTTCACGGCCTTGGCGGCAAAGGTGCAGAAGGCCTCTTCCTGATAGTGAAAGATCTTGGTGCCGAAGCCGCCGCCCACATCGGGGGCGATCACGCGCAGCTTGTTTTCCGGGATCCCCAGCACGAAGGCGCCCATCAGCAGGCGGATGACATGGGGGTTCTGGCTGGTGGTGTACAGCGTGTGCTCGTCGCGCGCGGCGTCATAATCGCCAATGGCAACACGGGGTTCCATCGGGTTGGCGACCAGGCGGTTGTTTTTCAGCTCCAGCGTGGTGACATGGTGGGCGTTTCTGATCGCCTCGTCCACGGCCTCGCGGTTTTCCTCGACAAAGCCCCAGTCGAAACACAGGTTGCTGGTCAGGTCGTCATGCACCTTTGTGGCGCCGTCCGCGAGCGCCGCCTTCATGTCGATCACCGCGGGCAGGTCCTCGATATCGACGATGATGGCCTCGGCCGCGTCGCGGGCCTGTTCGCGGGTTTCGGCCACCACCGCGGCGATGGGTTCGCCCACATGGCGCACCTTGCCCTCGGCCAGAACCGGATGCTTGGGCTCCTGCATGGGCTGGCCAAAGCGGTCGGTCACCTGCCAGCCGCAGGGAACGCCGCCGACGCCCTCGAAATCCTTTGACGTAAAGATGCGGATGACGCCGGGCATGTTTTCGGCGTCGGATATGTCGATATTGTTGATCTTGCCATGGGCGATGTCCGAGCGCAGGAAATGCACATAGGCCTGGCCCCGGATGTTGATGTCGTCGGTATACTGACCCTTGCCGGTCAGGAACCGCACGTCTTCGCGCCGTCTGGTGCTGGCGCCGATGCCTCCATCTGCTGGCATGTCTGAATCCTCCCTGTTGTCGCCTCAGCCCAGCTGGGCCGCGGCGGCCTGAATGGCCTTGACGATGTTGTGATAGCCGGTGCAGCGGCAGATATTGCCTTCGAGATATTCACGGATCTCGGCCTCGGACGGGTTCTTGTTCTCGGCCAGCAGGCTGGCCGCCGACATCACCATGCCCGGTGTGCAGAAACCGCATTGCAGCCCGTGATGTTCCTTGAAGGCCGCCTGGATGACGCCGAGGCTGCCATCGGGGGTTGCCATGCCTTCGATGGTGGCGATTTCCGCGCCGTCGGCCTCGACCGCCAGCATGGTGCAGGATTTCACCGCGCGGCCGTTGACATGGATCGTGCAGGCCCCGCATTGGCTGGTGTCACAGCCCACATGGGTGCCGGTCAGCCCCGCGGTTTCACGCAGGAAATCGACGAGCAGCGTCCTGCCCTCGACCGCGCCGGAAACGGGCTTGCCGTTTACCGTCATGGTTACTGATATCATCTTGTCCTCCCTAGCAAGATTCTGGTTGTCTGAATGCCCCGCTTGCGGACAATTGTCCGTATCTGTGGGCCTAGCCTTCGGCGCGTTCTTCCTCGGCCTCCTTCTCCTCGGGGGCCAGCGCCTGCTGGAAATTCTCGAAAAATCGGTCGGCCAGCTTGCGGGCAACGCCGGTGATGATGCGCCCGCCCAATGAGGCCAGCTTGCCGCCGACGCGGGCCTCGACATCATAGGTCAGCAGGGTGCCCTCGGGGTCATCCTCAAGCGTGACCGTGGCGGCGCCCTTGGCAAAGCCGGCTGCGCCCCCCTTGCCCTCGCCGGCGATGCGATAGCTTTGCGCCGGCACTACGTCGCTGATGGCGACGCTGCCACGAAAGGTGGCCTTGACGGGGCCGATCTTTTGCGTGACGACCGCCTCGAAACCATCATCCGCATTACCCGTCATTTCCTGACAGCCGGGGATGCATCGTTTCAGGATTTCGGCGTCGTTGAGGGCACTCCAGACCGTCTGGCGGTCGGCGTCTATTACTTTGCTGCCTGAAAGAATCATGGACGTACTTTGCTGCCTGAAAGAATCATGGCCGCAGCTTAACGCCATTTTTCAAATGGAAAAGGATTTTTTCCTCTCACGGTTGCGTGCCCATGCGGCGGCGCGGATGGGGACGGGCGCGGCCCTCTTTCAGCAATCCCCCAATGCCCATCTGCGCAAGGGTTTCGTTGCTGCATTCCAGCCCGCAGGCAATACGCTCCAGCACCCAGTCGGCCCCGTTCAGTGCAAGGGATCGCGCGCATCCCGGCAGGCCGATGACGGGGCGCGCGCCCAGCGTGCCGACGAACAGCAGATTGCCCGGATCGACCGGCAGGCCGAAGCGTTGCAGCCGCCCGCCGGCGGCGATCAGACCCGCGGGGCCGACATCGCGCGCGTCCGAGGTGGCCGAGCCGGTCAGGATCAGGATGATCTCGCCCGGCGCGCTTCTGAGTGCGGCGGCCAGCTTGGCGGTGTCATGGGCGGTGGTTTGTGTGCCTTCCAGCGCGATGCCCAGCGCGTCGAGCCGCGCGCGAACCGCAGCGCGCCCCTTGTCAAGCAGGCGGTCATCGATCCCCGGCGTGCGGGTCAGGATCAGGCTGGCCGTCTGTCGCGTGACCGGCAGAACCGAAAGCGCGCGTTCCGCGCCCTGGGTCGCGCTTTCGACCAGCGCCCGCCCGACGCCATAGGTGATGATCTTGACCGTGGCGACCAGCATGTCGGGGGCCACGCGCGCAAGCGGGGACAGCGTGGCAAGTGTGATTTCGGGGCTGGTCGCGTTGATGCGGCGGATGGCATCCCGATCAAGCTGCAACAGCCCCGGCCGCGTAGCGATGATGTTGACGCGGCCCGTGCTGGCGGCGCCAAGGCGCAGGCCTGCCGCCTCGGGTGCGGGCACAAGGGCCGCGGCAATGGCGGCGGCGGCGGCGTTTTCGTCCAGATCGTCGGGGGCGAGGCGGGCGATGGTGATTTCGCGCAGGCCCGCGCCTTTCAGCAGGGCGATGTCGTCGTCCCCCAACACGCGGCCCTTTTTCAGCAGCCGATCGCCCGTCCTGACCGAATGGGCGAGGATCCCCCCCAGCGCATCGGACAGCGGGACCGGGCCAAACTCCATCAGTTCGTGCCCCGCAGGGTTTGGGTGATTTCGGCCATGATGGAAATGGCGATCTCGGCCGGCGATTTCGCCCCGATCGACAGGCCCACGGGGGCATGGATACGTGCGAGCGCCTCTTCATCCAGCCCGACCGCGCGCAGGCGATCCAGCCGTTTGGCGTGGGTTTTCTTCGAGCCCAGACAGCCCAGGTAAAAGGCAGTGCTGTTCAGGGTTTCGATGATCGCCGGGTCGTCGATCTTGGGGTCGTGGGACAAGGTGACAACGGCGGTTCGGCTGTCAGGCGCCAGCGCGCGCAGGGCCTCGTCGGGCCAGTCCTGCGAGATCGACTCATCGGGAAAGCGCGCGGCCGCTGCAAAGGTTTCGCGCGGGTCGATCAGGAACGGATCATAGCCGGCCAGCCGCGCCATGGGCAGCAGCGCCTGCGCGATATGCACGGCCCCCACCACCACCATGCGTAGCGGTGCGTTGTGGATGGCGATGAACCAGCCATCATCGGGGGCCGGGGCAAAGCCCGACCTGTCGGCGGCCATGCGCGCGCGAATTTCGGCGCCAAGCGGGTCGTCGGGGATGTCTGCGCCATCGGTCAACCGGCGTTCCCATGTCTTCGTGTTGGTCAGCAGGGCGGCGGGCTGGCGCCGCTTGCGCCTGTCCACCAGCGCGCGGATCAATTCCGGCGCGGGGCCGTCGCCGATGCCCAGCGGTTCCACCATCACGCGGATGGTGCCGCCGCAGGCCAGGCCGACGGCAAAGGCCTCGTCATCGGAGACGCCGAATTCCAGGATACGAGGGCGGCCGTCCTCGATGGCCTCTTGTGCCTCGACCACCACCGCGCCCTCGACGCAGCCGCCCGAGACCGAGCCCATGATCTGCCCGTCGCCGGAAATGGCCAGCTGGCTGCCTACGGGGCGCGGGGCGCTGCCCCATGTCTGCACCACGGTGGCCAGCGCGGCGCCGCAGTCCTGTTCGGCCCATTCCAGCGCGGTTTCGGGGATCTGGTCGAATTCAGCCATCATCAGCCCCCATCCTCTTTTCCAAGCATGTCCATCAGGCGCGCCTTTTCGCCGATGTCGTCGGGGCGCGAGAGCGCCTCGGCCAGCGCCTGGAGCGATGCGATGTTATGGCCTGCGCGCAGGCTGTCAACATGGGGCAGGATCGCGCGGATGCCGCCGGCGCGCGGGGCAAAGCCGTCCCAGCGCAGCAGGGGGTTCAGCCAGATCAGCTTGCGCGCGCTCAGATGCAGGCGCTCGACCTCGCGCGCCAGCAGACCGGTGTCGTCGCGCTCCAGCCCGTCGGTGATCAGCAGCACCACCGCCCCCTGGCCCAGCACCCGGCGCGACCAGTCGCGGTTGAAGGCGTGCAGGCAGGCGCCGATGCGGGTGCCGCCTTCCCAGTCCTGGGCCTGATTGCCGGCCGATTTCAGCGCCGCGTCCACGTCGCGCTGGCGCAGCTGCCGGGTGATGTTGGTCAGACGCGTACCAAAGGTGAAGCTGTGCACCTGCGCCCAGCCCGCCCCCTGGGTATTCGAGGCCGCGTGCAGGAAATGCAGCACCGCGCGGGAATAGGCCGACATGGACCCCGAAATATCGCACAGCGCCACCAGATTGGGCCAGCGGGTGCGACGCTGGCGGTGGCAAAGCTGGTCGATCTCGCCGCCGCGACGCAGGGAGCGGCGCATGGTGGCGCGCCAGTCGGGGCTGCGCCCGCGCAAGGCGGGTTGCGTGCGGCGCGAGGGCAGCGGGCGCACGGGCAGGCTGATTTCGGCGATCAGGCGTTTCGCCTGAGCCATCTCGGCCGAGGTCATCTGTTCGAAATCCAGCGATTTCAGCTTTTCGGTGCCAGAGGCCGTCTGGCTGGCGTCGATCCTGATTTCGGTGGGCTCGGCCTGGGGCAGGTCGGGCACGTCCTGCATGGCGCCATCGAGCAGGGCCTCGGCGGCGCGGCGTTCGGCCGGGGCGGCGGCGCGTTCCTCCTGCACGCCCTTGATCGAGGGCAGAAGCAGCGCCATCATGTGTTCGAGAAAGCGCGGATCGCGCCAGTAGAGGCGAAAGATCTGGGCAAAGACCAGGCGTTGTTCGGGACGCGCCACGAAACAGGCGTGCAGCGTCCAGTAGAAATCGGATTTCGAGGTGAACCCGGCTGCCTGCACCGCGCGGATGGCGTCGATCACGCGGCCCGGACCGGCGGGCAGGCCGGCCTTGCGCAGGGCGCGGGCGAAATGGGTGATGTTGGCCGCAAGGCGCGGGTTGTCGGGCAGCGGCAGGTCGGGCAGGCCGGACATCACGCGGGCCCTCGTCGGGCTGTGGTCGGGGAGAGCGATTGACACGCGGGATGCCGAAAGGGGGGGCGCTGCCCCCGTCGCTTGCGCGACTCCCCCGGAGTATTTGGGCAAAGAAGAAGCATCACGGCGCGTCCAGGCTGGCGCGGCTTTCCTGCAACAGGCGCGCAGCCTCGGAACCCTGCAGGCGCAGGATGTCGTCCTGATATTTCAGCAGCGCGCCCAGGGTGTCGGCGATGACCTCGGGGGAGAGGGTGAGGGTATCGAGCGCCAGCAGGCATTTGGCCCAGTCGATGGTTTCGGCAACACCGGGTTTCTTGAACAGGTCCTCGGCGCGCAGGCGCTGCACGAAGGCGACGACCTCGCGGCTCAGCCTCTGGGGGGCGTCAGGGGCGCGGGCGTGCAGGATTTCCATTTCGCGGTTGAAATCGGGGTAATCGACCCAGTGATAGAGGCAGCGCCGTTTGAGTGCGTCATGCACTTCGCGGGTTCGGTTCGAGGTGAGGATGACGATGGGCGGGTTTTCGGCGCGGATGGTGCCCAGTTCGGGGATGGTGACCTGGTAATCTGACAGAGCCTCGAGGAGGAAGGCCTCGAAGGGTTCGTCGGTGCGGTCGATTTCGTCGATCAACAGCACCGGCGGGCCGCCGGGCTGGGGGCTGAGCGCCTCGAGCAGGGGGCGGCGAATCAGGTAGCGGTCGGAAAACAGCTCGTCGACCAGCGATTCGCGGTCGGTGCCCTCGACGGCCTCGGCGGTGCGGATGGCGACCATCTGGGCGGCGAAGTTCCATTCATAGACGGCGCTGGCGGCGTCCAGCCCCTCGTAGCATTGCAGCCGAATCAGGCGGCGGCCAAGAGCGGCCGAGAGCGCGCGGGCGATTTCGGTCTTGCCGACGCCGGCCTCGCCTTCCAGAAACAGCGGGCGGTTCAGCTTCAGCGCCAGAAAGACGACCGTGGCCAGGGCGCGGCCGCAGACGTAATTCTGCGTGGCCAGCAATTCCTGCGTGGCGTCGATGTTGTCGGGGATGGCTGTGGACATCGCTTGCCTCTGATCTGTTCGCTTCAGTCAGGCAATGCTGCACGCTGTCCGGGCGTGGTCAAGCCTTTCCTTTCGCCGCGCGGGCAGCGGGGCAGGCGGGGCAGGCATGAAAAAACGGCAAGCGGGTGTCCGCCTGCCGTTTTTCGATTTTCCGGTCGCACGCCCGAAAGCGCGCTGAAAGAACGCTTAGACTGCTTTCAGTTCGGTCGCGTTTTCCTTGCCGTTACGGCCTGTTTCCAGCTCGTATTCGACCTTCTGGTTGTCGGCGAGACCGGTCATGCCGGCGCGCTCGACAGCAGAGATGTGTACAAACACGTCCGAGCCGCCATTGTCAGGTTGAATAAAGCCGTAGCCTTTTGTCGAGTTGAACCATTTTACGGTGCCTGTGGCCATCCGTCTTCTCCTAAAGTGGTGCCGTCCGCATTGTGCGACGGCCGTGGTGCAGTGCGGTCTTGACTTTGATCCGACTGTGGCCGTGGGCTTCAGGAGGTATCAGTGAAAGACTTACTTCACAGCGCCTATATGGGGGAGGTTTGCTTGAAAGGCAAGCGGAATGGTTGAACAAAATGCAGAAAAACCGATAAATCGCGCCGGATCGGAGATCGGGGTCGCCAATCCGGCGCGAAATCTTACTCCATCCCGGGATCGAGCGGGTGCTCGATGCCGCCGCCCTGTTCCGTCCAGTCCTTGAGGCCGCCGATCGAGCAGACCCGTTGATAGCCCATCTCGATCAGCAGCTTGCCGGCCAGCAACGCCCGCCCGCCCGAGGCGCAATACAGCACCACCGTGCGGTCGGGGCGCATTTCCTTGTCGTGATACTGGCTGGCGGGGTCGGCGCGGAATTCCAGCATGCCCCGTGAAATATGGTGGGCGCCCTTTGCCAGCCCGGTCTTTTCCACCTCGGGGGCGTCGCGCACATCCAGCAGCAGCGCGCCCTCGTCGATCAATTTGCGTGCTTCATCATAGTCGATCAGTTCGACCACACGGTTGGCCTCGGCCAGCAGTTCGCTTACGGTTTTTGCCATGAGGATCTTTCCCTGTGCTTGTATTTCGGTTGCCCGGCATCTAGGCATTTGCGGCGATTGCCGCAAGGGTGACGGATGTCACAGCTGGCGGTTCAGAAGGGGGAAGAAATGAAGCTGACATTCTATTGTCTGGGGCGCTGCACGACCTGCAAGAAAGCCCATGCCGCGTTGCTGGAAGATGGGCATGAGGTCGCGTATATCGATGTGCGCAAGGATGGTGTGCCGCGCGAAGTGCTGGCCGAGGCGGTCGCGCGTCTGGGCGAGGGGACCATCGTCAACCGGCGCTCGCTGACCTGGCGCAAGCTGACCGAGGCCGAGCGCGCGATGGATGCGGTCGATCTGCTCAAGGCCTGGCCAACACTGATGAAACGCCCGCTGATCATCGCAGATGGCGAGATGAGCGCCGGCTGGAGCGACGATATCCGCGCGCGTCTGGCCGCGGGGTGATCAAAGGGCTGGGCCAAGCAGCCCTGCCACCCATGCGGGCACGATCTTGCTGGCGGGGCCAAGGCGGCGCGCATGAAACCGGGATGCCCCTTCCGAGGGCTCGAGGTTCAGCTCAAGCGTTCTGGCCCCATGGGCGCGGGCCTCGGCCACGAAACCGGCCGCCGGATAGACATTGCCCGAGGTGCCGATCGACACGAACAGATCGGCGCGCGCCAGTTCGGACATGATTTCCTCCATGAAATAGGGGATCTCGCCGAACCAGACGATATCGGGCCGGGTGGCCTTTGCCCCGCAGGCCGGGCAGGCATCGGTAGCTGACATTGCTGCGGGGGCATCCCAGCGGTGGTTGCAGGTCGCGCAGAGCGCGCGATTGATCTGCCCGTGCATGTGAACCACGTTCCGCGCGCCGGCGCGTTCATGCAGGTCGTCGATGTTCTGGGTGACGATGGTGACCTTGCCCGCATGTTCTGTCTGCAGGCGGGCCAGCGCCAGGTGGGCGGCGTTAGGTTGGGCCTGTCGGCAGTTTTCGCGGCGCGCGTTATAGAATTCATGCACCAGAGCCGGATTTCGGGCAAACCCCTCGGGGGTTGCGACCTCGTTCAGGTCATAGCGGCTCCACAGGCCATCCTTGTCGCGGAAGGTGCCCAATCCGCTTTCGGCGGAAATGCCCGCGCCGGTCAGGATGACGATGTTTTCAGCAACGGTCATGGCATGGCCCTGTTTGTTGTGGGGGTGTCACGCGACGCCGATCCAGCGCCAGCCCTTCATGCGCGTGCGGAACCAGCTGCGCTGGCGCTTGGCGTATTGGCGGGTGGCTGTCTCGGCGCGCGCGATTGCCTGTTCAAGGGTGCAGTTGCCGCGCAGATGGTCGATCAATTCAGCCGCGCCGATTGCCTTGGCCGAGGGGCGGGCCGGATCCCAACCCTTGATGTTGGCGCGGCATTCCTCAAGCGCGCCCTGCTCGACCATGGCGCGGAAACGCCGCGAGATGCGCGCGTTCAGCCAGTCGCGCGGCGCCTCGATCACCAGCGCGTTGGTCCGTGACAGCGGCAACAGGGGCGGGGGGGTGTCGTCCTGCCAGGCCGCCAGGCCGCGGTCGGTGGCGCGCAACACCTCCCAGGCGCGCTGGATACGTACCGGGTTGTTGCGGTCGATGCGTTCCCAAGTCCGGGGATCGTCACGATGCAGCTCGTCCAGCAGCGCCTGAATGCCGTGCCTTTCGATCAGGTCTTGTGCAAGGGTGCGGATATCGTCGGGTATGTCCGGAATTTCCGCCAAGCCATTGACCAAAGCCATGAAATACAACCCCGTGCCGCCGACGATGATCGGCAATCGGCCATCTTTCGCGTGGATCAGGGGCGCGACATCCCGCAGCCAGGCGCCGACCGAATAGCTGCGATCACATGGCACATGCCCATACAGCATATGCGGGGCGGCGGCCTCGTCTTCGGGGCCGGGGCGGGCGGTCAACACCCGCCAGCAATCATAGACCTGCAGCGCATCGGCGTTGATGATCACCCCGTTGTGGCGCGTCGCCAGCTCCAGCGCCAGCGCCGATTTTCCCGATGCCGTCGGCCCCGCGATCAGAACGGGCAGGGCTGGGTCTATTTCAGGGGCTGAAATCAAGATGTTGTGCCTGTTTTGCGCGGGCCGCATGTTGTGGAAACAAACCGCCACCGTGTGATCCATGCACGCGCGTGATGTTTTCCTGTCTGAAACCCTGCTTTAACATTGAATCGCGCGGCGAATTAAGACATTTTGCGCGCGATCATCACAATCCAGCCGAAAAAGGGGAACAACCCATGTCAGAACCGGAAACCAGCCCCGGCGCGCCGCAATACAAGCGTGTCATGTTGAAGATTTCCGGCGAGGCGTTGATGGGCGATCAGGGCTATGGCCTGCACCCCCCCACGGTCGAGCGAATCGCGCGCGAGATCAAGGAAGTCCACGATCTTGGAGTCGAGATCTGCATGGTCATCGGCGGTGGCAACATCTTTCGCGGCCTGCAAGGCAGCGCCCAGGGTATGGAGCGCACGACCGCCGACTATATGGGAATGCTGGCAACCGTGATGAACGCACTGGCGATGCAAAGCGCGCTGGAAAGCCTTGGCGTGTTTACCCGCGTCATCAGCGCCATCCCGATGGATCAGGTCTGCGAGCCCTATATCCGCCGCCGCGCGGTGCGCCATCTTGAAAAGGGGCGGGTCTGCATCTTTGCCGCGGGCACCGGCAACCCCTATTTCACCACCGACACCGCCGCCACGCTGCGCGCCAACGAAATGCATTGCGAGGTGATCTTCAAGGGCACGCAGGTGGACGGGATCTATGACAAGGATCCGAAAACCAACCCTGATGCGAAACGCTATGACACGGTCAGCTATGACGAGGTGCTGCAAAAGAACCTCAAGGTGATGGATGCCAGCGCCATTGCGCTTGCGCGCGACAACAACCTGCCCATCGTCGTGTTCTCGCTGGAACGCGAGGGCGGGCTTGCGGGCATCCTTCGGGGCGAAGGCACCTATACAAAGGTGGTGAATTAAGGGTAGATCATCGAGGAAAAGCAACGAGGCGCGGAAAAGAAACCATGTCGGAAGAAGAATTCGAAATCGATATAGATGACCTGGAACGTCGCATGGAAGGCGCCATGTCGGCGTTGAAAAGCGAATTCGCAAGCCTGCGCACGGGCCGGGCCTCGGCCGGGATGCTGGATCCGGTGACGGTCGATGCCTATGGCGCCCAGATGCCGCTGAACCAGTGCGCCACGATCAACGTGCCCGAACCGCGCATGATTACCGTCAATGTCTGGGACAAGGCCTTGGTGGGCGCGGTGGACAAGGCGATTCGAAATTCCGGCCTTGGTCTGAACCCGGTGGTCGAGGGCACGGTGCTGCGCCTGCCCATCCCCGAGCTGAACGAGGAACGGCGCAAGGAATTGTCTCGCGTCGCCGCCCAATATGCCGAAAGCGCCCGCGTGGCCGTGCGCAATGTGCGCCGTGACGGCATGGACCAGATCAAGAAGGCCAAATCCGCCGGCATGAGCGAGGACGACCAGAAGATCTGGCACGAGGAAATCCAGTCTCTGACCGACCGCTATATCAAGGAAATCGACAAGCTGCTGGACGCCAAGCAAGAGGAAATCATGCAGGTTTGAAAAGGCCGGCGTGACGGGGGGACAAGGTGACGGGACAGGAAAAGGCACCGCGCAAGGTGGAACATGTTGCCATCATCATGGATGGCAATGGTCGCTGGGCGACGCGCCGGGGCCTGCCACGCCTCGTCGGCCACCGCAAGGGGGCGGCGCGCGTGCGCGAGATCGTCGATATCTGCCCGGATATCGGGGTCAAATATCTGACACTCTATGCCTTTTCCACCGAAAACTGGAAGCGCGCCGAGGCCGAAGTATCGGGCCTGATGTCGCTGTTTCGCCGATACATCACACGAGAAACAGAACGCCTGCACGAACATCGGGTGCGGGTGCGCTTTATCGGCGATCGGTCGCGCCTTGATCCAAAGCTGATCAAACTGATGGCCCGGCTTGAGGAAAAGACCGCGAAAAACGACCATCTCAATCTGACCATCGCACTGAATTATGGCGGCCGCGACGAGTTGACCCGCGCCATGAAGACCCTTGCCGAAGACGCCGCCGAGGGTCGTGTGGATCCCGAGGACATCAACGAACAGAGCATCGGTTTCTATGTTGATACCCGCTATCTGCCCGATCCCGACCTGATCATTCGCACGTCGGGCGAAAAAAGGATCTCGAATTTCCTTTTGTGGCAGTCGGCCTATGCCGAATATGAATTCGTCCCGACCCTGTGGCCCGATTTCACCGCCGAGGAATTCACCGCCATCGTGGCAAGCTTTACCGGACGCGAGCGCAGGTTCGGCGCTGCCACGGCATGAGCGGGCGCTTTGCCGATCTGCGCACAAGGCTGCTGTCGGCGGCGGTAATGATCGCCCTTGGTCTGGGCGCGCTGCTTGCCGGTGGATACTGGTTTCTGGCGCTGGTTTCGGTTCTTGCCGGGTTGATGCTGTGGGAGTTGATCCGCATGCTGGGCCCGCAGGTCGGGCAATCGAAATCGATACTTCTGGCGGCGGTAGGGGCGGCCTCGGTACTGCGGGCGGGGGTCGATACCAGCTTGATCGCGCTCAGCACCCTGTTCATCGCGCCCTTTATCGGCCTTGTGTTGTTGCAACGGGATCGCGCGGTATTCGTGATCTATGCGTTTTCGATTCTTGTTGCCTCGGCCGCGCTGTTCTGGTTGCGCGTGCAAGGTGGGCTTGATTGGCCGCTCTGGCTGGTCCTGGTGGTTATCGCGTCGGATGTCGGGGGGTATTTCTTTGGTCGTATCATCGGCGGCCCCAAGATCCTGCCCCGTATCAGCCCCAAGAAGACATGGTCGGGCACGCTGGGCGGCTGGCTGCTGGCGGCGCTGGTGGGGCTGGGCTTTGCGCAGCTGCGGGGTTTTGGCGCCAGCATCGTTGTCATGTCGGTGCTGACGGCAATCGCCGCACAGGCCGGAGATGTGGCCGAAAGCGCGGTCAAGCGGCATGTCGGGGTCAAGGATGCGTCGGCTCTCATCCCCGGCCATGGCGGGGTGCTTGATCGGTTTGACGCCATGATCGGGGCCTCGCTGTTCGTTCTGTTGTGGCTGGCGATGTTCGGCGCGCCGGCGGCGGGGGCATACTGAACCATGCGGCGGGTATCGGTATTCGGAGCGACCGGCTCGATCGGCTGCAACACGGTTGATCTTTTGCAGCGCCAGGGGGGGGGAGACAGCTTTCAGGTCGTGGCCCTGACCGGCGGGCGCAACATCGCGCTGCTGGCGAGTCAGGCACGCGCCTTGCGGGCCGAGCTGGCTGTCACTGCATATGAGGAATTTCTGCCCGACCTGCGTGACGCGCTTGCCGGAACAGGGATCAAGGTTGCGGCCGGCGCCGGCGCCATTGCCGAGGCCGCGGCGCGCCCCGCGGACTGGACGATGTCGGCCATTGTCGGCGCCGCCGGTCTGGAGCCGGGGCTGGTTTCCATGCAGCATGGCGGCATCCTGGCGCTGGCCAACAAGGAAAGCCTGGTCACGGCCGGCGACCTGATGCACCGCGAGGCCCGCAAACATGGCGCGCGGATTCTGCCGGTGGACAGCGAACATTCGGCCATCTTCCAGGCGTTGCAGGGCGAAGACCATGCCGCGATCGAACGCATCATCCTGACGGCCTCGGGCGGGCCGTTTCGCGACTGGCCCCTTGAACGGCTGCATGAGGCCACCCCCGAACAGGCAGTTGCGCATCCCAACTGGGACATGGGACAGCGGATTTCGGTCGACAGCGCCAGCATGTTCAACAAGGCGATGGAGCTGATCGAGACTCACGAATTCTTTGATGTCACGCCCGATCAGATCGAGGTGCTGGTGCATCCGCAATCGATCATCCACTCGCTGGTGGGGTTTGTGGATGGCGCGGTGATGGCCCATCTCGGCCCGCCCGACATGCGCGGGGCCATCGGCTATGCCCTGAACTGGCCCGACCGCGCGCCGCTGCCGCTTGAGCGGCTTGATCTGGCGCGCATCGGACGGCTGGATTTCGAGGCCCCCGACGAAACCCGCTTTCCGGCGATCCGTCTGGCGCGCGAGGTCATGCGGCGCGGCGGGCTGACGGGTGCGGTGTTCAATGCCGCCAAGGAGGTGACGCTTGACGCCTTTCTTGACCACCGCATCCGTTTCACCGACATGGCCGTGATCGTCGAAAAGGTTCTTGAAACCATGGACCGGCATCACGATCTGCAAGATGAAATGACCGACCTGCAATCCGTGCTGGCCGCAGATATCGCCGCACGCAACCGAACCAACGAGGCCATAGCCTCGCATCAGGCAAATCGAGGATAACGTGGAACTGATCAATTCAATCCCTGTCATGGGCGGGTTTCTGTGGACGGTGCTGTCCTTTGTGGTGGTCCTCAGTGTCATCATTTTCATCCACGAATACGGCCACTACATCATTGGCCGCTGGTGCGGCATCAAGGCCGAAGTGTTTTCCATGGGGTTCGGTCCGGTCATTTTTTCACGGGTGGACCGGCGCGGTACGCGCTGGCAGATTTCCCTGATCCCGCTTGGTGGCTATGTGCGGTTTCTGGGCGATGCCGATGCTTCCAGCCGATCGGATCCCGATGTGGTTGCATCCCTGCCCGAGGAAGAGCGCGTGCACACCCTGAGCGGCGCGCCCCTTTACAAGCGCGCCCTGACCGTGGCCGCGGGCCCGGTGGCAAATTTCATCCTTTCCATCGTGATCTTCACGGGGCTGATATTGGCGACCGGCATGGCGACCGAGCCGCCGACCGTCGGCAAGCTCAAGCCGCTGCCCGGTTCGGGATATGAGTTGCAGCAGGGCGACGTCATTCTGGCCATAGATGGGGTTGAAACGCCTGACTACGAGGCGCTGTTCGACTATGCCCGCAAGGCCGACCCGATCAAGCCGACGCTGATATACCGCGTGCGCCGCGCAGGCGAGGTGGTCGAGGTCAAGGGGCCGTTCCCCATGCTGCCCCTGATCGAATCGGTTCAGCCGCAATCGGCGGCAATGGCGGCCGGGTTGAAGGTTGGCGATCTCATCCTGTCGGTGGACAGCCGCAAGATCACCGCTTTTCGAGAGTTGCAGAAGATCGTTGCCGATTCCGACGGCCGCCCGATGCAGCTGAAGGTCTGGCGCGACGGCAAGGTGATGGATTTCACCCTGTCCGCCAAGGTTGTTGATCTGCCTGATGGCAAGGGAGGATTTACCAAGCGCACGCTGATCGGCATCACCGGCGGGCTGTTCTTTGACCCCGAAACCCGTATGCCCAGCCCGCTGACCGCGCTGAAGATGGGTACCGCACAGGTGGGCGATATCGTGACCAGCTCTCTCAGCGGGCTGACGCACATGATTTCGGGCGCGATTTCGTCGTGCAATCTGCAAGGGCCGGTGGGCATTGCCAAGACCTCGGCCGATGCCGCCTCGCAGGGGTTTTCCAGCTTTGTCTGGTTCATCGGCATGCTTTCGACCGCGATCGGCCTGGTCAACCTGTTCCCGATCCCGGTGCTGGATGGTGGGCATCTGGTGTTTTTCGCCTACGAGGCCGTCGCCCGGCGCCGCCCCAGCGAGAAGGCCATGCGGATACTGATGACGGCGGGTCTGGCGCTGGTTCTGACCCTGATGGCGTTTTCCCTGGCCAACGATTTCATCTGCTGAGATTGGCGGCCTGACAGCCCATTGATAACGCTTTCGCGCCATACTGTTGCCATATTCTCCCGTATTCTTGGATGGCAACAGGGGTAACTGGCACGAAGGAGGTCAGGTCATGCAAAAACTGGCAACAGGCTACAGGGGCCTTGGGGTTCTGTTTGACGTCAACAGCGACCGTGTTCTGCTGATCCTGATCATCTTGATGGCATTGGCTGCGGTCGGCATTGTCGGCACCGAATATGTCAGCCCGACCTTTGTCGACAACCCGATTCTCGAATCCGGGTCGATCATCTGACGTTTATTCGGGGGGTTTCCCCAATTCGCACGGAAATCATGGCGCCCTGACGCCCTATGCGGGCTTTTTCGGGCACATATCGGGCTGCTGTGAAAGAACAGTGGCCCGGATGCCTTTTGTCGTTTTGACATGGTTCCGGAAACCGCATATTCAGGCCAGAGCGAGCATTGTTGACGCCGTTCCATAACGGCCCGACGGCAGGGCATGTGATTTGCGGCAGGGGGATTGCAGGTTGATGAAAGCGAAATTCGTGAAGGATGCCCTGATACGGGTCATTTTGCTGGCAGTTCTTGCGCTTGGCAGCAATGCGCTGCGCACATCTGCAACGGCCCAGACCGGTGTTGCCAGTGCCGAAATGATCTTCAAATCGATCGTTGTGAAGGGCAACAGGCGGGTCGAAACACCGACCATCCTGAATTTTCTGGCGATTCCCAGGGGCAAGCCGGTCACGCCCGCCCAGGTAAACGAGGCCTACAAGCGGCTTGTCTCGACCGGGCTGTTCGAAGAAGTGTCCGTGACTCCGAAAGGTGCCCGGCTGCTTGTCACGGTGCGGGAATACCCGACCATCAACCGCATCAATTTCGAACGCAACAAGCGTATCAAGGACAAGGTTCTTGCCGGGGTCATCACATCCAAGCCCCGTCATGTGTATAACCCCGTACAGGCCGAGGCCGACGCCCAGCGCATCATCGAGGCCTATCGCCAGCAGGGGCGGATCTCGGCGCGGGTCACCCCCAAGATCATTCGCCGCGCGGATAACCGCGTCGATCTGGTGTTCGAGATTTTCGAAGGCAAGGTGATCGAAATCAAGCGGATCAGCTTTGTCGGCAACCGCCATTTTTCCGACCGCCGCCTGCGGCGGGTCCTGGGCACCAAACAGGCGGGCCTGCTGCATGCCTTTGTCAAGAGTGACACATTCGTTGCTGACCGGATCAACTTTGACAAGCAGATGCTGCGTGACTTCTATCTTTCACGTGGATTCATCGATTTTCAGGTGCTTTCGGTCGATGCCGAAATCGTCAAGGAACGCAGCGGTTATTTCCTGACCTTCAAGATCCGGGAGGGCCAGCAATATCGCTTTGGCGACATCAAGGTGACAAGCAGCCTGGCCGAGATCGATCCCGACAAATACAAGTCCCTTGTCGGCATCCGCAAGGGCGTGGTCTACGCGCCTAACCTGGTGAACGGTGCGGTCGAGCGGATGGAAAATCTTGCAACGAAGGAAGGGCTGAACTTCATTCGCGTGACCCCCAAGGTCAAGCGCGACGACAAGACGCGCAGCCTGAACATCGATTTCGTGATCGAAAAAGGGCCCCGGATTTTCGTTGAACGAATCGATATCGAGGGCAACAGCACGACGCTTGATCGGGTGATCCGGCGGCAGTTCAAGACCGTCGAGGGGGATCCGTTCAACCCGCGCGAGATCAAGGCCGCGGCGGAACGCATCCGGGCGCTGGGCTTTTTTGCCAAGTCCGACGTCAAGACACGCCCGGGGTCCAGCCCCGATCGGGTGATCGTCGATGTGAATGTGGAAGAAACCCAAACGGGCTCGCTCGAATTCGGGGTCAGCTATGGCGCTGCAACCGGACTTGGCGCTACCATCAGCCTTTCGGAGAGCAACTTTCTTGGCAGAGGACAATATATCAAGCTGAATCTCGGGGGGGGTAACACTGCGCGCGACGTGGGGCTGACTTTCGCTGAACCCGCATTCCTGGGGCGTGACCTGCGCTTCCAGATTGCCGCCGCGCGTTCGACGATTGCCCAGCGGATTACCCATTACGACACCAGCGTCACCAGGTTCTCGCCGTCGATCAGTTTCCCGACCAGTGAACTTGGAAGGCTGGCGCTGAAATACGAACGCTCGGACGCGACCATTTCCAATATCACGGGCACCCCGTCGCCGCTGATTGTTGCAGGCACCCGCAAGGCCAGCATTTTCGGGCTGACCTATACCTATGACTCGCGTTATTCCGGCCTTGACCCGACTGCAGGCACGCTGGTGAAGCTATCCCAGGAAATCGCCGGCCCGGGCGCGTCTGCGCGGTTCTCGAAAACAACGGCGTTGGTGGGATTCCGCAAGGCGATCAGAAATGAAGAGGTCGTGCTGACTGCCGAATTCGAAGGGGGTTACCTGAAGGATTTCAGCGGAACCAGCAGCATGCAGGACCGTTTTTTCATGAGCAGCCCCATAATGCGCGGATTTCAGACCTACGGGATCGGTCCTCGGGACACGACATCGACCACCATCAACCAGGATGCGCTGGGCGGCAACATGTATGCGGTCGCGCGTTTCGAGGCCGACTTCCCGCTTGGGCTGCCGTCTTCTTACAAACTCACCGGGGGGGCCTTCCTGCATGTTGGCTCGCTCTGGGGGCTTGATAATACGACCGGATTTGCAGGAACGGTTGACGCCGGAATGCATGTTCGTTCGGTCATAGGGCTTTCGCTGTTCGTTGATACCGGAATCGTGGGCAATCTGCGTTTCGATTTCACCAAGGCGCTGTCAAGCCAGTCCTATGACAGACCCGAGGGGTTCAGCTTTTCCTTTGGCAAAAGTTTCTGAATGAAACCCCTGCGTCATGCCTTGATCCGCGCAACAGCCTTGGCGCTGCTGATCATGGCAGGCGCCTTTGTGACACAGCCGATGGCGCAGACTGCGCCCACGGGGGGCATCTATACCCTGAACCAGGAACGCCTGTTTTCGGGGTCCCTGTTTGGCAAGCGGGTGATGAAGGAACTCGCCCAGCGGCAGCAGAAGCTCGCCCGGGAAAACAAGAAACTGGAAGAACAGCTCAAGGCAGAAGAAAAGGACCTGACCGTCAGGCGCGACAGTCTTGACCCCAAGACCTTTAGAAAACTTGCCGATGAATTCGACAAGCGCGTTGAAAAGATCCGGCAGGATCAGGCGCGCAAGGCAAATGCCCTCAACAGCTGGGTGGATGGCGAGCGCAAGAGGTTTTTCGAAGAGGCGTCGCGCCTGTTGCCGAAACTGGCGCTTGATCTGGGGATCACGGTCATCCTTGACGAAAGGGCAACCTTCTTTTCTGTTCGCGCGGCAGATATCACGCCGCGTGTGATCGAGAGGGTGGACGCCATTCTTGGTGATGGCACAAGCGGCAAGAAACCCTGACGCCCCAAGCTTGTCTTGTCCGCAGCTGGTTGATAGGGGAAAGAACCAACATTTCCACGGGAAAAGGCCCTGAAGATGAGCGAAACCACCGCCACCGAAGAACTGCCCTCAGTCGATCTTGCAATGATCCAGCGGATGATCCCGCATCGCTATCCGTTTCTGTTCATCGACAAGGTGCGCGACATCAAGACTGGCGAAAGTGCCGTCGGCATCAAGAACGTCACCATGAACGAGCCGCAGTTCCAGGGCCATTTCCCCAGCAAGCCCATCATGCCCGGCGTGATGATCGTCGAGGCCATGGCGCAGACGGCCGCGGTGCTGATTTCGCATACGCTGGACCTGATCGACAAGGATCCGCTGGTCTATTTCATGACCATGGACAAGTTCCGCTTTCGTGCGATGGTGGTGCCGGGCGACGTGCTGGAGCTGCATGTCCGGGTGATCCGCGGCCGTGGCAAGGTCTGGAAGCTGTGGGGCGAAGGCAAGGTCAACGGCAAGGTCGCCTCCGAAGGCGAATTTTCCGCCATGATCGACGTGCCCAAGGGCGCGATCTGAGGTGGGTGCGGCGATGAGCGGCGAAACCGTCATCCACCCCACCGCCGTCATTTCCGAGGGCGCGCGCATCGGTGCCGGCTGTCGCATCGGCCCCTATTGCGTGGTCGGCCCCGAAGTCAGCCTTGCCGATGGCGTGGTGCTGGACAACCATGTTTCCGTGACCGGCTGGACGCAAATCGGCGACGGCACGCGCATCTGGCCCTTTGCCTCGATCGGCAGCGAGCCGCAGGACCTGAAATTCAGGGGCGAACACACCAAGGTTGAAATCGGCGCGCGCAACAATATCCGCGAATACGCAACCATCAACCCCGGCACCGATGGCGGCGGCGGGGTCACGCGGGTGGGCGACGACAACCTGATCATGATGCATGTGCATATCGCCCATGACTGCCAGATCGGCAACGGGATCGTGCTGGCAAATGCGGTGCAGATTGCCGGCCATGTGGTGATCGGTGACAATGCCGTGCTGGGCGGGCAGTCGGGCGTGCATCAGTTCTGCCGCGTCGGCAAGGGCGCCATGATTGGCGCCGGGGCGGTCGTGGTCAATGACGTGATCCCCTATGGCTCGGTCATCAGCCCGCGCGGCACGCTGGGGGGGTTGAACCTGCTGGGACTCAAGCGCCGCGGGGCCGAAAAGGCGGCCATGAACGGGCTGCGTCACGCCTATCGACAGCTGTTCTCGGGCGAAGGGGCGCTGCTGGAACGCGCCCGCCAGCTTGCCGAGGAAACCCCCGACAACCCGCTGGTGCAGGACGTGCTGGAATTCGTGCTTGCCAATTCCGACCGTTCCTTCTGCACGCCGGAATAGGGGCATGGGGCGGCTTGCGATCATTGCCGGGCGCGGGGTTCTGCCCCGGATGCTGGCTGCCCATTGCGCGCAGCAGGGCACGCCTTGTCTGGTTGTCACCTTCAACGGCTTTTCCGCCGACTGGATG
>JAUZRU010000040.1 GCA_030950185.1 Paracoccaceae bacterium | reverse complement strand
ACCCATCCCGGTGAGGAAGAACTTGTAACCCGCGCCCACCGTCATGCGGCCCGTGCGGCACAGCGTCTGTTGCTGATCATTGCACCGCGCCACCCCGAGCGCGGGCCGGAAATCGCCGAAATGCTGCGCAAGGATGGCTGGAAGATCGCCGTCAGATCACAGGGGGAAATCCCCAATGCGACGACCGAAATCTATCTGGCCGACACGCTGGGCGAGATGGGGTTGTGGTATCGGCTGGCCCCGGTCACCTTTCTGGGCGGTTCCCTGGTCGAGATCGGCGGTCATAACCCGTTCGAGCCAGCCGCCCTTGGTTCCGCGATCATCCACGGGCCGCATGTGTTCAAGGTCGAGGATATCTTCAACCGCCTGGCCGCTGCGGGGGCCACGGTCAAGGTCGGCTCGGCCGAACAGCTGGGGCGTATGGTCGTGCAGGTTCTGTCGCCCGAAAAGGCAGCGGCGATGGCCCATGCCGCATGGGAGGTCAGCTCTGCCGGCGCTGAAGTGACCGATCGTGCCCTGATGCTGCTGGCCGATCACTTGCCACCGCCAAAGGAAGAAACATGATGCAGCCGCCCCGTTTCTGGCAAAACCCGCCACAGCGGCCAGGCCTCATGGCCCGCCTTCTGGCACCCTTGTCTGCCGTCTGGCGCTGGTTGGGAAAGCGTCGCCTGAAAAGGGGGCCGTGGCACAAGGTTGCCGTGCCGGTGATCTGCGTTGGCAACCTGAATATTGGCGGCACCGGCAAGACGCCGACCGTCATCGCCCTCGCGGCCCGTCTGGCCGAACGGGGGCTGGCCGTGCATGTCGTTTCGCGCGGCTATGGCGGCAGCCTGGAAGGGCCGGTCAAGGTCGACCCAAGGCAGCATGACGCCAGCCAGGTCGGGGATGAGCCGCTGCTGATTGCCGCCTTTTGCGATACATGGATAGCCCGCGACCGGCGTGCCGGTGCCATAGCCGCCGAACAGGCAGGCGCGGATGTCATTGTGCTGGATGACGGTTTTCAGAATCCCTCTCTCCACAAGGATCTGTCGATCGTGGTTGTGGATGCCGTGGCCGGTTTTGGCAACGGCCGGCTGTTTCCTGCCGGGCCGTTGCGCGAACTGCCGCGCGACGGGTTGGCGCGGGCCGACCTCTTGCTGGTGATAGGTGGGCCGAAATCGCGTCGACGGTTCCTGCAGGAGATCGCAGACATCCCCCATCCGCCAGTGGCCGAGGCCGCGCTGAAACCACTGGAAACCGGGATGTCCTGGCAAGGCCAGAGGGTTCTCGCCTTTGCCGGGATTGGCCGGCCGGAGAAATTCTTTGCAACTCTGCGCGGACTAGGTGCCGAGGTCGTTCATGCCCAGGCGCTGGGCGACCACCAGCCGCTGACACCCGCCCTGATGAAGCGCCTTGAAACCGAGGCCCTCTTGCGCGGCGCCCAGCTGGTGACCACCGAAAAGGATGCGACGCGGCTTCCCGATGACTTTCGCGCCCGTGTCACCACATTGCCCGTGCGGTTGCAGCCTGTTGAGTGGCGGCCGCTTGATACGGCACTGAAAGATATCGGGTTATAGAAAAAAGATCGCAACCTCGACATCCCTGCGGGTTTGAGAGGTGGCCCCACTTTCCTGGCCAGCCAGCAGAAAGAATAAGATGAATCCGTTTTCGTGATCATGCTGCCAGTTTTCTGTAACCGCCACGAATGCCTTTCAATTACCCACATGTCGGAGCTGCGTCGCTTACGTTAAAATGGCCGCTCTTGCGGAACAATGCGAAAGCATCGATCCTAATAATTTCATCAAATTGTTCAAATCCACCAACGATTGTGTTATTATGAAAAGTTACGCAAATTTTTCTTTTTTCACAACGCCTGCATCGGACGCAGACCGGCGCATTCAGGCAGGTGGGGCGGAAAAATCCGGTTTCTTTGTGGGGGGGGCCGAGATCTGACATGACAGGTCACCAAACAACAGTTTTTTACGTGACTTCACGCACAGTCACATCGGCAGGCCCAGCTGTGCAGGCGGCGGGTTTGATCATGACCTGTTTTCTGTTTTTTGCAGGTATTGGCCTGCCAGCCAAGGCACAGTCGCTGGAGCCGGTTGTCAGACCGGGCACGATGGTTGTGACGGGGTTTTCAGGAACCCGCGATGCCAGCAATGGATCTGTTGCGCCCCGGGCGATGGCGGATCCGGATCGCACATTCATCGACCTCAACGGATCATCTGCGCGGTTCTACCTTCCCGCCCGACCGGGGTTTGTGCAGGACGGGCGGCTGTGGAACCTTGATGATTTCCTGTCGGTGCCGGCGGCACAGATCGGGCAGGTTTTCGGGATTGCACTTGATGACGGCTGGCCCAGGGCTGACCCGGCACACCGTTCGGTACCCAATATTTATCTGACTGCGACATCGGTTTATGGGCTGAACATCGTCATCCCCG
>JAUZRU010000004.1 GCA_030950185.1 Paracoccaceae bacterium | reverse complement strand
ATATCCGGCTGCGCGCAGATCGAACAGCGCGCCGAACCCACCCAGCCCCGACATGGTGCCGGGCCGGTCGGTGGCCCTTGCCGCGGGCTTGATCCGTTCGACCAGCGCGTTGCCCGCGTCGATATCCACCCCTGCCTGTTGGTAGGAAAGCCCCTGTCCGTTGTCGCTCATGCCATGCCCCCGGTCGACCAGCCGCTGATGGCGCCCGTCTAGCCCATCGCGCGCCTGTTGAAAAGGCGGGTCCGGCAAGGCTTGCCCGCATGCACAATAATTGTACTGCAACGCGCCCGCCCCGCAAGGGACGGGCGCGATCCGGATCGTATCAGGATCCGATGCCTGGTATTTCGAACCGGACCGTGCCGCCTATTGCGTCGGGCTGGAAAGCCCCTTGAGGATCGGGCAGTCCGGGCGGTGGTCGCCGTGGCAGGCATCCACCAGCTCGTTCAGGGTCTCACGCATGGCCTTGAGTTCGCGTATCTTTTCGTCGATCCGCTCGAGATGGGTTTCGGCCACCTTCTTGACATCGGCGCTGGTTCGATCCTGGTCCTCGTACAGTTCAAGCAAGGTGCGACAATCCTCGATCGAAAACCCAAGCGAGCGCGCGCGTGCAAGAAAGTTCAGCTTGTGCAGATCCTTGTCGCGGAACGCGCGATAGCCGTTCGAGCTGCGCAAGGGTTTGATCAGGCCGATATCCTCGTAATAGCGGATGGTCTTGGGTGGCAGGCCCGAAAGGCGGGAAACGTCTCCGATATTCATTTATGCCTCCTCTCCCCGCGCGCGAAAGCGGCGCAGGCGTAACGCGTTGGTCAGGACAAAGACCGATGAAAGCCCCATGGCGCCGGCGGCGATCATCGGCGACAGCAGCATGCCGTTGAGCGGATACAGCACACCTGCCGCAACCGGGATCAGGATGGTGTTATAGCCAAAGGCCCAGAACAGGTTCTGCTTGATGTTGCGCATCACGGCACGCGACAACTCTACTGCACGGGCCGCCGCTGTCAGGTCGCCCGACATCAGCACGACATCGGCGCTTTCGATGGCCACATCGGTACCGGTGCCAATGGCGATACCCACATCCGCGCTGGCAAGTGCGGGGGCATCATTGATACCGTCGCCGACAAAGGCCAGCTTTCCATACAGGCCGCGCAGACGCTCGAGTTCGGCCACCTTGCCGTCGGGCAGGATTTCGGCAACCACCTCGTCAATGCCCAGCTTGCGGGCAACTGCCTCGGCCGTCTTGCGGTTGTCGCCGGTCAGCATGGCAACCTTGAGCCCCATGTCATGAAAGGCCTTGATCGCCTCGGGGGTGCTTTCCTTGACCTTGTCGGCAACAGCCAGCACCGCGGCCAGTTCGCCTTCGACCGCCACATAGAGGGGGGTCTTGCCGTCTGTGGCCAGTTCCTCGGCCACTGGCGCGAGGGGGGCGACATCGATGCCCAGCTTTTCCATATAGCGATCGGCGCCGGCGGCAAGCGTCTGCCCGCCAACCTCGGCACTGACACCAAAGCCCGCCAGCGCCGCAAAACCACGGACTTCGGGCAAGGTCAGGCCGCGCTCCTCGGCCGCGGTCACGATGGCCCCCGCGATCGGATGTTCCGAGCTGGATTCAAGCGCAGCGACAGCGGCCAGAACGGCGTTTTCATCCTGCCCCTCGACCACCTTGAAATCGGTCAGCTCGGGGCGGCCTTCGGTCAGCGTGCCGGTCTTGTCCAGCGCAATGACCCTGACATCCGAAAGCGTCTGCAGCGCATCGCCCTTGCGGAACAAGACACCCATCTCGGCGCCGCGTCCGGTGCCCACCATGATCGAGGTCGGTGTGGCCAGACCCATGGCACAGGGGCAAGCGATGATCAGAACCGCAACACCGGCCACAAGCGCATGGGCAAGATCCGGGCCGAAGGTCAGCCAGACCGCCACGGTCAGCGCGGCGATGCCCAGCACCACCGGCACGAACCACAGCGTCACCTTGTCGACCATTGCCTGGATGGGCAGCTTGGCGCCCTGGGCCTCTTCGACCATGCGGATGATCTGGGCCAGAACGGTATCGGCGCCAACACGGGTTGCACGATATTTCAGGGCGCCCGTCTTGTTGATGGTGCCGCCGGTGACCTCGTCGCCGGCTTTCTTTTCAACCGGCATCGGCTCGCCCGTGATCATGGATTCATCGATGTAAGAGCTGCCCTCGACCACCTCGCCATCAACGGCAACGCGCTCGCCGGGGCGCAGGTGGATCAGGTCGCCAACGCGAATATTGGAAACGTCCAGCTCCATGATCTGTCCGTTGCGCTCGACACGGGCGGATTTGGGGCGCAGGCCGACCAGATGCCGGATGGCGGCGCCGGTGCGCCCCTTGGCGCGGGCTTCAAGCCAGCGGCCCAGCAGGATCAGGGTGACGATGGCGGCCGCAGCCTCGTAATACACCCCGCGCGAGCCCTCGGGGATGACCGAGGGCGCAAACAGCACCACGGTGGAATAGATCCAGGCGGCCGAGGTGCCGAGTGCGACCAGAGAGTTCATGTCCGGTTCGCCCCGCAGCAGCGCCGGAAAGCCCTTTTTCAGGAACAGACGGCCGGGGCCGGCCATGACGATTGTGGTCAGGACAAACTGGATGGCCCAGCTTGTCCACAGCCCGATGGTGTCTTCGAGCAGCGCCTTGACGCCGGGGATGAAATGCTCGCCCATCGCCAGCAGCACGACCGGCAGGCTGATCCAGGCGGCCAGCAGGGTGCGGCGGCGCAGCTCGACAATTTCCTGATCGCGGCGTTCGTCGCGCTTGGCGGCGTCGTCGGCGGCCTTGATGCTGGCCTCATATCCGGCCTTGTTGACGATCTCGGCCAACTGTTCCGCGGTTGTCAGACCGCTGGAAAACACGATATGGGCACTTTCATTGGCCAGGTTGACCGAGGCCGAAATCACCCCCTCCGCCTGCTTGAGCGCACGTTCCACCCGCCCTACGCAAGAGGCGCAGGTCATGCCCTGCACGCTGAGGGTCACCTCTTCCTGTGCGGTTTCATAACCGGCCTTGTGAATGGCCTCGGTAATGATTTCCGGGCTGGTCTCGTCGGTAAAATCGACATCCAGCGTTTCTGTCGCCAGATTGACCGAGGCATGCGTCACCCCTGGCACCGCTGCGACTGCCTTTTGCACGCGCCCCACGCAAGAGGCACAGGTCATTCCCTCGACCCTGATACGGGCGTGATGCGGTGCTGCACCTTGTGTTGTGTTGTCCAAAGCCATCGGATTCGTCCTGATTTGGTTGATCTTGGCGCCGGTATGGGGCTTCCCGCAACTGGAGGGTCAAGCCTGTCAAAAAGAAAATATGCTGTTTTTTGCAAGATTCCCATTTTTGGAAGGTTCGCACCGCCTGATAGCCCCTTTTAGTTACCCATGCGGACAAAAAATCCAAAAACTGGTAACATTTCACTTGCAACGAATCGATGTCCCTCGTATTCCTGACCGTGCGGTCGGTGAATGAACCGCCCCTCAGGAGACAGGACATGTATGCACAGATGGTGAAAACCGCCCGCAGCGGTGTGAAACCGCGCGACGAGATGACCGAACAGGAACGCGCCTTTCAGGATCGTGTGGATGCCAATGAAAAGATCGAGCCCAAGGACTGGATGCCCGACGACTATCGCCGCACATTGATCCGCCAGATCGGCCAGCACGCCCATTCCGAGGTGGTCGGCCAGCTGCCCGAGGGCAACTGGATCACCCGCGCGCCCACGCTGGAGCGCAAGGCGATCCTGCTGGCCAAGGTGCAGGACGAGGCGGGCCATGGCCTCTACCTCTACAGCGCGGCCGAGACGCTCGGCGTCAGCCGGGACGAGCTGATCGAGCTCTTGCATCAGGGCAAGATGAAATATTCGTCGATCTTCAACTATCCGACCCTGACCTGGGCCGATGTGGGGGCGATCGGCTGGCTGGTCGATGGCGCTGCGATCATGAATCAGGTACATCTGCAACGCACCTCTTATGGCCCCTATGCGCGCGCCATGGTGCGCATCTGCAAGGAGGAAAGTTTCCACCAGCGTCAGGGCTATGACATCATGATGAAGATGGCCTTCGGCACCCCCGAACAAAAGGCCATGGCGCAGGATGCGCTGAACCGCTTCTGGTATCCGTCGCTGATGATGTTCGGCCCGCCCGATCAGGATTCGGTGCATACGGCCCAAAGCATGGCCTGGAAGATCAAGGTCGCCACCAATGACGAGCTGCGCCAGAAATTCGTCGACCAGACCGTGCCGCAGATCGAATATCTGGGCCTGACCTGCCCCGACCCCGATATCCGCCTGAACGAGGAAACCGGGCATTTTGATTTCACCCCCCCGGACTGGAGCGAATTCTTTGCCGTGCTCAAGGGCAACGGCCCCTGCAACAAGGATCGCATGAAGGCCCGCATCACCGCCTGGGAAGATGGCGCCTGGGTGCGCGAGGGGATGCTGGCGCACGCCCGCAAGAAAGCCGCCGCCACTGCCGCGGCCGAGTAAGGAGAATACACCAATGTCAAGCGAATGGCCCCTTTGGGAGGTTTTCATCCGTGGCCAGCACGGCCTGTCGCACCGCCATGTGGGCAGCCTGCACGCCCCCGATGCCGAAACCGCACTGCGCAACGCCCGCGACGTCTATACACGGCGCAACGAGGGCGTCAGCATCTGGGTTGTCGAGGCCGCCCATATCACCGCCTCCAGCCCGTCCGACAAGGGCCCGCTGTTCGAGCCCTCGGAATCCAAGGTCTATCGCCACCCGTCATTCTATGACATCCCCGACGATGCGGGGGCCATGTGATGGCTGTGGATCGCGACACCCTGTTCGACTGGCTGCTGCGCCTGGGCGACAACACGCTGGTGCTGTCGCACCGGGTTTCCGAATGGTGCGGCCACGCGCCGGTGCTGGAAGAGGATATCGCCCTGGCCAACACCGCGCTTGACCTGATCGGACAGACGCAGATGTGGCTGAACCTCGCGGGCGAGGTCGAGGGAAAAGGCCGTGATGCCGATGCGTTGGCCTATCTGCGCGACGCCTGGGATTTTCGCAACCTTCTGTTGGTCGAGCGTCCCAATGGCGATTTCGGTCACACCATGATGCGGCAATTCCTGTTCGACGCCTGGCAGAACGTATTGCTGGCTCGGCTGAAGGAATCCACCGACCAGCGCGTGGCAGACATCGCCGAAAAGGCGCTGAAAGAGGCGGCCTATCATCTGGAGCGCTCGCGCGGAACCGTCATCGCCCTGGGCGACGGCACCGGGGAAAGCCATGCGCGCATGCAATCGGCGCTGGATGCGCTGTGGGATTATGTGGGCGAGATGTTCCTTGACGACGACGTGGACCGGGCGATTGCGGATGCGGGCGTCGGCCCCCTGCCCTCGACCCTGCGCGGCGAATGGGACGGGATCGTCAACGCCGCGCTGAACGAGGCGACGCTTGCGCGCCCCGACAGCGATTTCGCCCAGACCGGCGGCAAGACCGGCCGCCATACCGAGGATCTGGGCTATATCCTGGCCGAAATGCAGTTCCTGCAGCGCGCCTATCCGGGGGCAACGTGGTGAGCAACGCGCCCCTTGCCCCCGTGCCGGCTGGCAAGGATCGGACGCGCCCTGATGATGGGGCGCGCGCGCCCCTGACGCCCGACCATGTCTGGCAGCTGCTCGACACCGTACCAGACCCGGAAATCCCGGTGATCTCGCTTGTCGATCTGGGCATCATCCGCGCGGTCGATCTGGACGGTGACAAGGTGGTGGTCACCGTCACCCCCACCTATTCGGGCTGCCCGGCAACGCGCGTGATCAACGAGGACATCCTTGCCTGCCTGCACGCAAATGGCATCGAAAACGCCCGCATCGAAACCCGGCTTTCGCCTGCCTGGACAACCGACTGGATCAGCGAAAAAGGCCGCGCCGCGCTGCTGGAATACGGCATCGCGCCCCCCCAGCCCAAGGGCATCCCCGAGGCCTGCCCCCGCTGCGGCGGCCGCTCGCTGGAGCTGACCGCGCAATTCGGCTCGACCCCGTGCAAGGCGCTGTGGCGGTGCAATGACTGCCTTGAACCCTTCGACTATTTCAAATGTATCTGAGAGGTGCCCGATGGCCCGCTTCCATGACCTGACCGTCACCGACATCCAGCACACGATCCGCGATGCGGTGGTGCTGACCCTGCAACCCGCGCCCGAGGCGCGTGACAGTTTCGCCTTTACCCCCGGCCAGTATCTGACCTTCCGGCGCGATTTCGAGGGCACCGAGCTGCGCCGCTGCTATTCGATCTGCACCAGCCCCTCCGAGGGGGTGCTGAAGGTCGGCATCAAGCGCGTCGATGGCGGTGCCTTTTCGACCTGGGCCAATACCGAACTGAAGGTCGGGGATCATGTGCAGGTGATGCCCCCCGAGGGGCGGTTCACCCTTACCCCCGAGCGACACGCCCGCAACAGCTATCTCGGCTTTGCCGGGGGCAGCGGCATCACCCCGGTGCTGTCGATCCTGAAAACCGTTCTGGAAGAGGAACCGAACAGCGAATTCACGCTGGTCTATGCCAACCGCGCGGTCAACACGATCATGTTCCGCGAGGAAATCGAAGACCTCAAGAACCGCTATCTGGGCCGCCTGACCGTGATCCACATTCTTGAAACCGACGCGCAGGAAATCTACCTGTTCACCGGCCGCGTCGATCGGGAAAAATGCGCGCTGTTGTTCAGGCACTGGATCGACATCAAGGCAATCGACACCACCTTCATCTGCGGCCCCGAACCGATGATGGAGGCCATCAAGGCCGCGCTGCACGACCACGGCGTCGATGACAGCCGCATCAAGGTGGAACTGTTCCTCGGCAACCAGCCGGGGCGCGCCAAACAGCCGCCAAAACGCGCGGGTGGCGTGGCTGCCGGGGCGGTGACCAGGGCCACCGTTACCATCGACGGCACCGCCCGCAGCTTTGAAATGCCGCGCGAGGGGCAAAGCCTGCTGCAGGCCGCCATCGAACATGATCTGGATGCCCCCTTTTCCTGTCAGGCCGGCGTGTGTGCCAGCTGCAAGGCGCGCGTGGTCGAGGGCGAGGTCGAGATGATCGCCAATCACGCGCTGGAGGATTACGAGGTCGAACAGGGCTATGTCTTGACCTGCCAGTGTTACCCGGTATCTGATCGGGTGGTGGTGGATTACGACCAGTAGGAGCGCAACAGATGGCACAGCAGCAGGCAGAGGATGATCATCCCCCCTCGCCTGCCGAGTTGTTCACCCGCGCAGTCGCCCTGCTGACCGCACAGGGCGATCTCAGGGTCTGGTCGGTCATCATCTCGGTCTTTGGCGATCTGGCACTGCAACGCGACGACGTGATCACCGGCACGCTGCTGACCCGTCTGACCACGCTGATGGGGCTGAAACCCGAGGCGGTGCGCGTAGCCCTGTTCCGCCTGCGCAAGGATGGATGGATCACCAGCCGCAAGACCGGACGATCAAGCGCCTATCGCCTGACCGACATGGGGTTCAGGGAAACCCAGGCTGCCCGCGCCCGCATCTACGCCCCCTCGCTGCCCGAGCCGGACAGCTGGCAATTGCTGGTCTCGCGCCCGATGGTTCAGGCGGCGCGCGTGCAGGATGAAAAGGCCTTGCAGGAGCAGGGTTTTCACATCATCGGGCCGGGGATCTATCTGGGGGCCGGTGATCTTGCCGCCAGCGAAGAATTTCTGGCGGTTGACGGGCAGATTACCCATCTCCCCGACTGGCTGCGCGCATCAATGCCCCCCGAGGGGCTTGAACAGGGCTTTGCCGATCTGTGCGCAAGGCTGCGCGACCTGTCCGCGCTGCTGGATGGTGATATTCCGGCGCTGGACGCAACCGAGCGCGCCACGCTGCGGGTGCTGATCGTCCACCACTGGCGCCGCCTGCTGCTGCGCCAGCCGAACCTGCCCGACCGGTTCTTTCCCGACGGCTGGCCCGGCGTCGCCTGCCGCGAGCGCGTGATGGCGCTGCTGCATCGGCTGGAACGCCCGGCGCTTGACGAGCTTCAGGAAACGCCCGGCTGAGGGCGCCGTCAAGTAAATGAAGAAAGGGCCAAAACCCGTTTGCTATGCGTCTTTGCGAACGGCAAACAGGACCCTTATATCATGCTTGAGACAGAATTTTTTCAGATACGGCTCGGCAACGCCAAGATCTTCGGTGCTGTACCCCATTGACTTCAGTATTTCCGCCACCTTGTCGGTCGTTGCGCCGGTAAATCCGTGGGTTTCCACAATAATGGCGCGCGGTTGAATTTTCAGCTTTGGCAGGATGACCGCCTCGCCGCCCTCGCAATCCATCTCGAGAATATCACATTCCGGCAAAGCCTCGGTCGGCACGATCTCTTCGGCATGTTCATCCCCATAGACGCCAGCACTGGAGTTGACGATCGCATGAACCACCTCGACGCGATCGCGCACATTGTTGCGTTCAAGCGTCTTTTCAATCTTGGGGATCGCGGGGCTGCTGCCCTCGTAGCAGATTACCTTGCCATCAACACCGGCCTGAATCGCGGCATAGGCAGCGGTGACACCAAGCCCGCCACCGATCACGATGACCCGATCACCCTTTTTAACGCTTCTGGACAGCCCCTCGATCAACGCGGCCTCGTATCTCCGCTTGTCCAGATTTACCGGCAGAATACCAAACATTCTGCGGTCCAGGGCGGTGGGCAAGCCGGCATAGCGTGCTGGACGGTTTCCGAAAATGGATTTCAGGGTGTTCAGAATTCGTTTCAGCATGGTTCAGCTCAGCTTTCCGATATCTTTCCGCAATACTTCGAATGTGTTCTGCACACCCGGTTCGGTCGGCTGGATAACCGTTCGCATCCGGAAAGGAAAGGGATTGGGGAAAACACCCTGTGCAGCTATGCTTTCCTGAATGATATCCGCGCGCCCCGCAGGCAGCTGGGCGAGGGTTTGCGCCCCTTGAAGCGGCGCGCCAGTGACAGCGGCCCTGCGGTGATGCGGAAATAGTCATAGTCGCGCGGGCGCTCGAAGGCGCAGAGATACTGGAAATGCACCCGGAAAAAGCGCCATTTCAGGCGTTGCCAGGTTTCGGGTGCCAATGTCTGGCTGAAAGCGGCCGAGATCACCAGCGGCCAGCGCTGGCCCTGTGCGGGGGCTGCGCCGCAGACGCTGACCGGATCGACCAACGCAAAGGTGCAGCCATCGCCGGGGGCGGTGACATCGACCCAGGTCAGCAGATCGGAACGGCTCAGGTCATGCAGATCGCGCCGCAGGCGATGGGCGTGTGGCAGAAAGCTGACCATCGGGATGACATGGCCGAGTGTCAGAAAACCCAGTTTCGGGCGCGCCTTCCCCAGATCACCGGCACGCAGCAGATCGGCCAGCACCGACACGCCGATATGTGCCCCCGAGGAATGACCGACCAGAAGAACCTCGTCCACATCACTTTGAAGGGCCGCGCGCAGGCGGGCGACAAAAAGCGCGATGCGCTGTTCCAGCTCGCCCGGGTATTGCCCGCCTCTGAGCGCGGTAAAGGCGTAGTCATGCATCAGGTAATAGGCAAACAGGCGGTTGTCGATCCGTCGAAACAGGATCATCACGCCCGACAGGGCGGCCAGACCGGTCAGCGCGCCCACCCATTGCGGCAGAAACAGACCAACGGCCCACCAGACAAGGGCACCGGCGGCGGCCCCGAGCACCAGCTGGGCAAGCAGCATGAAGATCGGATAAAGCGCCGCGATGACCGGCCCCTTGCGCATCCCCGCCAGACGCCTGAGCGCTCCGCCGGAAACATAGATCCACACCACGCGGGCGAGCTGGGCAAAGGTGCCGATGATCGAGCGTTCCATTGAATCGCGCACAAGATCGGACCAGGCGAGAAACTCGAAATCGGTTTCGACATGACTGCCGTCGATCACCGCATCCACATGCCAGGCATAATTTTGCCGCCCGCCCAATGCGCCGAGTTTCAGCTCATAGCCGGAAATCTCGGCCTGCCGTCGCCCCTCGCTGCGGTAAAGTTCGCGATAGCGTCGCGGCAGCATCGGGTCATAGCCGGGGATGTAAAACACCTGCCGCCGCCTGACATCACCCGTACCTGAATCGTTTTCGCTGCTGGCCACCTGCCCGACCTCTGCCTGCCTGTCACCGGAAACCTAGCAGAACCGGCCAGCACCGATAAGGGCGGATTTACCCGATCTGGCTGAGCGCGGGGAAGGTTTCCAGCAGCCAGTAGGACAGGCGTGAAAATGCCCCGGTGGCCATCATCACGCCAACGGCAATCAACAGCCCGCCCATGATCTTTTCGATCAGGCCCATATGGCGTTTCAGCCGGTTCATCAGCCCCATGGCCCGATTGATGAAGATCGCCGACAGGATGAAGGGCAGCCCCAACCCGACCGCATACATCCCCATCAGGAAGGTGCCGCGCCCGATGGAATCCTCTTGCGCGGCCATCGACAGGATTGCCCCCAGAATGGGGCCGATGCAGGGCGTCCAGCCAAAGGCAAAGGCCAGGCCCAGCACATAGGCGCCAAGCGAGGACCCGCCGCGGTCGCCCGCATCGATCCGGGCCTCGCGCTGCAACAGCGGAATCTTGAATATGCCAAGGAAATGCAGGCCGAAAATGATGATCACTATCCCAGCGATTCGTCCGAAAAGCTGTTGATTCTGCAAGAAGAACTGCCCGAATGCCGAAGCCGCGAATCCCAGAAACAGAAACACCGTGGAAAGCCCAAGAACGAAAAATACCGACGCCACAATTGCCGGGCGCCGCGCGCGTGAATCTTCGGTCAGCTGGTTCATGGTGATGCCACCCATATAGGCCAGATAGGGCGGGATGATGGGCAGAACGCAGGGCGAAATGAAGCTGAGCAACCCGGCGGCAAGCGCCACGGTCATGGCGGGAAGAAGGCTGGCATCAAACAGGTCTATTCCGAACATGGCGGTTCCTTTGGCATTGATCGCCCCTGTCTAGATTGATTCGCGCGCGATTGCACTGTGCGCCCGCTCACAAAGCCGTGGACATGGCCGGGATGTAAGGGTATCCGGCACTCATGGAATGGGATGCCGAACTTGACGCAACCGGGCTTTTGTGCCCACTGCCGGTGCTGAAGGCCCGCAAACGGCTGATGGCGCTGGCAAGCGGTCAGGTCCTTCGGGTGCTGGCCGATGATCCGGCCGCGGTCGTGGACATGCCCCATTTCTGCAACGAACAGGGCCACGAGCTGGCCGCCGCCCTGACCGAGGAAACCCCGCAGGTCTATTTCATCCGCAAGGGCTGATCCCCTCAATGTTCGTGACCGCCATGGTCATGGCGCGCACCCCGACCAAAGGTTTCGGGCGCGTCACAGACGTGGTTGGCACATTCCAGCTCCAGCGTGGTGTGGTGGATGCCAAATCCCTCGGCCAGGCGTGCCTTGACCTGTTCCTTGATCGCGTCCGCCCGTCCCCAGGCGCCCGCGGAAATCACCACATGTGCATCCAGCGCGGTGTCGTGTTCACCCACCATCCACAGATGGGCATGGTGAATATCCTGCACACCTTCTGTGTCGCGCACCAGCTGCAACACCTCTTCGGGTTCCATCTCGGGGGGGCTGCCCAGCATCAGGATACGGATGACCGCGCCTATTTCGGCAAATGACTGCCACAGGATATAGCCCGCGATCAGCAAAGTCACCAACGGGTCGATCAGGCGCCAGTCGTAAAGAATGATCAGCGTGCCCGCAAAGATCACCGCGACCGAGCCAAGCGCGTCGGCAACATTGTGCAGGAAAGCGGCGCGGATGTTCATGCTGTTTTTCGACATGGCAAAGGTCAGCGCCGCGGTGGCAAGGTCGATCACCAGCGCCACAGCGGCAATGATCACCACCATCCAGCCATCGACCCCCTGCGGGGTAATGAACCGCAGCACCGCCTCGTACAGCAGATAAAGCCCGATCACGATCAGTGTGGTATAGTTGATCAGGGCGGCGACAATCTCGATCCGGCCGTAGCCAAAGCTCATCTCGGCATTGGCAGGGCGACGGGCAATCTTGCGCGCGCCAAAGGCGATGACCAGCGCGATCGCATCCGACAGATTGTGCAGTGCATCGGCAATCAGCGCCAGCGAGCCCGCCAGAATGCCGCCGATGATCTGCACCACCGTCAAGGCAAGGTTGACGATGATGGCCATCAGAACCCGGCGGTCACCGGCCGAGGGGTCGATGTGATGGTGATGATGGTGGCCCACGCTGCGGCATCCCTTCTTGTTTTCGAGTCGGGTTCTTGTTTTCGAGTCGGGGCGAACCTAATGTCTCTAGCAACTATAGCTTCAAGAGGTAAAATCGCGGATGTATTCGATTGGCCAGATTGCGCGCAGAACCGGCATCAAGGTGCCGACGATCCGCTATTACGAACAGATGGGGCTGATCGACCCGCCGGGAAGGTCGGCCGGCAACCAGCGCCGCTATGACGAGGCAGGGCTGGAACGGCTGGGCTTTATCCGCCATGCCCGCGCGCTGGGCCTTTCGATCGACATGATCCGCGATCTGATTTCGCTGGCCCAGGACAAGGAAATGCCCTGCGACCGCGCCCATGAAATCGCCGCCCAGCATGCCGCCCATATCCGCCAAAAGATCGCCCGCTTGCAGCGTCTCGAGGCCGAGCTGACCCGCATCGAAAACAGCCATGATTCGGGCACGGTTGGCGATTGCCACGTTCTTGCGGCCCTGACCGACCATTCCCTGTGCATGTCGGAACATTAACCGCTACGTCATCGGGGTTTCACCCTGCCTGCCCCATTGATGCCCCCTGCCCCAAGCGCCTAGCATGCGCGCAGTCAGACAATCAGGCAATCAGGGGGACAAGATGGATTTCGACTATTCCGACCGCTGCAAAAAGCTTCAGGCGAAGCTGACGGATTTCATGGAGGCCCATATCGTGCCGCGTGACAAGCAGTGGCATGAAGAGGTGAAGGCGGGCAGATATCCGGTTTCCTTCATGGAGGATCTCAAGGCGCTGGCGAAATCCGAGGGGCTGTGGAACCTGTTCCTGCCGTCCCTGCGCGAGGACGAGCCGGGCGAGGGGTTGAGCAATCTCGACTATGCGCCGCTGGCCGAGATCATGGGCCGTATCTTCTGGGCCTCCGAAGTGTTCAACTGTTCGGCGCCCGACACCGGCAACATGGAGCTGCTGCACATGTTCGCCACCCCCGAACAATACGACCAGTGGCTGAAACCCCTGCTGGCGGGCGAGATCCGCTCGGCCTTTGCGATGACCGAACCGGATGTGGCCTCGTCAGATGCCACCAACATCCAGACCAGCATCCGCCGCGAGGGCGATGAATATGTCATCAACGGGCGCAAATGGTTCATCACCAATGCCGCGCATCCCGCCTGCCGCATATTGATCGTGATGGGCAAGACCGACCCGGATGCCGAAACCCACCGCCAGCAGAGCATGGTGCTGGTGCCCATGGACACGCCGGGCGTGACGGTCGTGCGCAACATCAACATCCTCAACCATTTCTCGCCCGAGGGCCATTGCGAGATCACCTTTGAAAACGTGCGCGTGCCGGCCCGCAACCTGCTGGGCGCCGAGGGCGACGGCTTCATGATGGCGCAGGCGCGTCTCGGGCCGGGGCGGATTCACCACTGCATGCGCTCGATCGGACAATGCGAGGTGGCGATGGATCTGATGTGCGACCGCGTGCAGGAACGCCGCACATTCGGCAAATACCTGGCCGAGCGCGACAATGTGCTGGAGGGCATCGCGCATTCGCGGGTGATGATCGAACAGGCGCGCCTTCTGGTGCTCAAGACCGCCTGGTTGATCGACCGGCACGGGGCACGGGCGGCGCGCAAGGAAATCTCGATGATCAAGACGCTGGTGCCGCGCCTGCAATGCGAGGTATCCGACCGCGCGATCCAGGTCTTTGGCGCCATGGGCATCAGCCCCGACACACCGCTGGGCGACATCTATACCTGGGGCCGGGCGCTGCGCATCGTCGATGGCCCGGATGAGGTGCATCTGCGCAGCATCGGCCGGCTTGAGTTGCGCGAACGCCGCGACAGCCTGGGCGCATCCGCGCGCTATCTGTATGTGTGATCACACAGCCGGGCGTTCATGTTTGGCGTGAATGTTCGGCCATTACATGCTGTTTTGAAAAGAAAAGTGCAGGCTTCTGTTGCCAGGTGCCTGCGAACCCCGCCAGTCCTTGCTAGAGGGCTGGACTTGAAGGTTTCGATGAACCGCACTGCTTACGCAGCGAGGGCCATCGGAGCTTTGTTGTCATTTGCAACTAGCTTAGATGTACCGATAACGGTGGTAACTCACCGGGCGAAAGCTAACCCCTTTACACGTCCGTCGATCCTGTTTCGGCCCCATGATCCCCAAATGAAGGATTTTGGTGGAGCCGCCGGGTACCGCCCCCGGGTCCGGTCCGCTTATTACGGGCGCGTTTATCGCCATAGTCCCTTGCGGGACGGTCTGAATATAGGATTGCGCGCGCCGTTCATCAAGGGGTGAACAACCTACCAGTGCCCGATATTTTCCATGCTGGCCCAGGGTTCGGCAGGTTCAAGTGCTGCGCCCATCTGCAACAGCTCGATCGAGATGTTGTCGGGGCTGCGTACAAACGCCATGCGCCCGTCGCGCGGGGGGCGGTTGATGGTGACGCCGTTGTCCATCAGGTGCTGGCACATGTCATAGATGTTTTCCACCTCATAGGCGAGGTGGCCAAAATGGCGGCTGTCGCTGGGCAGGCCCGGGTCGCCATCCCAGTTCCAGGTCAGCTCGACCGGGCAATCCTCTTGCCCCGGCGGCGCCATGAAGACCAGCGTAAAGCGCCCTTCGGGGTAATCGCGCCTGCGCGTGACCTCGAGCCCGAGCAGGGCATAGAACTTCATGCTTGTCTCAAGGTCGCGCACGCGGACCATCGTGTGCAGATAGCGAATCTTCATGTGTCTTGCCCCTTGCATGCTGATTTCTTGCGCCAACTCTCTCGAATTCGCCACTGCGGGGCAACAGCAAATTGCCCCCAGGGCTGGTATTCAACCTTGCGATAATGGCAATATATGGGAAACAACGATTCGAGGCCCCCATGACCCTGACCCCCGAACAGCAAGCCGAAATCGAACAGGCTCGTGCCAGGGAAAACCGAACGCTGCGGGTGACGGCACCGGGCATGGAAAAGCACCTGTATACCGCCTATCCGGTGCTGGATCACGGGTTCGTGCGGGTGATCGACTATATGGGCGATGACGGCGCCATCTGTCAGGCGGCGCGGGTGTCCTATGGCAAGGGCACGAAATCGGTGCAGAATGACGAAGGGCTGATCCGCTATCTGATGCGCCATTGGCACAGCACGCCGTTCGAGATGTGCGAGATCAAGCTGCATGTCAAACTGCCGGTCTTTGTCGCGCGCCAGTGGATCCGCCACCGCACCGCCAATGTGAATGAATATTCGGCCCGTTATTCGATTCTGGACCGGGAATTCTATATCCCCGCCCCCGAACAGCTGGCGGCGCAGTCAACCATCAACAACCAGGGCCGGGACGCGCCGCTGACGGCCGAAGAATCGGCGCGTGTTCTTGAAATTCTGAAAACCGACGCGGCGCGCTGTTACGATCATTACGAGGAAATGATCTCGGATGACGGCAAGCAGGGGCTGGCGCGGGAACTTGCGCGCATGAACCTGCCGATGAACATCTATACCCAGTGGTACTGGAAAGTCGATCTGCACAACCTGTTTCATTTCCTGCGCTTGCGGGCCGATCTTCATGCACAGTATGAAATTCGTGTCTATGCCGAAGAGATCTCGCGCATTGTCGCGGATTGGGTGCCCTACGCCCACAAGGCATTCGAAGATTACCGCATGGGCGCCGTCACCCTCAGTGCACAGGCGATGGATTGCCTGCGCCGGATGCTCAAAGGCGACGAGGTCAATCAGGAAAATTCGGGCATGAGCGCGCGCGAATGGCGCGAGTTTCAGGCCGTGATCGGCTGACCCTGTGCCGCATGGTCGGGCCGTGGCGTGGCCTGAAATGTCGGATTGAGTATTTTTGCAAAGAAGAAGACGCGGAAGGGCAACGCGGCCCTTGAAACCGCCGCGATCCCCCTTAAGTCATTGACAGAGGCAACAAATCCAGGGGTTCGAGATGCAGTTCATCCTACATAACGACGACACGATTCACGGCTTCAACGAGGCGCAGGAATTTGCGCGCGAGGTCGTCAGCAAGGCCCTCAAGGGGCGCGAAGACCGGCTGAGCCGCATCGAGATATGGATCGCCGATGAAAATGCCGGAAAATCCGGCCCCGACGACAAGAAATGCACGATCGAGGCGCATCCGCGCGGCACGAAACCGGTCACGGTTCACGCCAATGCCGATGCGGTGATCCCGGCGATACGGGCGGCGGCCAGCAAGCTGGCGCATGCGCTGGAACACAGGCTGCACAAGAGCTGACAAGAAAAAGCCCCGGAAAAGACCGGGGCTTTTGTTTATTGGGCATGGGCCAATGGTCAGCCGACCAGTTCAAGCCCCGAAAAGAAATAGGCAATCTCGACCGCGGCGGTTTCGGGTGCGTCGGATCCGTGAACCGAGTTTTCGCCGATCGAAAGCGCAAATTCCTTGCGGATGGTACCCTCGGCGGCCTCGGCCGGGTTGGTGGCGCCCATCACTTCGCGGTTTTTCGCAATCGCGTCTTCGCCTTCCAGCACCTGCACGACGATCGGGCCCGAGGACATGAATTCGCACAGTTCGTCATAGAACGGGCGTTCCTTGTGGACGGCATAGAAGACGCCGGCCTGTTCCTTGGTGATGTGGATCCGCTTTTGCGCGATGATGCGCAGGCCCGCGGCCTCGAGCTTGGCGTTGATGGCGCCGGTCAGGTTGCGTTTGGTTGCGTCGGGCTTGATGATCGAAAAGGTGCGTTGGATTGCCATGTGGGTCATCCTTTCAGGGCTGTCTGGCAGGCCGTGAGCAGGCCGCCAAGGGTGTGAATTGCGCACCCGTTATCATGCCACCCCGCGCTTGAAAAGCGTCGAGTTACACGAATTCGACCGATTGACACCCGGGGCAAGGGTGGCGCAAATGCGCCATGCTCAGGATCAACGATATCAGCTTTTCCATCGAGGGGCGCCCGCTGTTCGAAAACACCGGCGTGATCATCCCGACCGGCCACAAGGTCGGCCTTGTCGGGCGCAATGGCACGGGCAAGACAACCCTGTTTCGCCTGATCCGCGGAGAGCTGGAGCCCGAAGGCGGCAGCATCACCGTGCCACGGGGCGCGCGCATCGGCGGGGTCGCGCAAGAGGCCCCCGCCAGCGATGATTCGCTGCTCGATACCGTGCTGGCCGCCGATACCGAACGCGCGGCGCTGCTGGCCGAGGCCGACAGCACGCAGGACGCCGGCCGCATTGCCGACATCCACACCCGCCTTGGCGATATCGACGCCTGGTCGGCCGAGGCCCGCGCCGCCACCATCCTGGCCGGGCTGGGCTTTGACAGCGCAGCCCAGAAACGGCCCTGCGCCGATTTCTCGGGCGGCTGGCGCATGCGGGTGGCGCTGGCGGCGGTGCTGTTTTCGCAGCCCGACATCCTGTTGCTGGACGAACCGACCAACTATCTGGATCTGGAAGGCACGATCTGGCTGGAAAGCTATCTGGCGCGCTATCCGCACACGGTGCTGGTCGTCAGCCACGACCGCGACCTGCTGAACAAGTCGGTGGGGGCGATCCTGCATCTGGAACACCGCAAGCTGACCCTGTGGACCGGCGGCTATGACCAGTTCGCCCGCCAGCATGCCGAACGCCGGGCGCAAGCCGAGGCCGAGCAAAAGAAACAACAGGCCCAACGCGCGCATCTTCAGGCCTATGTCGATCGCTTTCGCTACAAGGCCAGCAAGGCCAAACAGGCGCAAAGCCGCCTCAAGATGATCGAGCGGATGGAACCCATCACCCTGCTGCGCGACGCGGCCACGGTGCAGTTCCACTTTCCCTCGCCCGAGGAACTGTCGCCCCCCATCATCAAGCTGGAGGATGTCACTGTCGGCTATGACGGCAAGCCGGTGCTGGCGGGGCTGAACCTGCGGATCGACCAGGACGACCGTATCGCCCTGCTGGGCGCCAATGGCGAGGGCAAGTCCACGCTGTCGAAATTGCTGGCCGGGCGGCTGGCGCCGATTTCGGGGCAGATTCATGCATCCAGCAAGCTGCGCATCGGCTATTTCGCCCAGCATCAGGTGGACGAGCTGTATCTTGACGAAACCCCGCTGCAACATCTGCGCCGCCTGCGCCCCGACGAGGTGCCGGCAAAGCTGCGCGCGCGCCTTGCCGCCGGCGGGCTGGGGGCCGAGCAGGCCGAAACCGTGGTGGGCAAGCTGTCGGGCGGGCAGAAATCGCGCCTGTCGCTGCTGCTGGCCACGCTTGATGCGCCCCATATCCTGATTCTGGACGAACCGACAAACCACCTCGATATCGAAAGCCGCGAGGCCCTTGTGCGGGCGCTGAACGATTATGCCGGCGCGGTGATTCTGGTCAGCCATGATTCCCATCTGGTGACGATGGTGGCCGATCGTCTGTGGCTGGTGCGCGACGGCAAGGTGCGCCCCTTTGACGAAGACATGGAGGCCTATCGCAAGCTGCTGCTTTCCGAACGCCGGACGGATACAGGCGGGCGCGCAAGGCAACCGGCGCCGCCTGCCAGGCCCAAACCCAGACCCAGGCGCACCCCGGCGGAAATTCGCCGCATGACGGCACCGCTTCAGGCCGAGGTCTCGAAATGCGAGGCGCGGATCACCAGATTGGAAGAGATGCGCGAAAAGCTTGACGCCCTGCTTGCCGACCCGGACACCTATGATGCCGCCAATGCCGCACGCCTGCGGGAATTGCAGGCCAAGGATGCCGAGCTGAACCAGGCCCTGCAGCGGGCCGAGGAATTGTGGCTCAAGGCGGTGGATGCGCTGGAAGCGGCCAGAAAGGGGTAGAGGATCATGGATGGCGACAGTATCGGGCGGGTGATCTATCTGGTTCTGCTGCTGCTTGTCATTGGCGGCTGGTTCTTTGCCCAGAACCGCAAACGCCTGAACAAGACATTGCAACAGGCGGTGCTGTGGCTGTTCCTTTTTGCGGGCATGGTCATCATCTACGGGCTGAGAGACGATCTACGCCAGGCTGTCATGCCACGTTCGACGATCTCGGTTCAGGGCGACCGGATCGTGATCAACCGCGCAGCCGACCGGCATTTCTATGTCACGCTCAAGCTGAATGGCGAGCCGGTGCTTTTCGTTGTGGACACAGGCGCAACCAACATGGTGCTCAGCCGCGACGACGCGCGGCGCATCGGCATTGATCCCGACAAGCTGGTCTATTACGCAACCGCCCAGACCGCCAACGGCACGGTGCGCACGGCGCGCGTCCGGCTGGAAACCGTCGAGCTGGCCGGCAAGGTCGATCACAACGTCACCGCCTGGGTCAATGACGGGCAGATGGATGGCTCGCTGCTGGGGATGAGCTATCTGACGCGATTTTCCAAACTCGAGATCAACGGCGACAAGATGATCCTGACGCGTTAGCCGCCACCTTCCGGCAACCCACCAAGCCCCACCGCCCATTCATCCAGGAACAGTTCGATGGATTCGATGAAATCGGGGTCGTGTTCCTGCCTGTTGATGGTGGCATGCAGAACCACCGTTTCGGGCGCGGGCGGCAGGTCGGTCGTGATTGTCCAGGCGAGTGCGTTAGGGCAATCGGGCAGATGAAACCTTACCCCGCCCCGGATCAGGTCGCGGCGCACGACAAAGCTGCCCCACAGGCATTGCATGCGCCCCTGCTCGTTCTCGATATCCTGAACCGCGCCGATTTCGCTGCAAAACTGCGGCAGCGCCGCCACCGTCAGGCGAGCCTGCAGGTCGGATTCGTCACAAGCGATATCAACAGATCGGAAAAATTCCATTGGCTGCCTCGGGTCACGTTTGAAATCCCCGACAGGCAACAATGTGGCGCCGGGGAATTCAAGCGATACGCAGCGGCACGCCCCTTCAGTCAAGAATACCGGGCAGGTTCAGCCCCTTTTGCCGTGCGCAATCAAGCGCGATGTCATAGCCCGCATCGGCATGGCGCATGACGCCCGTTGCGGGATCGTTCCACAACACCCGTTCCAGCCGGCGCGCGGCATCATCCGTGCCGTCAGCCAGAACCACCATGCCCGCATGCTGGCTGAAGCCCATGCCCACACCTCCGCCGTGGTGCAGGCTGACCCATGTCGCACCGCTGGCCGTGTTCAGTAGCGCATTCAGCAGCGGCCAGTCGCTGACCGCGTCAGAACCGTCCCGCATTGCCTCGGTCTCGCGGTTGGGCGAGGCGACCGAGCCACTGTCAAGATGGTCGCGCCCGATCACGACGGGCGCCTTCAGCTCGCCGCGGGCGACCATTTCGTTGAAGGCCAGCCCCAGCCGGTGGCGATCGCCCAGCCCGACCCAGCAGATCCGCGCGGGCAGGCCCTGAAAGCTGATCCGCGCACGCGCCATGTCCAGCCAGTTATGCAGATGCGGATCATCGATCAGCTCTTTCACCTTTTCATCGGTGCGATAGATATCCTCGGGATCGCCCGACAAGGCCACCCAGCGGAACGGCCCGACACCGCGACAGAACAGCGGACGGATGCAGGCGGGCACGAAACCCGGAAAGGCAAAGGCGTTTTCCAGCCCCTCTTCCAGCGCGACCTGGCGGATATTGTTGCCGTAATCAAGCGTCGGGATGGCTTGATCGTGAAACGCCACCATCGCCTCGACCTGCTGGCGCATCGAGGTTCGCGCGGCGGCCTCGACAGCGGCCGGGTCACTTTCGCGCCGCTGACGCCATTCGCCCAAGCTCCAGCCCAGGGGCAGATAGCCGTTTACCGGATCATGGGCGCTGGTCTGATCGGTGACAAGGTCGGGGCGCACCCCGCGGGCCAGCAATTCGGGAAAGACCTCGGCCGCATTGCCCAGCAGGCCGACCGATCTGGCCTCGCCCGCCGCTGTCCAGCGGGTGATCATCTCCAACGCCTCGTCCAGTGTCTCGGCGCGGGCATCCAGATAGCCCGTGCGCAGGCGGAAATCGATTCTTTCGGGATCACATTCGACCGCCAGACAACTGGCGCCCGCCATTACCGCCGCCAGGGGCTGCGCGCCGCCCATGCCGCCAAGCCCGGCTGTCAGTATCCAGCGACCGGCAAGGTCGCCGTCGTAATGCTGGCGCCCGACTTCGACAAAGGTTTCATAGGTGCCCTGCACGATGCCCTGGCTGCCAATATAGATCCACGACCCCGCGGTCATCTGGCCGTACATCATCAACCCCTTGCGATCCAGCTCGTTGAAATGCTCCCAGGTCGCCCAATGGGGCACCAGGTTGGAATTGGCGATCAGCACGCGCGGGGCGTCGGCATGGGTGCGGAACACCCCCACGGGTTTACCCGACTGCACCAGCAGGGTTTCGTCATCGGCAAGGGTTTTCAGCGCATCCAGGATCAGATCAAAGTCGCGCCAGCTGCGGGCCGCGCGCCCGATACCGCCATAGACCACCAGCTCATGCGGGGCTTCGGCAACCTCGGGGTCGAGATTGTTCTGCAGCATCCTGAAGGGCGCCTCGGTGGCCCAGCTGCGGCAGGTCAGATCGCGGCCCCGGGGGGCGCGGACGATACGGGTATTGTGACGAGGGTCGTTCATCTGTTCATCCTTCCAGTCTGATTGCCGGCCGTGGCAGCAACGCGCCTTTGCGAACCAGTTCCCTTGCCTGCAGGATATCGGGTGAAATCTGCCGGTCCTGCCCCAGCGCGGGCACATGGGTGCGCAGGGTTTCCATATGGGCGGCAAGCGTCGGGCTGGTTTTCAGCGGCGTGCGCAGCTCGATCCCCTGAACGCCGGCAAGCGCCTCTATGGCGATGATGCCGGCAAGGTTTTCGACCATCTCGCCCAGCCGGCGCGCGCCGTGACAGGCCATCGATACATGGTCTTCCTGATTGGCGCTCGTGGGCGTGCTGTCGATGACCCGGGGGTTGGCCAGCGCCTTGTTTTCACTCATCAATGCAGCCGAGGTGACCTCGGCGATCATCAGCCCCGAATTCAGCCCCGGATCGGGCGACAGAAAGGCCGGCAGACCAAAGCTCAGCGCCGGGTCCACCAACAGCGAAATGCGGCGCTGCGCAATCGCCCCCAGCTCGGACAGCGCCATGGCGATCTGATCGGCAGCAAAGCCGACCGGTTCGGCATGGAAATTGCCGCCGGACACGATACTGCCATCACCCAGCACCAGCGGGTTGTCGGTCACGGCGTTGGCCTCGATTTCCAGCACATGTGCCGCCTGGCGCATGATGTCCAGCGCCGCACCCGCGACCTGCGGCTGGCAGCGGATGCAATAGGGATCCTGCACACGTTCGTCGCCGTCACGGTGGCTTTCACGGATTTCGGAACCCGCCAGCATCTCGCGCAGCGCCGCGGCCACGACAATCTGGCCCGGCTGGCCGCGCAAAGCGTGTATTTCAGCCCGAAACGGCGCGCCGGATCCCATTGCCGCCTCGGTTGCCAACGCACCGGTGGTGACCGAGGTGACCGCCACACGCCAGCCGTCAAACAGCCCCGCCAGTGCCAGCGCGGTTGAAACCTGCGTGCCGTTTATCAGCGCCAACCCCTCTTTGGGGCCAAGGCGGATGGGGCGCAACCCGGCCCGGTCCAACGCCCCTGCCCCATCCATCACCGTGCCGTCAAGAATGGCCTGCCCCTCGCCAATCATCACCGCCGCCATATGGGCAAGCGGGGCCAGATCGCCCGAGGCGCCGACCGAGCCCTGCGCGGGAATGACCGGCAGCACCCCCCTGGTCAGCATCTGCTGGAGCAGCTCGATCACCTGCCACCGAACCCCCGAGGCCCCGCGCCCCAGCGACGACATCTTGAGTGCCAGGATCAGCCGCACGACATCGGCCTCAAGCGGCGGCCCCACGCCTGCGGAATGGCTGAGGATCAGGTTGCGTTGCAGACATTCGGTATCGCGGGCATCGATCCTGATGCTGGCGAGTTTGCCAAATCCGGTATTGACCCCATAAACAGGCGCGCGCCCGCCAGCGGCCCGCGCGACGATGACGGCCGCGCGTTCCACCGCATTGCGACAGTCCGGGTCGATCTCGACCGGGGCGCCACGATAGATGCGCTCCAGCTGCGCAAGGCCCAGATTGCCAGGAACCAGTTTCATGCCTGCCCCCCGATGATGCGCTTCCACAGCGGGTTGAACCCCATGCGACAGGCCAGCTCGGCGGGGTGTTCGACATCCCACACCGCCAGATCACCCCGCATGCCGACCTGCAACAGCCCCCGATCGCCCAGCCCAAGCGCCCTGGCGGCATTCACCGTCATGCCGGCCAACGCCTCGGCAGGTGTCAGGCCGAACAGGGTGCAGGCCATGTTCATGGTCAACAGGGGCGAGGTCAGCGGCGACGAGCCGGGATTTGCGTCACTGGCAATGGCGATCGGCACCTTGGCGCGGCGCAGCGCATCTACCGGCGGGGCCTGGGTCTCGCGCAGCGTGTAATAGGCGCCCGGCAACAGAACGGCGACGGTCCCGGCCCGCGCCATGGCTGCTATTCCCCGGTCATCCAGATATTCCAGATGATCCGCCGAAAGCGCCCCCTTGCGCGCGGCCATTTCTGCCCCACCGCTATTGCTCAATTGTTCGGCATGCAGCCTGAGCGGCAACCCCATGGCGCGTGCAGCGTCGAAAACGCGCGCGATCTGGTCACGGTCAAAGGCGATGGATTCGCAAAACCCGTCAACCGTATCGACCAGCCGCTGCGCATGGGCCTGCCTCAACCCGGTGATCGCCACGTCCTGGATATAGGCATCCGCGCGGCCGGCATATTCGGGCGGCAGGGCATGGGCGGCCAGCCAGGTGGTCACAATCCTGACCTGCCGGATCTCGCCCAGCCTGCGCGCGGCGCGCAGCATGTTGATTTCGGTTTCGATGTTCAGGCCGTATCCCGACTTGATCTCGACCGTGGAAACCCCCTCGGCCAGCATCGCGTCAAGGCGCGGCAGGGCCTCGGCCACCAGCTGTTCGACCGACCTGCCCCGTGTCGCATTGACCGTTGACATGATCCCGCCACCGGCGCGCGCGATCTGCTCATAGCTCGCCCCTTGCAGACGCATCTCGAATTCAGAGGCACGATTGCCGCCATGCACCAGATGCGTATGGCAGTCGATCAGCGCCGGCGTGACAAGACGCCCGCCCAGATCGACCTGCCCGGTGATCGCCAAATCCGAGGGGATGTCCCGGTCATTGCCCACCCATTCGATCGACGCGCCCGACCCGATAACCAGCGCGTGGACGGTATCGCGGGGTTGTTGCGACGCATCGATCGGCGCGATCCGGCAGTTTCGATAGGCGATACGGTTCATGCGGACACTTTCTTGTATTATCTGCGGTTATGGTTATTATGTCTGCACATATTATCTTGTCAACGAGGCTTTCGGCATATGCAGATAATCTGGGCTGAACAGGCGCTTACCAGGTCAGGCTGGCAGCGGAACCTGCGAATCGAGATCGCCAATGACGGGCAGATCACCAGCCTGACCCCGGATTCGCCGCCCCAAGGAACCCGTCTGCGTGTCGCCCTGCCGGCGCCCGCCAATCTGCATTCGCATGCCTTTCAGCGCGCCATGGCAGGCCTCGCCGAACAGCGCAGCCCGCGGGGCCAGGACAGCTTCTGGAGCTGGCGCGCCTTGATGTATCGTTTCCTCGGGCGGCTTGACCCCGACGATGTCGAGGCGATCACCGCCTATGCACAGCTTGAAATGCTCAAGACGGGCTTTGCCGCGGTTGGCGAGTTTCACTATCTGCACCACGCACCCGGCGGGCAGCATTATGACAACCCCGCCGAAATGGCGGGCCGTGTCATGGACGCCAGCAGACAAACCGGCATCGGGCTGTGCCTGTTGCCGGTGCTATACATGCAGGGCGGATGTGATGGCCGCGAACCATCACCGGAACAACGCCGTTTCCTGTGTGATTTCAATGACTATTCCAGGATTCTTTCGGCAACAGGAAAAGATTCCGCCGAAATGCCCGATGATTTCTCGATCGGCGTGGCACCACATTCTCTGCGGGCGGTAACATCCTGTATTCTCGATAAAATTCCATCTCTTTCTGCCGGCCGCCCAGTTCATATCCACATTGCCGAACAACTGGCCGAGGTCAGCGAGGTCAGCGCCGCACTTGGCGCGCGCCCGGTCCAATGGCTGCTGGAAAACCAGCCGGTGGATGAAACCTGGTGCCTTGTGCACGCGACCCACATGACCGGGGCCGAAACCCGCGCCCTTGCCGCCAGCGGCGCAGTCGCCGGCCTGTGTCCCATCACCGAGGCCAATCTGGGCGACGGCATCTTTCCGGCCCACCCCTTCCTGGCTGCGGGCGGCAGGTTCGGGCTGGGCAGCGACAGCAACATCCAGATCGATCTGGCCGGTGAAATGCGCATGCTGGAATATTCGCAGCGCCTTGGACGACAAGAACGCAACGTGATCGCACGGCAGGGCAGCTCTTGCGGGGCGACCTTGCTGGCATCCGCCTGTCGCGGCGGGGCGCAGGCGCTGGGGCGCAACAGCGGGGCGATTGCAGTCGGCAAACTGGCCGATATAGTAGAGATCGACTTGCAACACCCCGATTTCGAGGGTCTTGAGGGGGATCGTCTGATCGACAGCTGGATATTTGCCCGTACATGCACCGGGGTGCGCAATCTCTGGTCGGGCGGGCGTCATGTGATCATGGACGGCCGACATGCACATGAAGCCGACATCGCCAACAAGGCCGGCCGTGTTTTCCGCCGCATGAGGAGCGCCCTTTGAGCAGACTGACCAGCTATCGGGACATCAAGAAAATGGTTCTGGACAGGATCCAGTCAGGCGCCTGGCCACCCGGCGCGCTGATCCCGCGCGAAACCGAACTGGCAACCGAATTCGGCTGCGCCCGCGCCACCATCAACCGGGCGCTGCGCGAACTTGCCCAGGCCGGTATCCTGGAGCGCAGGCGCAAGGCCGGAACCCGCGTCAGCATGACCCCCGTGCGCAAGGCCACACTGGACATCCCCCTGATCCGCCAAGAGGTCGAGGAAAGCGGGGCAACCCACCGTCACCGTCTGCTGATATGCAAAATGTCGGTGCCGCCCGCCCATATTGCGGCCCGCATGGGCCTGCCGCTGGAACGCACGGCGCTGCATGTGCAAACCCTGCACATGGCAGACTCGGCCCCCTATTGCCTTGAAGATCGCTGGATCAACCCCAGGGTGGCACCCGAAGCGCTGAGCGCAGATTTCGCGACCCTCAGCGCCAATGAATGGCTGGTGCAGAACATCCCCATCAGCGCGGGCGAAATCGCCTTTCTGGCCGAAAACGCCAGTGCCGCGGATGCCGAAATTCTGAACGCAGCACCCGGCGCAGCACTTTTCGTGGTCGAGCGCCTGACCCGCATCGCACAAGAGGCGGTGACGCATGTGCGAATCGCCTATCGTCCGGGCTATCGGATGACGACCGGAATCTGAACTGCGGCCTACTTGGGTGCCATGCGGATCGCGCCGTCCAGCCGGATCACCTCGCCATTCAGCATGGAATTCTCGATGATGTGACGTGCCAGCGCCGCATATTCGGCCGGATCCCCCAAGCGCGACGGAAACGGCACCTGCGCGCCAAGGCTGTCCTGCACATCCTGCGGCAGGCCCGCCAGCATGGGCGTGCGAAAGATCCCCGGCGCGATCGCCATGACCCGCACCCCGTCGCGGGAAAGGTCGCGCGCCATGGGCAGGGTCATGCCCACGATACCGCCCTTTGATGCCGAATAGGCCGTCTGCCCGATCTGCCCGTCAAAGGCGGCAACGGATGCGGTGTTGATGATGACACCGCGCTCGCCATCATCGGTGACAGGGTCTGCGGCAACCATGCCGGCGGCCGCCTGTGACGAACACAGGAAGGTACCGATCAGGTTGATGCGGATGACGCGCTCGAAAAACGCGGGGTCCTGCGGGTTGCCGTCGCGATCGACCGTGCGCGCGGCAACACCGATGCCGGCGCAGTTGACCATGATGCGTTCCTGCCCCTGGGCGGCGCGCGCAGCCTTGAACCCTTTGGCAACCGAGGTCGGATCGCTGACATCGACGCGCAGGAAATGGCCGCCCAGCTCGTCGGCAAGGGCCTTGCCCTTCTCTTCGTTGAGATCGAACAGGCACACGCCCGCGCCGGCACTTGCCAGATTGCGCGCGACAGCCTCGCCAAGCCCGGATGCGCCCCCGGTAATGATAGCCTTGATGTCTGAATCCAGTTTCATCACACGCCCCTTCCGAAAAGAACTTTCCGGCATGTTTTTATGCCCCGCACGGCCGGCTGCAAAGACCAAAACGCGGCCCCGACGCAGCGGAACGGCCCGACGGCGCCGTGGCCCTGGTCAGAACGCCCTGACCACAACACCCGCCTTTTCAAGACGGTTTCGCACGGCTTCGGCCAGACGAACCGCATCAGGGTTGTCGCCATGAACGCAGACGGTTTCGACGCGAACCGGAATTCTGACGCCATTGACCGAGGTAATCGCCTGCTGATCAACCATGCGCAGCACATTGTCGGCGGCGATTTCGGGGTCGTGGATCACGGCACCCGGTTCATGGCGCGACACCAGCGTCGCGTCGTCATTATAGGCGCGATCGGCAAAGACCTCGCACACATAGGGCCCACCGACCGATTCCGCCGCACGCTGGATTTCGGTTTCGGCAACCGCCATGATGACCAGATCCTGCGACAGCTGTCGCACCGCGCGGGCAAAGACGCCCGCCATCCAGCCATCGGTCATGCACATGTTGGAAAGCGCGCCATGCATCTTGACGTGGCGCAGGCTGGCGCCTTCGGCTGCCGCGAGCGCCTGCAATGCGCCGATCTGATAGATGATCATCGCCGCCAGCTCGCCCGCGCTGTTGCCCGTGATCCGCCGTCGGCCAAAGCCGTGCAGATCATCAAAGCCGGGGTGGGCCCCGATACTAACGCCCTTTTCCTGACACAGCCGGGTGATGCGCACCATTTCGGCGGGATCGCCCGCATGAAACCCGCAGGCCACATTGGCCGAGGTCACGATATCCAGCATCGCGTCGTCATTGCCCATGCGCCACGGGCCATAGCTTTCGCCAAGATCGGCGTTCAGATCAATCTGGGTCAAACTCGCCTCCATCGGTTACACCGCTGATCAGGTTATAGGACAAAAGATCCCCGATGTCTCGCGGATCGCGTGTGACTGGAACAACCATCGAGGGCAGCGCCACAAGCATCTTGCGATGCCTTGCAAGGGCCTCGACCGCCTGTTCCCGATTCAGCAGATCAAACCCGAAAGACTGCCCCGCCGGGATCTGCACCAGCGCCGGCAGATCGGCTGTCACAACCGTCGCAATACGCGGATACCCCCCGCTGGAGCCTCGGTCGGCCAAAAGAACCGTCGGCGTTCCGTCGCCTGTCACCTGGATGTCGCCAAGATTGATGGCATCCGATGCGATGGTCAGGCCATCCGCCGCATCAATACCACCGCCCTGCAGGGCAAGGCGCATGCCCATGCGGTCGCGCTGGGGGGTCACGGTGATGGTTTCTGCAAGCAGGCGCGCGCGCTCGGCCTTGGGGAAGACCTCGGATTGCGGCCCCCACAACAGGTGCAGCCGGCGCTGGTCGAAATAGGCGGGCGCCGGCAGCATCACCGGCACCGCTTCGCGCGGTTGCACGCCCACGGGCAGCACCTGCCCGGCCTCAAGCCTGTGCCCCAGCCCCGCGCGCCGCAATGTCGAGCGTGATCCAAGCACCCTTTCCGTCAGAAACCCGCCCGCCACATGCAGATAGCCGTAAACGCCGCTGCGCGCGGCGCCGATATCCAGCTGATCGCCCTGTTCCAGCATGAACGACTGCCGCCAGGGTTGCGGGGCCCCATTGACGCGCAGATCCATCTCGGCGCCCGAGGTTGCCAGCCACATCGCCCCACGCGCGCGGAAGCGTCCGCCCATGCCGGCAAATTCCAGCGCCGCGTCATCACGCCCATTGCCCAGCAATGCCTGCCCCTCGGCCAGCGCATATTCATCCATCGCCCCCGAGCTGGTCACGCCATAGCGCAGATAGCCGGGCCGCCCCCGGTCCTGCACCGTTGCCGTTGCCGCGATCGTGAGGATCTCAAGCCCGCTCATGGCCCTTCCTCATGCAGCAGCGCATCCATGTCATAGGCCGCATAGGCGGCATATGCGGCCTCGTCCACCGGCTCGAATCGCACCCGGTCGCCGGGGCGCAGCAGGAAGGGGGTCTTGCTGTTCGGGTTGAAACTGCGAAACGGGGTGCGCGCGATCTGTCGCCAACCGGTCGGTATCGGCGTCGAGGGCAATACCGTCTGACGCACGGCAACCAGAACCGCACCGGCCGGAACCTCGGGGTTCAGCGTGGTCCGACGGGGAAAATCCCAGACCGGATCCAGCTGGCCCAGATAGGCCAGCCCCGGCGCAAAGCCCAGCATGGCAACGGTCAGCAGCGCCCCTGCATGGCTGTCGATCACCTGATCCTCGCGCAGGCCCATGAGGTCGGCCACCTCGCCCAGATCAGGCCCGCGCATGCCGCCATAAACCGCCGGAAGCACCCATTTCCGGCTGCGCGCGGGCGGGCCGGCCTGATACCAGTCGCGCGCGACAAGCATTTCCTGCAACATGTCCTTCAGGCGTTCATAGGGCAGCTCGATCGGGTCGAATCGCACCAGAAAAGACCGAAAGGTCGGCACCGTCTCGATCACGCCATCGGGGCGGCGTTTTTCGAATTCGCCGTCAAATGCCAGCACTGCCGCGTTGATGGCGGGGTCATAGCGGTCACCAAACTCGACCAGAATCCCCATATCCCCCGCGGTCAGGATTCGCGGCTGCCCGGGGCGGGCCATTCGGGATGTCTGCCCTTGTTCCATGGTCGGCAATCTGGCACCCTGGCGCGCCGGTCGCAATGCCGTTTTCGTGAAATCCAATCTTAAGGAATCACGGCTAGCTTTCGCTGCGGGGGCGTTGCTCGGAAGGGTGCGCAAATGACGATGGGTGGTGCTTCGACCAGGGTGGCAAGCTCGGAACTTACGGATTCAGGCATTGGTGAAATCGGCGATACCAGAATCACCTTTCCGCGTCCGACAGAAATCGACCCGGCACCGGACAGGATCGAAACGGCGATTGCCTCGACCCATGTCAGGCCCGCGGCCAGCGGTCGGCGGGTTGCCGATCTGGCGACACATGCCGCCGGGCTGACCGCCCCCGAAAAAGCCGCCATCCTGGCCCGGTTGCTGCTGGCGGCAGGCGACGACAGCCCGATCACCGGCCTGCCCCCCGAACAGGCGGCCCGCCTGATCCGGGCGATGTGCTGCCTCAGGCCGGTCAGCGCAGAAACCACCCTGGCGGTGATCGACGAATTCCTTGAAAATCTGGGCCCGCTGAACCTGCGCTTTCCGACAAGCATCGAAGATGCGCTTGCGCTGCTGCCGACCGCCCCGGATGACGAGATCAGGTCGCTGCTGTTTGGCCCCGCGCAGCCACCCCAAGAAGATGCCGACGACTGGGAAAGGATTGCCGCGCTGGACGTCGATCTGCTGGCCGAAATCCTGTCGGATCAGACGCCGCGGGTCTGTGCAATCCTGCTCAGCCGGCTGAAGCCCACATTATCGGCAGAAATCGTGTCGCGCCTTGACGAGGCCCACGCCAATGCAACGCTGGTGGCCGCAGCAACCATGGGCCAGATCTCGCAGGAAACCCTGACCGCCACGGCCCAAGCCCTCATGCAGATCGTCGACGCGCGCAACCAGACCGGCCCGCTGCCCGGCTCTCCGGTCGAGCGCGTTGCCGAGATCATGAACTTTACCCCCGGCTCGCAACGCGATGCGCTGCTTGAAAAGCTGGCGGAATCCGATCCGGAAATGGCCGAAGAGATTCGCAAAAGCATGTTCACCTTCGCCGACATACCGGCGCGCATCAATGAAAACGACGTCTCGAAGGTGGTGCGCGCGGCCGACAACCAGATGCTTGTGACCGCGATGAAGGGCGCGGGCGAAAAACATGCCGATGTGGTCGATTTCCTGCTGGGAAACATCTCGAAACGGCTGGCCGAACAGCTGCGCGAAGAGATCGGCGAACTGCCCCCGGTCCCGGAACGCGATGCCGATGCAGCGATGAATACGATCATCGCCACTATCCGCGACCTCGAACAGGCAGGCGAGATCACCCTTGTCCTTGCAGACGAAGAGGACGAAAGCGCCAGGGCGGCCTAGGACGATTCGCCCGCCAGCTCTTCCTTGGCCCTGGCCAGATATTCATTGAGCTTGGCACGAATGGTAGCCTCGTCAGCCTTGTCGCCAAGATCGCCCGCCAGCTTGCGCACGACGTCGTCAATGCCGGCCTCTTCAAAGTCGGATTTCACCACTTCCACGGCATAGGCCTCGGCCTCGTCGCCGGTTTTGCCCAGCAGCTCGGCAGCCCACAGACCGGCCATCTTGTTTGCCCGGGCGCGTGCCTTGAACTGCATTTCCTCGTCATGGGCAAACTTGGCTTCGAAGGCGTTTTCGCGTTCGTCGAATGTGGTCATGTCCATCTCCGCAGATACTGGGTTTCCTTTGAACCCTATATGACCATCGGGGCGGCGCATGGCAAGCCTGCGCTGACCGGGCGACCGCGACTCCTTGCCCCTGTGGCGGGCGCCCCTCCTTGCCCCTGCACCGCACAGCCTCTATAGAGGCGGCAAATGCTGAATCGGCCCTTGGAAACAGGCCTGTTTGCGCATCCCCCGCCGAGATCGGAGTCCAGGCATGTCACGCCGCAAGAAAATCTATGAAGGCAAGGCCAAGATCCTGTATGAAGGCCCCGAGCCCGGCACGCTTGTGCAATATTTCAAGGATGACGCCACGGCCTTCAACGCCGAAAAGCACGCCGTGATCGAGGGCAAGGGCGTTCTCAACAACCGGCTCAGCGAATTCTTCATGCAGGGACTGACGGCAATCGGCGTGCCCAATCATTTCATCCGCCGCCTGAACATGCGCGAGCAATTGATCCGCGCGGTCGAGATCATCCCGCTCGAGGTTGTCGTGCGCAACATCGCCGCCGGCTCGATCAGCAAGCGGCTTGGCATCGAGGAAGGCACGCAGCTGCCGCGGCCCATTGTCGAATTCTACTACAAGGATGACGCGCTGGGCGACCCGCTGGTCAGCGAAGAGCACATCATCGCCTTCAACTGGGCCACCCAGCAGGACATGGACGACATGGTCGCGCTGGCGCTGCGGGTCAATGATTTCCTGTCCGGCGTGATGCTGGGCGCCAGCATCCGGCTGGTCGATTTCAAGATCGAGATCGGCCGTGTCTATGAGGGCGACTTCCAGCGCCTGATCGTGGCCGACGAAATCAGCCCCGACAGCTGCCGCCTGTGGGATATCAAGACCGGTGCCAAGCTGGACAAGGACGTGTTCCGGCAGGATCTGGGCGATCTGGCCGACGCCTATACCGAGGTCGCCAGCCGCCTTGGCCTGATCCCCAAGAACGGCAGCGGCAGTTTGCGGCCCAAGCTGGTCAACTGACGGAAGGAAACTCCGAATGAAGGCTCGTGTATTCGTGACACTCAAGCAGGGCGTTCTCGACCCCCAGGGCGAAGCCGTGCGCCATTCGCTTTTGGCACTTGGCTTTGACGGCATCAATTCGGTGCGCCAGGGCAAGGTGATCGAGCTGGATCTGGCCGAAGACGACGCAGGCCGCGCCGAAGCCGTGGTGCGCGAGATGTGCGAAAAGCTGCTGGCCAACACGGTCATCGAAGATTATCGCGTGGAACTGATGCCATGACCGTGAAGGCCGCCGTCATCGTCTTTCCCGGCTCCAACTGCGACCGTGATCTGGCGGTGGCGTTCAAGGACGCAACCGGCCGCGCGCCCGAAATGATCTGGCACAAGGAAACAAGCCTGCCCGCGGGTCTTGACGTGATCGGCATTCCCGGCGGGTTTTCCTTTGGCGATTACCTGCGCTGCGGTGCCATTGCGGCGCGCTCGCCCATCATGCGGGCGGTTGCGGATTTTGCCGCCCGCGGCGGGCATGTTCTGGGCATCTGCAACGGGTTTCAGGTGCTGACGGAAACAGGTCTTCTGCCCGGTGCGCTGATGCGCAATGCGGGGCTGAAATTCATCTGCAAGGATGTCGATCTGACCGTGCGGACCACCGACAGCGCCTTTACCGCAGCCTATGAAAAGGGCCAGCATATCCGCATTCCGGTGGCCCATCACGATGGCAACTATCTGGCCGACGCCGAGCTGCTGAAACGGTTGCGGGGCGAAGATCGCATCGCATTTACCTATGACGACAACCCCAACGGTTCGGTTGCCGATATCGCCGGGATCCTTTCGGAAAACCGCCGCGTGCTGGGAATGATGCCGCATCCCGAGCGCATGAATGACGCAACCCTTGGCGGGCGTGACGGCGCACCGCTGTTCCATTCGCTGGCCAAGGCGCTGGTGTCTGCCTGAATCGCAAGGCAGGTGGCGGAGTCGGAGGCGGCTGCCCCTCTTGCCTGCGGCAATTCACCCCCGCGCATATTTTCGCAAAGAAGAATCGATCGGGGCAGGATTACAGGTAATCGGCGCGGCTCAGCCCGTATTTGGCCATCTTTTCATTCAGCGTCCGGCGCGGAATGCGAAGTTCTTTCATGACCGCCGAGATCGAACCGCGGTGGCGGCGCATGGTGTTGTCTATCAACATGCGCTCGAAGGCCTCGACATATTCACGCAGAGGCTTTCCTTCGCTGACCATGGTTGTCGGCAGCTCGGCATTTTCGGCCATCAGCAGCGAGGTAATCGACCCGCCCCCACGCCTGCTTTGCAGAACCGCACGTTCGGCCAGATTGATGAGCTGGCGGACATTCCCCGGCCACGGGGCCTGCAACAGATGTGCGGCCTCTCTGGCCGAGATTTCCGGGGCCGCGCAGCCATATTCATCGGCAAATGTCTCGGTGAATCTCTTGAACAGGGTCAGGATGTCCTCACCCCTTTGCCGTAGCGGCGGAAGGGTCAGATGCAGGGCGGAAACGCGGTAATAGAAATCGCTGCGCAACTGGTCTTCGCAACTGGTTTCTGCATCGGCCATGTTACAAATGCCTATCAGGCGTACGGGCGGGGCGTCTCCGGTGATGGCCTGATCGTTCATCAGGCTGACCAGCCGGGCCTGCAATGCCGAGGGCAGAGCCTCGACATCTTCCAGGCAAAGCGTTCCGCCGCGCACCTCTTCGAGCAGCGAAAGCCCCGCGCCCGACGGGGGCGGGCCAAAAAGGCGTGCGGAAAGTTCGTCTTCCGAATAGGCCGCGCAGCTGATGGTCAGGAACTTGCGCCCCTGCCGTGGGCCACAGGCATGCAGCGCGTGGGCGACAAGGCTTTTGCCGGTGCCGGTCTCGCCATCGATCAGGACATGATTGTCGGCTTGCGCCAGATCGAGAATATCCTCGCGCAGACGTTCCATGACGGGGCTCGAGCCGACCAGCTTGCGCAGCAATACGGTGCCGTCGGACAGCTCGCGGCGCAGGGCGCGATTGTCCATGGCCAGACGCCTTGTGTGAATTGCCCTGCGGGCGAGATCCGCAAGGCGATCGGGGTCAAAGGGCTTTTCCACGAAATCATAGGCCCCGATGCGCATGGCCTCGACAGCCATGGGCACATCGCCATGGCCGGTAATCAGGATGACCGGCAGCGCCGGATCCATGTTCATCACGCGGCGCAGAAATGCCATGCCATCCATGCCGGGCATCTTGATGTCGCTGATGACGATGCCCCTGAAATCTGGCGATAGCCGGGCCAGCGCCTCTTCTGCGCTGGAAAATGTTTCAGTGTTGTAGCCCGACAACGAAAGCCACTGCGAGATGGATTTGCGCATGTCTTCTTCGTCATCGACGATGGCTATGCTCATACTGTCAGACATCTTTGGCCCCGTATCATTAGGCGTATCATTGTGCCGCATCATTGCGCAGCCTCGGCATCATCGCCAAGCAGTGGGATCCGAATTTCGAAAACGGCGCCGCCCGAGGCGGTATTGCGCGCCGTCAGACGCCCGCCAAGATCGTTCACGATGCCAGACGAGATGGCAAGCCCCAGCCCGACACCTTCACCCGGTTTCTTGGTCGTGTAGAAGGGCTCGAACAGCTGATCCAGGTCGTCGATCCCGCGGCCATTGTCACGTATCGACAATTTGGCCATCTCGCCCGCCGACAACAGGATATCAAGCTCGCGGTCATCCTGTTCCTTCATTGCATCAAGCGCGTTGCGCAGAAGGTTCACAACCACCTGCTCAAGGCGCAGCCCGTCGCCCAGCACCATGACCGGCTCGGACGGCACGTTCTGCGTGATCTTGACCTGCATCTGGTTGAGCTGAGGTTCCATCATGGCAAGCGCGCCCGACAGGGCTTCGCGAAGATCCACCGGCGCCAGTTCCTCGCCCCCCTTGCGCGCATAGGATTTGAGCTGCCGGGTAATCGTGGCCATGCGCCCTATCAGATCGTCGATGCGTTGGAATGACGAAAGCGCCTCGTCGGGGCGGTGGCGCTGCAACAGCAGCTTTGCCCCTGCCAGATATGTCTTCATCGCTGCAAGCGGCTGGTTCAACTCGTGGCTGACGGCGGCGGACATCTCGCCAAGCGCCGCCAGTTTCGAACTTTGCTCGAGGCTCTGTTCCGCAACCCGCAGATCGCGCTCGATCTTCTCGCGTTCTTCGATCTCGCGCGACAGCCTTTCGTTCAGCGCCTTCAGGGCAATGGATTCGCGTTTGAACAGCAGTGATTGCTGCACGGCCCGACGCGAGAGCACATAGAAAATCAACGCGACCAGAATCGAAAACACCATGATCTCGATGGCGAGAACGCCGTTGACCCGTTCACGCACCGGCGCGAAGGTCGAAAAATAGGTGATCCGCCATCCCTGAAAGCCCACCTTGCCGTCGATACGCATGATCGCATAGCCCTGCGTGATGGCCTCGGCCGGGCTTTGTTCCCAATCTCCTGCCGCCCCAAGGGCGCGATCGATGACGCTGGGAGCGGCACGCACCTTCAATGCTTCGGCGACGGTCTGGTATTTCCATCTGGGTTCCGAAGACAGGATCACCTGGCCGCCAGAGTCGGTAACCATGATCGATTCTCCGGCATAGGCCCATTTCTTTTCAAGACGCGACAGATCAACCTCGACCACAATGACACCGATGCCCTGCTTGCCGCTTTCGATCTTGCGCGAATAGCTGAACTGCAATCCACCGGTTTCCAGCTTTTGCATTGTAAAGACGGTGCCCTTGTTGCGCAGCGCCTCGACGAAATAGGCGTTGTTTCGGTGCTGGGTGCCGATCAGCTTGCGGTCGGTTGCGGCAACGGTGCGCCCGACACCATCCAGCAGCATCAGCGAGGCCGCGCCGATTTCATCCTTGATGGAAATGAGCCGCTGCGAAGTCGCCGCGAAATCACCCGAATTGAGCGCCGAAATCAGGGCCGGGTCGCGTGACAGCAGCAGCGGCACAACGGATGTGCGCTTGAGCTCGCTCAGCAGGTTGCCGGCATAAAGGGCAAGGCGCAGCTCGGCCCGTGAGTGGGTTTCCTGGGTAAATCTCTGGGTCAGGTAGACATTCGAGAACCAGACAAGCAGCACCGCCACGCCTATCACCGCAGCAGCAATCAGCCGCCCCAAAGGGGTCGGTCCGGATTCGGTCTTGTCGGGTGCTTTGTCCTGTCTGGCCATCAGGCGGCAGTTTACGCGCCCGTGCGGGCCGTCTCAAGCGAATTGCCGCAACCAGGGGTGCGGGCGTCGCAACAACGCTTGTCTTGACGCCTTTCGGGGGCCATAACCGCCGAACAAGGCAAAGCAGGCACAGGATCAGACATGGCAGACGGCGACCCTCTGGTCATTTTCACCCCCTCGGGCAAGCGCGGGCATGTAGCCCAAGGCACAAGCGTGCTGGATGCGGCCCGCAAGCTGGGCGTCGATCTGGATTCGGTCTGTGGTGGGCGGGGGATCTGTTCGCGCTGTCAGATCACGCCCTCTTTCGGCGAATTTCCCAAGCACGGGCTGAACGTTGCACCCGATGCGCTGTCGGAATGGAACGCTGTCGAGGAACGCTATCGGCAAAAGCGCGGCCTGGCCGAGGGGCGGCGCCTTGGCTGTCAGGCGCGTATTCAGGGCGATGTCGTGATCGACGTGCCCCCCGAAAGCCAGGTGCACAAGCAGGTCGTGCGCAAACGCGCCGAGGCCCGCACCGTCACGATGAACCCGCCGACGCGGCTGTTCTATGTCGAGGTTGCCCAGCCCGACATGCACGACCCGTCAGGCGATCTGGAACGCCTGAAACAAGCCCTGCGCGAACAGTGGCAGGTGAAAGATGTCACCGCCGATTTCGCAACGCTTGCCGATCTGCAAGCCATCCTGCGCAAGGGCGACTGGAAGGTCACCGTTGCCCTGCATATGGCGGGCGAAAATCATTCGGCCGAGATCATCCGCCTGTGGCCCGGCTTTTTCGAGGGCCCGCTTTACGGGCTGGCCGTCGATCTTGGATCGACCACCATCGCCGCACATCTGTGCGACCTGCATTCGGGCGAGGTTGTCGCCTCGAGCGGGGTGATGAATCCGCAGATCCGCTTTGGCGAAGACCTGATGAGCAGGGTCAGCTATTGCACCATGAACAAGGGCGGCGCGGCCGAGCTGACCGCAACTGTCCGCACTGCGCTGAACGCGCTGTTCCAGGATATCGCGGCCGAGGCCGGAATTTCCCCCGAACTGATCGTCGAGATGGTCATTGTCTGCAACCCGGTGATGCACCACCTGCTGCTGGGGATCGACCCGTTCGAACTTGGCCAGGCGCCTTTTGCACTGGCCACGGCCGATGCGCTGAACCTGTGCGCCGGGCAGCTGGGGCTGGACAGCATTGCGCCCGCCGCACGCCTGTATGTGCCGCCCTGCATTGCCGGCCATGTGGGGGCAGACGCAGCCGCCGTCGCCCTGTCAGAGGCGCCCCACAAGTCGGACGATCTGGTGCTGGTGGTCGATGTCGGCACCAATGCCGAGATCCTGCTGGGCAACCGCGAGCGCGTGCTGGCCTGTTCCTCGCCCACGGGCCCGGCTTTCGAGGGTGCGCAGATCTCCAGCGGGCAGCGCGCGGCCCCCGGCGCTATCGAGCGGGTGCAGATCGACCCCGCTACCAAGGAGCCGCGCTTCAAGGTGATCGGCTGCGAGCTGTGGTCGGACGAGCCCGGTTTTGCCGAGGCAATCGCGCAGACGGGCGTCACGGGGATCTGTGGCTCCGGCATCATCGAAATGGTGGCCGAAATGCGCCTTGCTGGCATCGTCGACGCCTCGGGGCTGATCGGCAGCGCAGAACAGACGGGCAGCGCACGCTGCATCCTGAACGGGCGCACCCATGAATATCTGGTCTGGGATGAAACCGACAGGGGCGGGCCACGCATCACCGTGACCAACCGCGATATCCGCGAAATCCAGATGGCCAAGGCGGCACTTTATTCCGGCGCGCGCCTGCTGATGGACAAGTTCGGCACCGACACCGTTGACCGGATCGTGCTGGCCGGCGCGTTTGGCGCCCATATTTCGCCGCGCCATGCAATGGTTCTGGGCATGATCCCGGATTGCGCGCTAGAGCGCGTCAGCTCGGCCGGCAATGCGGCCGGCACCGGCGCGCGGATTGCGCTGTTGAACATCGATGCAAGGCGCGAGATCGAACAGGTCGTGCGCCAGATCGACAAGATCGAAACCGCCATCGAACCCCGTTTTCAAGAGCATTTCGTCAATGCATCAGCCATCCCCAACGCGGTCGAGCCATTTCCGATTCTGCGCCAGATCGTGGAATTCCCCGAAGTTGCGTTCAACCAACGCAATGATGGCGACGACCGCGGCGGCAAGCGGCGCAGAAGGCGGCGCTGAAACACATTTCACCGCTTGACTGAATCGGGGCGCGGTCTTACCTAACACTCTGCGCGGGTATGGTGAAAAGGTATCACGCGAGCTTCCCAAGCTTAAGTTACGGGT
>JAUZRU010000039.1 GCA_030950185.1 Paracoccaceae bacterium | reverse complement strand
AAAACCCGCCAGCCGCAAATCACCAAACCCGACAATCGCACGACTGATCCCGCCTTCTTCTTTGCCAAAATACTCCGGGGGGCCCGAAGGGCGGGGGCAGCGCCCCCTCTTCGCCCGGCATTCTGCCGCAACGGCCGCTATCAGCCCCTATTGGCAAGGCCGCCACGCGGCGCTAATCCTGATCACCGGAAAGGAGTCCCCATGAAAGCACATCTCTGGGTCCGCGCCGAGCAGCGGGAAAACGAACAACGGGTCGGCCTCACCCCCGAGGGCGCCGCGCAGCTGATCGCACAGGGCATCCGCGTCACGGTCGAACACTCCTCCTGCCGCGCCATCCCTATCGAAGGCTATCAAGAGGCCGGCGCCGAAATCGCCCCCGAAGGCAGCTGGCCCGAGGCGCCCGATGATGCGGTGATTTTCGGCCTCAAGGAACTTCCCGACGATGGCACCCCCCTGCGCCACCGCCACATCATGTTCGGTCACGCCTTCAAGGGCCAGGCCGACGGCCCTGCCCTGCTGCGCCGGTTTCGCGCGGGCGGCGGCGTGCTGTATGATCTGGAATATCTCACCCACGACGATGGCCGCCGCGTTGCCGCATTCGGCTATTGGGCGGGCTATGCGGGCGCCGCCGTGGGCCTCAAGGTCTGGGTGGCACAACAGGCGGGCGATCTGCCCGGCCCCGCGCGCGTGGGCACCTATCCCGACAAGAAGGCGTTGCTGGATGATCTGGCAGACGACATGAAAGCGGCGCTTTCAAACGGTGCGGCGATGCCGCGCGCCATCATCATCGGCGCCAGGGGGCGGGTCGGCAGCGGCGCGGGCGACCTGCTGCAACAGATGGGCCTGGAAATCACCCGCTGGGATATCGAGGAAACCGCATCCGGCGGCCCCTTCCCCGAGGTTCTGGAGCACGAGATCTTTGTCAACTGCGTGATGGCACTGCCCGGCATCCCCGTATTCCTGCCCAAATCCGCGCTTTCCGCCCCGCGCCGCCTGACGGTGGTTGCGGATGTGTCCTGCGACCCCAGCAGCGACTACAACCCCGTGCCGATTTATGACCATGCCACCAGCTTTGACGCCCCCGTCATTCGCGCAACAGACGGCCCGCCGCCGCTGGATGTCATGGCCATCGACAACCTGCCCTCGATGCTGCCGCTCGAAAGCAGCCAGGATTACGCGGCACAGCTGTTGCCGGCGCTGCAAACCATCACCGACATGAACAGCGGCATCTGGGCGCGCGCCGCCGCCATATTCGAAGAACACGCCGCCAAGGCCTGAAAGGACGACAAGATGAGCAGAATTCACTGGATCGGCACCGGCCTGTCATCGATCCCCGGCCTGCGCCGCCTGATCGAGCGCGGCCATGATGTCATCGTCTGGAACCGCACCGTTGACAAGGCCCGCGCGGCGGTGGGCGATCTGACCGACGACATTCGCCCCTTTACGACCAAGGCAGTAGAGGACGCATTGAACCCCGGCGATATTCTGGTTTCCATGCTGCCGGGCGACTGGCATGTGCCCCTGGCGCAGCTCTGCCTTGAAAGGCAGGCGCATTTTGCATCGACCTCGTATATCTCGCCCGAGATGCGCGCGCTTGACGACGCTGCCCGCAACAAGGGGCTGGCGCTGGTCAACGAGGTCGGGCTTGACCCCGGCATCGATCATGTGATGGCGCATTGGCTGATGGCCGACTACCGCGCGTCCCCTGCCTTTGACGGCGAAAACGAGTTGTCCTTCATTTCCTATTGCGGTGGTATTCCGAAACACGAAAATCCCTTCCGGTACAAGTTTTCCTGGTCGCCCTTGGGGGTGCTGAAGGCGCTCAAATCACCGTCGCGTTCGATTCAGGACTTTCGGGAATTGCAGGTCGATCGCCCCTGGAATGCCATTTCCAGCTATACCGCACCCCTGCAACAGCCCGAGGAATTCGAGGTTTACCCGAACCGCGACTCGATCCCCTTCATGGCGGAATACGGGTTTGATCCCGACTGGAAGGTCAGGCAATTCGTGCGCGGCACGCTGCGCCTGAATGGCTGGGCCGAGGCCTGGGCCGACGTGTTTCGTGAAATTGAAACATTGCAAGGCAAAGCCGGCGAAGCGCGCCTGAAAGAGATGTCCGACCAGTTCTGGCGCGACAACGCCTATGCCGACGGGGAACCCGACCGCGTGGTGCTGTGCGTCGCGCTCAGGGCCACGCGCGATGGCAAGACCGTCTATCACAAGACCTATGCGCTGGATGCCTTTGGAAACGAGAAAGGCAGCGCCATGGCGCAGCTTGTTTCGATCCCGCTGTCTCTGGCCATCGAGGCTGTGTTGAACGGTGAAATCGCCGCCGGTGTCTCAGCAGCCCCCAGCGACCCGGCACTGGTAGCCCGGTGGATGGAAACCGTCGGCGAGATCGCGCAACATCTGGCGGTGGTGGATCATCTCGTCTGATGCGGCAAGGCGGCAAGACAGCCCCCCTTTGCGCGGGCCGTGCTTTTGTTGTATCCCCTGCTTTCCATCCGCACACCCGAAAGCCACGCTCATGACCGCGATCACGCCCGACAACATCACCGTTCCGCGCAAGCTGCCCGAAGGCGGCAGGATCAACCTTGTCGGTCTGACCCGCGACCAGATGCGCGAGGCCCTGATTGCCGCCGGCACGCCGGAACGTCAGGCGGGGATGCGCGTTGGCCAGCTGTGGCAGTGGATCTATCAGAAGGGTGTCACCGATTTTTCGGTGATGACCAATCTGGCCAAGGACTACCGCGCCCTTCTGGCCGAGAAATTCACCATCGCGCGCCCCGAAATCGTGACCCGGCAGGTATCATCCGACGGCACGCGCAAATATCTGCTGCGCATCCAGGGCGGACACGAGGTCGAAACCGTCTATATCCCCGAGGAAGACCGCGGCACGCTGTGTATTTCTTCTCAGGTGGGCTGCACGCTGACCTGCTCGTTCTGCCATACCGGCACGCAGAAACTGGTGCGCAACCTGACCCCGGCCGAGATTGTCGGCCAGATCCTTGTTGCCCGCGACGATCTGGGTGAATGGCCCAAACCCGGCCGCCACCCAAAGATTGAGACGCGGCTGTTGTCAAACATCGTACTGATGGGCATGGGCGAACCGCTGTACAATTTCGAAAACGTCCGCGATGCCATGAAAATCGCCATGGATGCCGAAGGGATCAGCCTGTCGCGCCGCAGGATCACGCTTTCGACCTCGGGGGTGGTGCCCGAAATTCCCCGGACGGGGGCCGAGATCGGCTGTATGCTGGCGATTTCCTTTCATGCCACCACGGATGAGGTGCGCGACAGGCTGGTGCCGATCAACAAGCGCTGGAATATCGAGGCGCTGCTGAATGCGCTCCGGGCCTATCCGAAACTGTCGAATTCGGAACGCATCACCTTTGAATATGTGATGCTGAAGGGCATCAATGACAGCGATGAAGATGCGCGGCGCCTGGTTCAGCTGATCAAGGGAATCCCAGCCAAGATAAACCTGATCCCCTTCAACGAATGGCCCGGCGCGCCCTATGAAAGATCGTCGAACAACCGCATCCGGGCGTTCGCCGACATCATCTACAAGGCAGGCTATGCCAGCCCTATCCGCACCCCGCGGGGCGAAGACATCATGGCCGCCTGCGGACAGCTGAAAAGCGCAACCGAGCGCGCCCGCAAGAGCCGTGCGCAGATCGAGGCGGAAATTCGCGGATAGAATTCAGCGCGGCGAGCGTTTCGCCAATATACGCTGCAATGTCCGGCGGTGCATGTTCAGACGTCGCGCGGTTTCGCTGACATTGCGGTCGCACAGCTCGAACACCCGCTGGATATGTTCCCAACGCACGCGATCGGCCGACATGGGGTTTTCCGGCGGCGGCGGACGGTCATCATCGCCGGCCAGCAAGGCGGCTGTGATGTCATTGGCATCAGCCGGTTTCGACAGATAATCGGTTGCGCCGATCTTGACGGCGGCAACAGCGGTGGCAATCGCGCCATATCCGGTCAGCACGACAACGCGCGCGTCAGGGCGTTTTTCGCGCAACACCTCAACCACATCCAGCCCGTTGCCATCTTCCAGCCGCAGGTCAATCACCGCATAGGCGGGCGGGCGGGCGGTGGCAATGGCCTTGCCGGCAGCGACGGTTTCAACCGCTTCGGGCGCAAAGCCGCGCTTTTCCATCGCGCGCGCAAGGCGCCGCAGAAACGGCTCGTCGTCATCGACCAGCAACAGGGAATTGTCTTCGCCAATCTCGCGCAGCTCACGCTCAGCCATTCTTTACCGTCCTTGCTTCCCTGAAGTTAAGGACTTTGTAAAGTTTCTGCGACGAATGGTCAAACTGTTCAGGACTTGTCGATGAAACAGGCAACCGTGCGGGCCATGTCCTTGGCAGGAATATCCCGGCGGAAGAAATCAACGAACCCGTATTTCGGCAAGACAAGATAGGTGAAGGTCGAGTGATCCATCAGATAGTCTTCGCCCTCGCCGTTCTTGCGGTAATAGGTCTTGTAGGCCCTTGAGGCCGCCTTGACCTGTTCGGGAGAGCCGGTCAACCCCACCATCCCGGCGCCAAAGGCATCGGCGAATTCACCCACAACTGCCGGGGTGTCGCGTTCAGGGTCGATCGATATGAACACGGGCTGGACATCATAGCCCATCTTTTTCAGCAGCTCGGTCGCCTGAGCATTGCGCGCATTGTCCATCGGACAGACATCAGGGCAATAGGTATAGCCGAAATAGATCAGGCTGGGCTTGGTGATCACATCCTTGTCGGTCACGGTGTTGCCGTTCCTGTCAAGCAAGGTGAAGGGGCCGCCGATCGTTGCCTTGCCGCCGGCAATCTTGCTGGTGCGACAGGATGCAAAGCGGTCATTGTCCTGACCGGTAAAGACAAAGATCGCGAGGCCGCCCAACAGGGCAGCAACCAGCGTGACCGCTATGAATGAATATAAGCGCGACATGGTGTTCGTCTTCTTGCCAGATGTCTGTTAGCGTGTTGATCCACTGAAACCACACACGTATCAATACCAGATGACGTTAGTGCGACAATAGACCCCCGGTGCCATATGCCAGATCTTGAAGTTGACATTCTGACCACCGGACACCGATCCGAGTGGGTAAGGCTGCGCACGCTCATCAATCTGCGCTGGCTGGCAATCATCGGGCAGACCGGGGCAGTGCTTGTTGCTACCACCTGGCTGGACCTTTCAATAAATGTCGGCATGTCTATCATGGCCATTGGCGCGTCGGTGGTTTTCAACATAGCCTCGACCATCATATACCCCAAGAACAAGCGCCTGTCGGAACAGGAAACCATGCTTGCGTTGTTGTTCGACATGTCGCAGCTGGTGTTTCTGCTGTATCTGACGGGCGGGCTGAACAACCCCTTTGCGCTGTTGATCCTGGCCCCGGTCACGATTTCGGCCACGTCATTGACGCTGCGCTCGACGGTTGCGCTGGGCGCGGTCGCGGTGATCCTGATCACGATTCTCGCCTGGAATTACGAACCCCTGCAGACGGTCGAGGGCGAAATCCTGAAAATGCCGGACATCTTCGTGACCGGCTTCTGGATATCGCTGATCATCGGGCTGGTCTTTCTGGCAGGCTATGCACGTCGGGTTACCACCGAAACCGAATCCATGTCACAGGCTCTGATCGCCACACAAATGGCCTTGAGCCGGGAACAAAAGCTGACAGATCTGGGCCGTGTGGTCGCCGCAGCCGCGCATGAGCTGGGCACGCCGCTTGCAACCATCAAGCTGGTCAGCACCGAGTTGCTGGACGAACTGGAAGATTGTCCCCAGATGAAAGAGGACATCCAGTTGATCGGCCAGCAGGCCGACCGCTGCCGCGATATCCTGCGCGACATGGGCAGGACCGGCAAGGATGACATGCTGATACATCATGCGCCGATTTCATCGGTCGTGCGCGAAGCGGCCGAGCCGCATGAAAACCGGGGCAAGCAGTTGCATTTCAGCTTTACCCCCAAATCCCTCTCGGCGGGCGAACAGCCAAGCATCCAGCGCAAGCCTGAAATCATCCACGGGCTGCGTAACCTGATTCAGAACGCCGTTGATTTCGCGCAGGAAAATATCTGGATCGATGTGATCTGGTCGAAAAAGTCGATCCGCATCGTGATCGCCGATGACGGGCGGGGCTATCCACCCGACCTGATCGGCCGGATTGGCGACCCCTTTGTCAGCAAGCGCCGCAAACGCAAACCCGACCCCGAACGCCCCGAATATGAAGGCATGGGCCTGGGGCTGTTCATCGCCAAGACCCTGCTGGAAAGAACCGGCGCAGAGATAACCTTTGCCAATGGGTCGGACCCCTTCCTGACTGTCGACGAAACCCCGGCAAGACGTGGTGCCATCGTCGAAGTAATCTGGCCCCGCGAGGCCATCGTCCCCTCGGAAGAGGTGACTCACGGCCCTCTGGGAAAGAACGCACCCATGCGGGTTTAACCGTTCGTTAACGATTTGACTGTTAAGCACCGTCAATTCCGTGTGTCAGTCATCTGTTAACCTCCGGGGCAATCCGTAATGTTCTTTCTCAATCTATCCACCGGGCTTTTCATGGTGGCGACAAGCGTGCTGTCGGCCCTTGGCGCAGTTGCCATTCTGCTTGCCGCCGGAAGAAAGCAACGCGGCGCCATACAGCGCAGCGCAACCGAGGATATGGAGGGAAAAGGGCAACACGGGATCGAGACCATCCCGACCACCCCCGCAACACCAACAGACAGTCCGGCCGCGGCCTCGGCTGAAACAGGTGAAATCTGTGACCTGTCCCCCATGCTGATCTGGAAAGAGGACGAGCAGGGAAATATCCGCTGGGCCAACCGCCCCTATCGGAAAATGGCCGGTGTCCCCGCCGCAGAAGACCCGCAGACAGCCGATCTGCCCGCAATTTTCGGAAAATCCGAACCGGAACCCGGGCCGTCCCGCGTAAGCCTCGACCTGCCGGGGCAGGAAAAAACCCGGTGGTACGAGGTGATACGCGCCAAGATGTCGACGGGCGAGATGCTCAACTATGCGCTGCCGGCCGATCCGCTGATCCAGGCAGAAGAGGCGTTGCGAAATTTTGTGCAGACCCTGACCATGACCTTTTCGCATCTGCCTATCGGGCTGGCCATCTTCGACCGCAACCGCCAACTGGCCCTGTTCAACCCCGCGCTGGCCAATCTGACGACGCTCGAACCCGAATGGTTGAGCGAAAGACCGACACTTTATGCGTTTCTCGACCGGCTCAGGGAATACCGGAGAATCCCCGAACCCAAGGACTACAGATCCTGGCGCGAACGGATTGTCGAACTTGAAAAAGCCGCCGAGGACGGCACCTACGAGGAACACTGGCCCCTGCCCACCGGCCAGACATTCAAGGTCACCGGACGCCCCCACCCTGAAGGGGCGGTGGCCTTTCTGTTCGAGGACATTACCGCAGCAATTACCCTTCAACGGCAGTTCCGGTCAGAGCTTGCCCTGCACCAGGCGGTTCTTGACGGATTTGATGCCGCACTTGCCGTGTTTGCACCAAATGGTGACCTTGTGATGAACAATGACGCCTTTGTTGCGCTCTGGGGCGTGGATCCCGGCGAAAGGTTGATGTGCATGGACATCACCGAGGCGCTGTCGCTTTGGCAACGCTCCTGCAAGCCGTCGATCACATGGCAGCGCGTGGCACATTTCGCGGCCAACCCGTCGGCGCGCCGGGAAATTCGCGACTGCGTCGAATCCTACCGCGGCGGCAAGCTGGAGCTGCGCTTCAAGCCACTTGCCCGCGGGGCCTTTCTTTGCCTTTTTCACCCTCACGTCACCAATGAGGTGCAGGAAATCGAAAAATCCCTTGCCCGCGCATGACGACCCCTTGCACCGCCGCCTTGATCCGGCCAGACTCGGGCCATGGCAGCAGTTGAACAGGCAGAATTTTCGGCAGAACTGACACTTGCGGACGAGGCGGCAACCACCGCCCTTGCCGAGGTGGTCAAATCTGTCTTGCGGGCAGGGGATGTGCTGCTTCTGGCCGGGCCGGTCGGCGCCGGGAAAAGCTTTTTCGCGCGCGCCCTGATTTCGGCCATGCTTGCAGATCATGGTTTGGTCGAGGACATCCCTTCGCCCACCTTCACGCTGGTTCAGACCTATCAGGCCGGCGATCTGGAAATCTGGCACAGCGACCTTTATCGCCTGACCTCGGTTGACGAGGTGGCCGAGCTTGGCCTGCTGGACGCCTTTGCAACGGCACTGTGCCTTGTAGAATGGCCCGACCGTTTGGGGGAAGAACTTCCCGCCGACGCGCTGACCCTGGCCTTTGCGCAGAAGAAAACCCCCGGCGAACGGCAGGTTGTCATCAGTTCCCCCAACCGGCGCTGGCAGCCGCTGATCGACAGATTGAAGGAAAGAAGCGCGTGAACACACGAGACGCCGAAATCGAAAACTTTCTGGCCGAGTGCGGTTGGGCGCAAGCCGATCGCAGGCCCCTGGCGGGCGACGCGTCGGCACGGCGATATGAAAGGCTGCACAAGACCAGCGGCGAAACGGCCGTGCTGATGGATGCCCCCCCGGAAAGCGGTGAAGACACGGCCCCGTTCGTGGCGATCGCACGGCACCTTGCCCGAAACGGATTCAGCGCCCCGACCATCCTGGCACATGATCGCGACCGCGGGCTGGTGTTGCTTGAAGACCTTGGCGACGACCTCTATGCGCGGGTCTGCGAACGCGACCGGAACGCCGAATTCCCCCTCTATGAAAAGGCTGTCGATCTGTTGCTGGCCCTGCGCAACACTACGCCGCCCGATGCCCTCGCCCCTTATGACGGGGCTGTCTATCTACGCGAATCCCGTCTGCTGACACAATGGTATCTGCCAGCAGCAACGGGGCAGGAAACCCCGCAGGCGCTTGCGGCAGAATATGATGGGCTGATCCGGGCAGCCTGTGCCTTGGCAGCAACCGACCGGCCCTGCCTCGTGCTGCGCGACTATCATGCGGAAAACCTGTTGTGGCTGCCGTCGCGCCCCGCGATTGCCGCGGTCGGGCTGCTGGATTTTCAGGATGCTCTCAAGGGGCATCCGGCCTATGATCTGGTATCGCTGCTGGAGGACGCCCGGCGCGACACCTCTGACAGACTGCGCACAACCATGATCGAGCGGTATCTGGCCACGTCAGAGGATGATCGCGAAAGCTTTCTGACTGCCTACGCCGCCCTGGGCGCCCAGAGAAACCTGAAGATCATCGGTATTTTCAGCCGCCTCTGGCTGCGTGACGGCAAACCGGCCTATCTGGACCTGATCCCGCGGGTCTGGGGCCATCTGCAACGCGACCTCGAACATCCTGCGCTGGCCGCTCTGCGCAATTTCATCAACCGGCACATCCCGCCCCCCGATCCGGCCGTGCTGCGCAAGATAAAGGAAACCGCATGACCCCTGATACGGTAATGATCTTTGCCGCAGGGCGCGGCACCCGCATGGGGGCGCTGACCGACAACTGCCCCAAGCCCCTGCTGCCGGTTGCGGGAATTCCCATGATCGACCGCGCCCTGGCGCTGGCCGACGCGGCTGGAATTGCGCGCAAGCTGGTCAATATCCACTATCTGGGTGACATGCTGCGAAACCACCTGTCCGGGCGCGATGATGTCATCCTGGTCGAGGAAACCCCCGAGGCGCTGGAAACAGGCGGCGGGCTGAAGAATGCCCTGCCGCTGCTGGATCGCGACACCATCTTTACCCTCAACCCCGATGCCATCTGGACAGATGGCAACCCCTTCCCCCCCCTTGCCAAGCACTGGGAGCCCGCCAGAATGGATGCCTTGCTGATGCTGGTGCCACTCGCGCATGCGATCGCACACAAGGGCAAGGGCGATTTCGTCATGTCACCCGACGGCCAACTGCAAAGATGGACAGGTCAGCCTGGCCAAAGGCTGATCAACACAGGCGCACAGATCATCAGGACAAGTGCGGTCAGCGAAATTTCCGAAACGCGGTTTTCCCTGAACATGCCCTGGGACCGCATGCTTGAAGACGGCCGTCTGTTCGGCATGATTCACAGCGGCGGGTGGGCCGATGTCGGCACAGTTGACGGGATCAGGCTGGCCGAACGGATGCTGGACAGGCAAGATGATGTTTGAGCCCACCGACCACCCCCGTGTCTTTGCCCTGCCCCCCGGTGTGCAGTATATTGCGGCCCTTGTTCAGGGGCTGGAATGTCGGCTGAAGGGCAGCCCGCCCGAGGTATGGGCGCGGGTTCGGGTTGTGGTGAACTCTCACAAGACCCGGCAATTGTTGCTCGACAGGCTTTGCGCCGGGCCGGCCAGGTTCATCCCGCAGATTGCCATTCTCGACGATCTGGCCAACACCATGCTGGCCGGTGCGGATATTCCGCCTGCGGTTTCCCCTCTCAGGCGGCGCCTGGAACTGACTCGGCTGGTTTCTTTGCTGCTTGACAGGCAGCCTGACATTGCGCCGCGGGCCGCCACCTTTGACCTGGCGGATTCGCTTGCCGACCTCATGGATGAAATGCATGGCGAAGGGGTAAATCCCGAAGCGCTGGAACAGCTCGACATTTCCAACCATTCCGAACACTGGGCCCTCAGCCTGCGTTTCCTGAATATCCTGAACCCCTATTTCCAGGAAGCCGGCGAGCCCGACATTCATACCCGGCGAAGCATGGTGGTTTCGGCCTTGCTGAATGAATGGCAGAAAAGCCCGCCGCAGGATCCGGTTCTGGTGGTCGGCTCGACCGGCTCGCTCGGTGCGATGCGGCGGCTGATGGAAGGCGTTGTCCGCCTGCCCCAGGGCGCGGTCATCCTGCCGGGTCTTGATTTCGATCTGCCCCAAGCCACCGCGGACTACCTGCAACAGAAAGATTGTGACGATCACCCGCAGGCGGTCGTCGCCAAAACACTTTCGCAGCTTGGGGTGTCGCTACACGAGGTTTCACCCTGGTCCGACATCTTGCCACCATCGCCTGCACGCAACCGGCTGATCTCTCTGGCATTGCGCCCTGCCCCGGTCACCGACCAATGGCTGAGCGAAGGGCCCCGCCTTGCCGATCTCGCACAAGCCACGGCAGGCCTGACCCTGATCGAGGCCGCATCCCCCCGCCAAGAGGCGCTTGCCATCGCATTGCGTCTGCGCAAGGCCGCCGAAGACAGGCAGCGCGCAATCCTGATCTCACCCGACCGGAATCTGACCCGACAGGTTGCCGCGGCGCTGAACCGGTGGGACATCCTGCCCGACGACAGTGCGGGCCGGCCGCTGCCCCTCACACCGCCCGGTGTGTTTCTGCGCCTTCTGGCCAATCTGATGGGTCACCGGATCGAAGGCGAAGCCCTGCTTGCACTGCTCAAGCATCCGCTGACCCATTCAGGGACAAGCGGGCGAAACGAGCATCTCTTGCAGAGCCGCGAACTCGAACTCTGGTTCCGGCGCGAAGGCCCTCCATTTGCCGATTTCGCGGCAATACGGGGCTGGGCAAGGAACCGGGACGCGAAAAAGGGAAATACCGGCACCACCAGATGGGTGGACTGGCTGGAAGCCGCCCTGGCGCCACTGGAAGAAATTGGCACCCAAGATCTGTCGGCCCATCTGGGCAGCCTGCGCAAGGCTGCCGAAACCCTTGCCGGCGGGCCAGATGGCGGGGCAGGTGAATTATGGGAGAAATCGGCAGGCGAAAAAGCCGCCGAGATATTCACCAATCTCGAAACATGCGCAGATGCCGCCGGCGCAATGAATCCTTCCGATTTCACGGCGCTGCTCAGATCGGTTCTTGACCGTGAAGAAGTGCGCGAAGCGATAACACCCCATCCGTTGATCGCGATATGGGGCCCACGCGAAGCACGCCTCATCAATGCGGATCTGGTCATCCTTGCCGGGCTGAACGAGGGGGTCTGGCCCTCGACGCCGGAACCCGACCCGTGGCTCAGCCGAACGATGCGCAAGCAATGCGGCCTGCTGTCACCGGAACGCCAGATCGGGTTGTCGGCACAGGATTTCCAGATCGGGATCTGCTTTGACAAGGTGGTTCTCAGCCGCGCGCGCCGCGACGCCGAGGCCCCGACCGTTGCATCGCGCTGGCTTATAAGGCTGACCAACCTGCTTGGCGGGCTGGGCGAAACGGGCAAGAACAGCCTGCACGCAATGCGCCAGCGCGGTCAGGAATGGCTGGATCTGGCGCAGGCGCTGGAAACACCGGCCGCACCACTGCCGCCTGCCCGCCGCCCAGCGCCAAGGCCACCTGTTTCGGTTCGCCCCCGGCAGCTTTCGGTTACGCGGATCAAGACCCTTGTTCGTGATCCCTACAGCATTTACGCAAGCCGGATCCTGAGGCTGAAACCCCTTGAAAAGATCCGGCCCGAGCCTGATGCGATGATGCGCGGAAATGCCTTGCATCTGGTCATGCAGCGCTTTGTCGAGGAAACCATGCAGGGCCTGCCCGACGATGCCGCCGAACAGCTTGTGGAAATCGCCCGTAAAGTTCTGGCGCAAGAGATCCCCTGGCCCTCGACACGGCGTCTGTGGGCTGCCCGGCTTTCCGCGATTGCGCAGGACATCGTGGCCTGGGAAAGCAACAACCGCACGCAGGCCAGCCCGCTGGCGCTTGAATGCAAGGGCAGGCTGCATCTGAGCGACCCTGATTTCGACCTGACCGGGACAGCCGACCGCATCGACCGGCAGAAGAACGGAAAACTGATCATTTACGACTACAAGACCGGGGCGATTCCCACACCCAAACAGGTCATGCTGTTTGACAAGCAGCTTCCGCTAGAGGCCGCCATGGCCGCAGAGGGCGGGTTCAAGGGGGTTCCGGCCGCTGTGGTTGCCCAGACCACCTATATCGGGATCGGGACGAGGCTGGAGATCCGCGACATCCCGATCGATAACGACGTGATCCACGAAACGCTGGATGGCCTGCGCAACCTGCTGCGGGCCTACCAGAAACCCGAAACCGGCTATATCGCCCGCGCCCGCATGGAAAAGCGCACCGATCCGTCCGACTATGACCACCTGTCCCGCAAGGGGGAATGGGATGAAAGTGATCCCGCCCAGCCCGAGGATGTATCGTGATGAACCGGCCAAATGACGCAACACTTGCGCAAATCGACGCCGCAGATCCGACCAGTTCGACCTGGGTTTCGGCAAATGCCGGGTCAGGCAAGACGCGGGTGCTGACCGACCGCGTCGCCCGCCTGCTGCTGCGCAAGGTACCGCCTGAAAAGATACTTTGCCTGACCTATACCAAGGCGGCTGCCGCCAATATGCAGATCAAGCTGTTCGAGCGGCTTGGCGAATGGGCCATGCTGGATGATCAGGCGCTGGCCGCAAGGCTGGCGGGGCTGGGCGAGGACCCCGCAAAGCTGACGCCGGAATTCCTGCGCAACGCACGCACCCTGTTTGCCCGCGCGCTGGAAACGCCCGGTGGGCTGAAGATACAGACCATCCATTCTTTCTGTGCATCCCTTCTGCGACGCTTTCCACTAGAGGCCGGGGTATCCCCGAACTTTCAGGAAATGGATGACCGCAGCGCGAAAAAACTGCGTGCACAGGTTCTGGAACAGATCGCCGATGGCCCCGACGGCAACAGTCTTGAAGCCCTGGCCAGACTGCTTGGAGGCACGTCGATCGACGACATCCTGAAAGAAGTCATCCAGCACCGCGACGACCTGGCAAACCCGCTGTCAAAGGCAGAGATATGGGCGAAATTCGACCTCCCCGAGGATTATGACGAAGAATGCTGGCTGGATGAGGTCTGGCCTGAAAACCTGTCATCCCTGATTGAAACCCTGAGAAAGGCCCTGTCTTCGGGCTTGACCACCGACATCAAGAACGCCGATCTGCTGGCACGGTTCGACTGGCAGAACAGAAGCCGGGAAAAGGCGCTGCTGCTGGAAAACATGTTCGTGTATGGCGACAACACCAGAAAAAGCCCCGGCCAGCCTAAATTCGACCGGTTTCCGACAAAAAAGATACGCACCGGCCACCCCGACCTGATCGACGAGCTGCATCCGGTGATGCAAGGGTTTGCCGACGCCCGACAACGGCGGCTTGGCCTTGAGGCGGCGCGCGCAGCACATGCCCTGCGGCAGTTTTCCGTGCCCTTCCTGGCCGCGTTCGAGCGCCTCAAGCAGGCGCAGGGCTGGCTGGATTTCGACGACCTGATCATGAAGGCGCGCGACCTTCTTTCGACCTCCAGCATGGCACAATGGGTGCTGTTCCGCCTCGACGGGGGAATAGACCACATCCTTGTGGACGAGGCGCAGGATACAAGCCCCCTGCAATGGGAGGTCATCGCATTGCTGGAACAGGAATTCACGGCGGGCCGCAGTGCGCGGGATGTCGAGCGCACAATTTTCGTCGTGGGGGACGAAAAACAGTCGATCTATTCGTTTCAGGGGGCCGACCCTGCCGCCTTTGACCGGTTCAGGGAAATGTTCCAGAACCGTCTGAGCGCCATCGGCAAGGCCCTCATGCGGCAAAACCTGCTGTATTCGTTCCGCTCGTCAAGCGCGATTCTCAGGGTCGTGGATCATGTTCTGGAAGACCCCGCTTCCGTCGGCCTGGCGATCGAAAAGGTGACGCATCGCACATATCACAATGATCTGCCGGGGCGCGTGGATATCTGGCCCTTTATCGACCCGCCCGAAAAACCCGAAATCGGCCCGTGGGACGAACCCCTTGATGCGCCCGCCCCCAGCGATCCGACGCATGTGCTGGCCGGGCAGATCGCCGATGCCATCAAGGCCCTGCTCGACGCCGGCGAGACCCTGCCAACCACCGCAGGCACACGTCCCTTGCAGGCGGGGGATTTCATCATATTGGTGCAGAAACGGTCGAACCTGTTTCACGAGATCATCAAGGCGCTGAAGGACAGAAAGCTTCCCGTTGCGGGCGCCGACCGGCTGAAGATCGGGGCGGTTCTGGCCGTCAAGGATCTGGTTGCGCTGCTTTCCTTTCTGTCCACCCCCGAAGACGATCTGTCGCTGGCCTGCGCTCTGCGCTCTCCTCTGTTCGGGCTGACCGAGCGCGATCTCTTCAGCCTTGCACATGAACGCAAGGGGTATCTCTGGCCGGAACTGCGCAACCGCAAAGCCGACTACCGGCAGGCATATGAAATCATCGACGACCTGCTGGACAAGGTGGATTTCCTTCGGCCCTACGAACTTCTGGAACGCATCCTCACCCACCATGAAGGGCGCAGAAATCTGATTGCGCGCCTGGGCAGCGAAGCCGAAGACGGTATCGACGCGTTGCTGAACCAGGCAATGCAGTACGAACAGATGGAGCCCCCTACCCTGACCGGTTTTCTTGGCTGGGTGTCAACAGACGAAAGCGACATCAAGCGCCAGATGGACAGCCACGGAAACGAAATCCGTGTGATGACGGTTCATGGCGCAAAAGGGCTGGAGGCGCCGGTCGTGATCCTTCCCGACACGGCGCAACAGCGGGACGGCAACCAACAGCATCTGATCGCACTTGATGATGGGTTCACGGCCTGGAGACTGCCCGAAACCGCGGCGCCCGTGCGGATGCGGGAACGGATTCTGGGGAAAAAGGCATTCGCGGCGCAGGAACGCATGCGGCTTTTCTATGTCGCCATGACCAGGGCCGAGAACTGGCTGATTGTCTGCGGTGCCGGAACGCGACCGAACGAAGGAACCTGCTGGTATGATCTGGCCAAAGCTGCCAGCCTTGAAGCCGGCGCGGCAAAGGTCGATTTTCTGGGCCGCGAGATCCTGCGCCATGAACCCCTTGGCTGGGCACAGGGCGAAACCTGTACAAGCCCGGCAAAACGGCCCCGAATTTCGCTGCCCGAATGGGCTGGCCACAAGGCACCTCAGGCCGAACGCCCGCCGGTCATGCTGAAGCCATCCGATCTGGGCGGCGACAAGATCATCGCCAATGCAACGCAGGGAAATGACGAACAGGCCGCCATGCTGCGGGGCAGCCGCATTCACCTGCTGCTTGAACACCTGCCCGGAGTGGACAAGCCCATGCGCAAACAGGTCGCAACAAGGTTGTTGTCAACATCTGACAATGCCGCAGACATCCAAGACATCGATGCGTTGCTTGCAAAGGTCGGCGCAATACTGGATTCGCCGGATCTGGCTTTCCTGTTCGCAGACAACAGCCTGGCCGAAGTACCAGTAACTGCCCGCATCCACGACCGGCCGCTATACGGCATCATCGACCGCCTGATTGTTGACGACGAAAGAATACTGGCCGTCGACTACAAGACCAACGCGGCAATTCCCGAAACGCCTGAACAAATGCCCGAGGGGATCCTGCGTCAGATGGGGGCATATGCCGAGGCCCTGGAACAGATCTATCCAGGCCGGCTGGTCGAGACGGCAATACTCTGGACTGAAGCGCCGCTTTTGATGATGTTGCCGCGACAGGTTGTGGCAGGGGCGCTTGAGCGGGCCGCCGCATCTTGACGCTGCCAAGGGGCGTACATAGGTTGACCGCAGCGAAACACATACGGGCAGGAGACCAGCCAATGGCAACCGTAAAAGTTACCGACGCAACCTTCGATGAAGAAGTCAAGAATTCGGATATCCCGGTCATCGTGGATTTCTGGGCAGAATGGTGTGGCCCCTGCCGCATGATTGGCCCGGCTCTTGAGGAACTGTCCGAAGAATATGAGGGCAAGATCAAGATCGCCAAGGTGAATGTCGATGAAAACCCCAACGCACCCATGACGCTTGGCGTGCGCGGCATCCCCGCCCTTTTCATGTTCAAGGACGGCCAGGTCGTATCAAACAAGACCGGCGCGGCCCCCAAATCGGTGCTGCAGCAGTGGATCGAAAGCGCGCTTTGACAAGGGCGCTGCCATTTTCACAATAGCGGGGCGCCTCTTGGGGCGCTCCTTTTCGTTTGACGTGCGTGGCGTCAGAACCCGCGCCGCAACAGCGTGTTCACAAAATGCCTGTCCCCGCCATTGGCCAGCATTCTGGCTGCATCCCGGATCGGCACCCAATGCGCACTGTGATGGGGTTCGGATATCTCGGTCAGCTTTCGGGTCGGCCGGCACAGATAGATATGGCAGACCTTGCGCGCCCAGATTTCATATTCCGGCATCCAGGTATATCGCTGAAAAGCGCCCAGGCGGCGGTGGATGCGAATGCCCCAGCCGGTTTCCTCGCGCACCTCGCGGTGCAGGGCGGTCAGGGCGGTTTCGCCTGCATCGATGCCGCCACCCGGCAACTGAAATTCGGGGCGGGGTTCGGCCTGAAAGGTGATCAGCAGATCGTCGCCAAGTCGTAATATCCCATAGGCGCCCGGCCGCGTGACATAGCACACATCTGCCTTTCTGGGTTCGTCGAACCGTCTGATCATGCCTGCCTCGAAAATCGTGTCGGTAAAGTGTTGAATTGCGTTGTCAGGGCAACTTGTCTATTGCAACGCGCTGAACGTCAAGGAAATCGGAAAACGCCATGAGCCTGCCGAACAAGATCGCCTGGGATGACACGGTGCTTCCCTTTCAGCTGGACCACGCCGACATCAGGGGCCGCGTGGCCCGGCTTGACGGGGTTCTGGAACGTATCCTTGGCCAGCATGACTATCCCGCCCCGGTGGAGGCCATGGTTGCCGAGGCCTGCGTGCTGACCGCCCTGATCGGCCAGACGATCGAGCTGCGCTGGAAGCTGAGCCTGCAGATCAGGGGCGACGGCCCGCTGCGCCTGATCGCGACCGACTATTACGGCCCGACAAAAAAAGGCGAACCCGCCCGCATGCGCGCCTATGCCAGTTTTGACGCCCAGCGCCTGACGACAGCCCAGGGCACACCCTTTTCGATGATCGGGAAGGGAATGTTTGCAATCCTGATCGACCAGGGCAAGGGGACCGAGCCATATCAGGGGATCACCCATCTCGAAGGCGGCTCGCTTGCGGCAAGCGCCGAAACCTATTTTGCCAACTCGGAACAGCTGCCGACCCGGTTCGCCATTTCCATGGGCAAGGCACAGGAACCCGGTGAAAAGGCGCCCCTGTGGCGCGCAGGCGGCATCATGATCCAGCACATGCCCAAGCCCAGCGCCCTGGTCAAAGGCGAAGTCGTGGCCAAGGCCCATGAAACCACCCCCGAAGAGGATGCCGAAAACTGGCGCCGCGTGAACATGCTGCTGGACACGGTCGAGGAAATGGAACTTATCGGGCCCCATGTTTCCCCGGCAGAGCTGATCTACCGTCTGTTTCACGAGGAAGAGCCCCGTGTATGGGATGCCCAGCCGGTAAAATTCGGCTGCTCCTGCGGGCCGGAAAAGGTCAAGCAGGCCATGTCGATCTATTCGGCCAAGGACATCGCCCACATGACCACCGACGAGGGCAAGGTCACGGCCGATTGCCAGTTTTGTGGCGCGCATTACGAATTTGACCCTGAAGAGCTGGGATTCGAGGCGAAAAAGCGTTGAGCTTGCTTGCCCCTGCACCGCTTGTGTTCCATCTATGATGGCATGAGCGTGAAACCCTACAGCATCGACCATGTCGCGCGTTTTCTGGAGCGCGACCTGCGCGAGGGATCTTCGGATTTCGACCTGAACCCCGAGATCCGCGCATCCTGGCCCGCCCCGGTCGAGCTGCGCCCGGCCGCGGTTCTGGTACCGTTGATCGAGCGTGAAAACGGCGTCAATGTCATCCTGACCAAGCGCGCATCGCATCTGAAACACCACCCCGGCCAGATCGCTTTTCCGGGCGGCAAGGTGGATGAGGGCGACCGCGACATCACCGACGCTGCACTGCGCGAGGCCGAAGAAGAAATCGGCCTGTCGCGCGAAAATGTCGAGATCCTGGGCGAAATGCAAACCCATGAAACCGTGACGCATTTTCGCATCACGCCCGTGATCGGCCGTGTGCTGCATGATTTCCCCCCGCGCCCCCATGCCGGCGAGGTGGAAGAGGTTTTCGAGGTGCCTCTGGCATATGTCGGCAATCCCGTGAATTTTGCCATCGAGGGCCGTTTCTGGGGCGGCAAACGGCGCCTGTATTTCGTGGTTCCCTGGGGGCCCTATTACATCTGGGGCGCAACGGCACGCATCCTGAGAAACCTTGCCGAAGGCCTGTCGAAATGAACCGCGTCACTGGCAAATGGCTGGCCAACCCCGCGACTCAGGCGGTTTTCGACATGCTTGAACGGGGCGGGTTTCAGGCCTGGGCGGTCGGCGGTTGCGTGCGGAACGCATTGCTTGACCAGCCGGTGACGGATGTCGATATCGCCACAGACGCCCGACCCGAACAGATAATGGAACTGGCCGGTACTGCGGGTTTGAAATCGGTGCCGACCGGGCTGGAACATGGAACCGTCACCATAGTTTCAGGCGGCACGGGTTATGAGGTCACCACCTTTCGGCGTGACGTCAAGACCGATGGTCGCCATGCAAAGGTCGTCTTTGCCGCCAATCTGGAACAAGACGCCCATCGGCGGGACTTCACCATGAACGCGCTGTATGCAGACCGCCACGGGCAGATTCGCGACCCGCTGGGCGGGCTGACCGATCTGCGCGCGCGCTGTGTCAGGTTCATCGACGACCCTCACGCCCGCATCCGCGAGGACTATCTGCGCATCCTGCGGTTCTTTCGTTTCCACGCCTGGTATGGCGATCCCGAAAACGGGATTGATCGCGACGGGCTGTCGGCCTGTGCCGAGCTTGCCGAGGGGATCGAGCGCCTTTCGCGCGAACGCATCGGCGCCGAGATACGCAAGCTTCTGGCGGCGCCGGATCCGGCGCCAGGCGTTGCGGCAATGGAACAGGCCGGCGTTCTGCACCGCATCCTGCCCGGCGCGTCGTCACACGGCCTTGCCGTGCTGGTGCATATGGAAACCGAAATCGGCGAGGCCCCCCGCTGGCTGCGGCGGTTGGCCTGTATCGGGGGGGCAGACGCGAAAGACAGGTTGCGCCTGAGTCGTAACGAGGCAAGGCTGCTTGCCCTGCTGACACAGGAATCCGCCACGGATACCGGGCTTGCCGAACTGGCCTACCGACATGGCGCGGATCTGGCCATTGATGTTGTGCTGCTGCGCGCCGTAATGGCCGGAACGCCGCCGCCACCGGATGTTCGCACGCGGGCGGAACATGCCGCGCGACAGGTCTTTCCCCTTGGTGGGCGTGATATCTCAGGGGTGGATAGCGGCCCCGAGCTGGGAAAGATACTGAAACGGCTTGAAAGACGGTGGATCGATTCCGGGTTTTCGCTTGATCGACAGGACTTGCTTGAAACCCTGCCGACAGACAAAAAAGGGGGCTGATCCACAGATCGCCCCCTTTCGATACTTGATTGACAGACAGGCCTGTTCGTCAGCCCGCCTTGGGCATGACATTCACACCATGTTCGTAAACCAGCTGCCCGCCATAGTATGCAACCACGACAACCAGCAGAACCAGAATGATATCGACAAGAACGACAAGCGTCTTGCGACCACCCTCAAGGGGAACCTGCCTCCACCAGAAAAAGGCGCGGATAACGGCCCAGACGCCGAACAGGATGGCCGTCATTGACCCAAGATCCTGATGGGTTTCAAGCAGGCTTGGCGAAACACCGCGTGACACCGCGATATCCAGGGCCGTGTCGCCAAGAACCGCTGCCAACAAGGCAAAGCCGCCTGTTGCAACGGCAATGGCCGTGGCCACCGACGCATATGTATCACGCCCACCGAGTGGGATTTTCAGCCACAGGGCGGCCAGATCGACGGCCGCCAGGACCGTGATAAGCACGATGGGAAAGTGAAGAATCATGGGATGAAACTGCTCGACTGCAGGCATTGGGGGACTCCATTATTGAAACTGGGGGTTCGATCAGCCCTTGGCGTGATCGGCGTTACCGGTATGCGATTTGCGTCATTGCTGTATGCCTCGTAGCACCGGTCTTCAAGTGGCTGATAATAAACGCTGGTTGAAATCGTACGAACCGGAGGTAAACTTAGGGTGACCCCTTTCCTGGGTTTACCCTGTCAGTTTGGGAACCTGCCCGTACAGGCCATCTTTCCGGCTTGCCTGGCGCCGTAATCTTCGGCATCTGACGCAAGCTTGTCAAGGCCGGAGGACGCGATGACGCTGACCATTTTACGCCTGGGTCACCAGGGAGACGGGATTGCCGATGGCCCGGATGGCCCGGTATTCGCACCCCTCACCCTGCCCGGCGAGGAAATCGAAGGTGAACCCCGGAACAACCGGATCGAAAACCCCCGCATCATCACCCCGTCTTCCGACAGGGTGCGCGCGCCTTGTAGCCATTTCAAGAAATGCGGGGGCTGCGCGTTACAGCATGCCTCGGATCAATTCGTTTCCGCGTGGAAATCAGAAATCGTGCAGAACGCGCTGCGTTCGCAGGAAATAGATATTCCCGTTCCCCCTCCTCTGGTTTCACCACCGAAGTCACGCCGCCGCGCAACACTTGGCGGGAAACGCACCCAAAAGGGTGCGCTGGTCGGGTTTCATGCGCGGGGCTCGAAGACCATCATCCCTGTTCCCTCCTGCACCTTGCTGAAACCGGAAATTGTTTCGGCCATCCCCGCGCTGGAACGCCTCACGACATGCGGTGCCTCGCGCAAGGCCGTCCTTTCAATTTCGGCAACGGTCAGTCTGAACGGCCTGGATATTGCCGTTACCGGCGGCAAGGATCCCGATTTGCCGCTGCTTGAGCAGCTAGGCGGCATATCGCGCGATGCCGGATTTGCGCGCCTCAGCTGGAATGGGGAAATCATCGCAACCAATGCCCCACCCGAACAAAGATTCGGCACCGCCCATGTCGTGCCCCCGCCCGGCAGTTTCCTGCAGGCAACCGCCGAAGGGCAAGAGGCCCTGACAGATGCGGTTCTGGAAGGCATCGGAAACGCCCGCCATGTGGCCGATTTGTTCTCGGGCTGCGGCACCTTCACCCTGCCTGTTGCCGCGCAGGCAGAAGTCACCGCATTCGAAAACGACCCCGAGGCAATCGCGGCACTGGATGCGGGCTGGCGCAAGGGCAGCGGCCTGAAAACCGTCACGGCAATCCGGCGCGACCTGTTCCGCCGGCCGGTTCTGGCGGGCGAGCTTGACCGTTTCGATGCCGTGGTGATCGACCCGCCCCGCGCAGGCGCACAGGCGCAAATTGCCGAAATCGCCTCAAGCCGCCTTGGCCATGTGGTCCATGTTTCCTGCAACCCCGTGACCTTTGCCCGGGATGCCCGCACATTGCTGTCGGCCGGATTCCGTATCGGCAATATCAAGGTGATCGATCAGTTCCGCTGGTCACCCCATGTCGAGCTGGTCGCCCGGTTCAGCCGTGACTGACCTGCTGCTGCCCGCGCGCGACCAGGCGCGCAATGCCCCAGCAGATGAACATGAAAACGACCGAGGTGACGATTGTCGTCGCATAAAAGACCAGCCGCTGCGAGAACTCCATGTCGTTCAGAAACGGATAGGGGAAGCCGCTGGTAACCTTGCCTTCGGGAAAGCTGTTCAGCGGCTGCACCAGAAATTCGATCCAGAGGATATAGGGCAGGAAGATCGCCATCATGGTGACAAAGGTGCGCTTCAGATCCTTGAAGACGCCAAGGATGAAAAAGGCATCGATCATCATCAGGAACTGGGAAACCCCGTGAAGATAGTATTCCTGATACCAAGGCATCGGCTTGCCACCAACATTCAACAGCGCCGGGTCAGTGAAATACATCTTCCAGTAAAGGAACATCACCATCAGACCCAGCACCACCGAGGCCGAAACAAAAGAATTATAGGTCTTGTCACTGCGCCCCAGCGAATAGCGCAGCATGAGCCAGGCAACCAACGTATTCGCTGTCAACCCCCAGATGGTCAGATAGCGGAACTGCCAGCCAAAGACATCCAGCGGAAAGCGCGTGAACTGGTAAAGCCAGAAACCCAGCGCCAGCAAAAATACGATCCAGCGATAGGTAGTGACCGCGGATGATGTGTTGTTGGACATGACAGCCCCTCCCGGTTTTACACAAGGTTAAACCCTTGCATCACCCGGGCGCAACGATGGATCAGGCACGTTTGGTGGAAACCGATGCGATTCCAAGGGCCTCAAGCACCTTTGCCTCGATCTGGGGGGCGTTCAGCCCGGCGATGTCATACATCGCATCGGGGCTGTTGTGGCTGATGAAGGCGTCGGGCAAGAACATCGAGCGGAATTTCAGACCGGTATCGAATACACCCTCTTCGGCCAGAAGCTGCGCGACATGGCTGCCGAATCCGCCGATGGCGCCTTCTTCGATGGTAATCAGCGCCTCGTGGTGGTGGGCCAGCTGCAATACCAGATCACGGTCAAGCGGCTTGGCGAAACGTGCGTCCGCGATGGTAGGCTTGAGCCCCCTTGCAGCAAGCGACTCGGCTGCTTTCTGCACCTCGGCCAAACGGGTGCCAAATGACAGGATGGCCACGCGGCCCGATCCTTCGGCGATGATCCTGCCCTTGCCGATTTCCAGAACCCTGCCGCGATCGGGGATATCCACACCCACACCTTCGCCGCGGGGATAGCGAAAGGCGCTGGGCCGGTCGTCAATGGCAACAGCGGTTGCCACCATATGCACAAGCTCGGCCTCGTCAGCGGCGGCCATCACCACGAAATCCGGCAGATTGGCCAGAAAGGCAATGTCGAAGCTGCCGGCATGGGTGGCCCCGTCCGCACCAACAAGGCCGGCACGGTCGATTGCGAACCGGACCGGCAGGCGCTGGATTGCAACGTCATGCACGACCTGATCATAGGCACGCTGAAGGAAGGTCGAATAGATGGTGCAGAACGGCTTCATCCCGCCGGCGGCAAGTGCCGCGCTGAAGGTCACGCCGTGCTGCTCGGCAATGCCGACATCGAACACGCGGTTCGGAAAGCGTTCGGCAAACAGGTTCAGCCCGGTGCCGTCAGGCATGGCCGCGGTCACCGCAATGATCCGATCGTCATGGCTGGCCTCGGTGATCAGGGCATCGGCAAAGACACGCGTATAGCTGGGGGCGTTCGACTTGGCCTTGACCTGTTCGCCGGACACCACGTTGAAACGCGACACGCCGTGATACTTGTCGGCGGATGCCTCGGCCGGACCATAGCCCTTGCCCTTTTTCGTCAGCACATGAATCAGCATCGGGCCGGTGGCGCGTTCACGCACGGTGCGCAGAACCGCCAGCAGCTGGTCAACATCATGCCCGTCGATCGGCCCGACATAGGAAAAGCCGAGCTCCTCGAACAGGGTGCCGCCGATAGTCATGCCCTTGACCAGCTCTTTCGCCCGGCGCGCGCCTTGCTGAAGGGGCTCGGGCAACAGGCTGACCGCGCCTTTTGCTGCGGCCTTGAATTCCTGAAACGGGGCGCCGGCATACAGGCGCGACAGATAGGATGACAGCGCGCCCACGGGCGGCGCGATCGACATTTCGTTGTCGTTCAGGATCACGAACAGCCGCTTGCCCAGCGCGCCCGCATTGTTCATCGCCTCGAATGCCATGCCCGCGCTCATGGCACCGTCGCCAATCACGGCGATTGCATCGCCCAGTGCCGGATCAACGCTGCCACCCAGATCACGCGCAACCGCAAAGCCCAGCGCCGCCGAGATCGAGGTGGAACTGTGGCCCGCGCCGAACGGGTCATAGGGGCTTTCATCGCGCTTGGTGAAACCCGAAAGGCCTTTGGCCTGCCGCAAGGTGCGGATGCGGTCGCGCCGCCCGGTCAGGATCTTGTGCGGATAGCACTGGTGCCCGACATCCCAGATCAGCCGATCGCGCGGGGTATCGAACACCGCATGCAGGGCGACCGTCAGTTCGACCACGCCGAGGCCGGCCCCAAGATGGCCGCCGGTCACGGAAACCGCAGATACGGTTTCGGCCCGCAGCTCGTCGGCCAGAACGCGCAGCTCGCCATCCGAAAGCCTTTTCAGGTCTTCGGGCGATTGCACCCTGTCAAGCAGGGGGGTCTGGGGTCTTGGTTGCTGAGGCACTGTCTGTCTTTCCTGTGGCCACCTGTGCCGACGTCCGACCCTATCACATATCGCGATCTATGATAAAGCGGGCGAGGTGGCGCAGGTTATCGCCGGTTCCGCCGAAAGGTTCAAGGCAATCACAAGCCTGTTCCACCAGCTCGGCCGCCTTGCGCCGCGCGCCATCCACCCCCAACAGCGAAACAAAGGTCGCCTTGCCGGCCTGCGAATCCTTTTGCAGCCGCTTGCCGGCCTTCGAGGCGTCGCCCTCCACGTCAAGAATGTCATCGGCAATCTGGAACGCCAGACCGATGGCCTGCGCATAGGCCTGCATCAGATCGGTGTTTGACCCACCCATCACGGGGCCTGCGGTTGCCGACCAGGTAAACAGCTTGCCGGTCTTGTTGGCCTGCAATGTCGTGATCTGTTCCAGTGTCAGCGGGGTGGTCGCGGTTTCGGCCGCGATATCCTGCATCTGCCCCTCGACCATGCCACGCGCGCCGGCGGCCTCGGCCAATGACGAGATCAGCCGCAAACGGATGGTCGGATCGGCCGCGCTGCGCGGAGAGGCCAGTATTTCGAAGGCCAGCGTTTGCAGGGCATCGCCCGCCAGAATGGCGGTGGCCTCGTCCCATTTGACATGCAATGTCGGTTTGCCCCGGCGCAGGTCGTCATCATCCATCGCCGGCAGGTCGTCATGCACCAGCGAATAGGCGTGGATACATTCAACCGCCGCGGCAACGCGATCGGCCTGTTGCGGGCGCACGCCATAAAGATGCGCGCCTTCCAGCACCAGAAAGGCCCGCAGCCGCTTGCCCCCCGAAAGAACGGCATAGCGCATGGCGCGGGTCAGCCGTGTGTCGTCCTGTTCGTCAAGCAGCCCGGTCAGACAGGCCTCGACCCGGTCTGCATGTGCGGCCAGAACCTCCTGGAACATTGTTCAGATCTCTCCCAGCGGCTTGGTTCCGGCGGGTTCGCCATTCTCGCCAAGGGTGATCTGTGCGACCTTTTCCTCGGCCGCCTGCAGCCGCGCTTCGCAATGCTTGCGCAATTCTTCGCCGCGCTCATACAGGCGGATCGAATCCTCAAGCGGCACCTGCGCGCTTTCCAGCTGGCTGACAACGCGTTCCAGTTCGCTCAATGCTTCTTCAAAGGTCATCTCTGATACCGGTTTGTCAGCCATTTCCCCGCTCCATCAAAACCCTGACATGCGCCGCAACGGACGCGGCGAGCGCATCCAAATCATATCCGCCCTCCAAAGTCGATACCACGCGTGAGTCGGCAAATGCGTCGGCAATGTCGCAGACCTGCCCGGTGACCCAGGCGAAATCGTCTTCGGTCAGCTCCAGATTGGCCAGCGGATCGGCGCGATGCGCGTCAAAGCCGGCCGAGATCAGCAGCAGTTCGGGTTCATGGGCCGTCAGCGCCGGCAAGGCGCGTTCGGCAAAAGCCGCGCGAAATCCGGCCCCATCGGTGCCCGGTTCCAGGGGGATGTTCACCACATTGTCATGGGCGCCACGTTCATCCGCGCCACCCGAGCCGGGATAAAGCGGCATCTGGTGGGTCGAAACGAACAGGATACGCCCGTCATCCCACACCAGATCCTGCGTGCCATTGCCGTGATGCACGTCGAAATCGACAATGGCGACACGGCTCAACCCGTGCCGTTCAAGCGCATGTCTGGCGGCAATCGCAATGTTGCCGAAAAGGCAAAAGCCCATCGGCCGATTCTTTTCGGCATGGTGGCCAGGGGGGCGAATGGCGCAAAAGGAGTTTGTGACCTTGCCCGACAGCACCGCATCGACTGCCGCGACATTGGCGCCAACCGCGCGAAAGGCAGCCGTCAGGGTGCCGGGTGACATATGGGTATCGGAGTCAAGGGCGCGATAGCCTTGATCGGGGCTGGCGGCGCGAATCGCCGCAAGATGCTGCGCCGGATGGGCCAGCAGGATATCGGCGTCTTCGCACAAGGGGGCCGGATAGCGAGCAAGCGCATCAAATGCCGGATCTGCAAGCGCCTTGTCGATCACCCGCAGGCGGGCAACCTGCTCGGGGTGCCCCGGCGGGTTGGTATGTTCAAGACAGTCGGGATGGCTGAACAATGCGGTTGTCATGGGTCGAGCTTAGGTCAGGGGTGGGCGGGCCGCAAGAAGCAGACGCACCGCAAGAATCACAATGGCCCGCCCGGTTTCGCGGGCGCGCCATTTTTCGTTGGGCGATGCCTCAGGCCGAGGCGCGTTGCCGGTTGCCCTGCTTGTTCGACCAGTTGTTGCGGCGCCGGTTGCGGCCGCCACCCTTGGCCGGACGGCGCACCGAATTGGCGGCCTGACGCGCCGGGATTTCGGTTCCATCAACCGATTGCGCCGGAATTTCCTGACGAATCAGGCGCTCGATATCGCGCAGCTGCTTGAGCTCGTCACCCGCGCAGAACGAAACCGCCAGTCCCGAGGCGCCTGCACGCGCGGTGCGGCCGATACGGTGGACATAGCTTTCGGCGACATTGGGCAGATCATAGTTCACGACAACCTCGACACCGGGCACATCGATGCCACGCGCGGCGATGTCGGTGGCAATCAGAACCGGGTTCGAGCCGCTGCGGAAGGATGCAAGCGCGCGCTGGCGCTGGCCCTGTGACTTGTTTCCGTGGATCGCACCGGCGCCCAGCCCATCGGCATTCAGCTTGCGGGCCACCTTGTCGGCGCCGCGCTTGGTGCGGGTAAAGACGATCATGCGCTTGCCGGGATGCGCGCGCACAAGGCGGGCGATGGCCGAAACCTTGTCACCGCTCTGCATGTGCAGCACGGTCTGGTCGATCCGGTCGGCGGTGGCGGCAACCGCGGCAACCGAGACTTCGGCCGGGTTGGTCAGGTGGTCGGCGGACAGTGCCCGGATTTCCTTGGGCATGGTAGCCGAGAACAACAGGGTCTGCCGTTTGGCCGGCAGCAGGCGCAGGATGCGGCGGATCGCCGGCATGAAGCCGATGTCAAGCATCTGGTCGGCCTCGTCCAGCACGACCGTTTGCACATGGTCGAGACGCAGCGCCTTTTGCGAGATCAGGTCTTCCAGGCGTCCGGGCGTTGCCACCAGCACATCGACACCGTTGCGCAACGCGTTGATCTGGCGCTTGATGGGAACACCACCAACAACCACGACCGAGCGCAGCGGCAGGCCGGCGCCGTAATCCTGAACCGATTTTTCGATCTGGGCGGCCAGTTCGCGGGTCGGCGACAGGATCAGCACGCGCACGGGGCGATGGCCCTTGGCGCGCGGTGCCTCGGCAAGCCGGTGCAACAGCGGCAGGGTAAAGGCGGCGGTCTTGCCTGTGCCCGTCTGGGCCAGCCCGACAACGTCGCGGCCCTGCATGATCAGCGGGATGGCCTGTTGTTGAATGGGGGTGGGGGTTTCGTAGCCCTGTTTTACAAGGGTCGAAAGGATCGGCGCAGCAAGGCCGAGTTCGTCAAAATTCACAATGTTTCTTTCTCAGGTAGGGTTGCCGGAGACCTGATTTCGTCGGGTCCACAAGCACCGTGTTCTTGTCAATCGAGCGACAAGACAAAACGGATACATGTGCCCGCAAGGTCAGCCGCAGCATCTCTCTGGATCTTCGCGATGTCGGGAGGATACAGTGATTTTCAGGCCTTGGCGTCTTTGTGCCTACCTGAATGCTTGATCGGCGTAGATACTGTTTGGCGGCTAAAGTCAACAAGATTCGGCGCTACCGGCAGGCAGGCCAGGGGGCGCTGCCCCCGTCGCTGAAGCGACTCCCCCGAAGTATTTGGGCAAAGAAGAAGATTCCGGGCTCAGTCAGGGGCCAGCATGTAGCCCTCTCCGCGTACTGTTTGCAGGTAGCGAGGCGACTTCGGGTCTGATTCGATCTTGCGGCGCAGACGGGTGATCTGCACGTCTATTGCGCGTTCTTGCGCCTGGCCCTTGTCGCGCCCGAGCTCCTCGACCAGATGGGCGCGGCTGATGGGTTCGTGAGGGCGCGCGGAAAAAACCCTCATCAGGGCGCTTTCGGTAGCCGTCAGGTGAACCAGTTCGGTGCCTTTCCACAGCTCGCCCCGGCCCAGATCATAACGCACATCACCCAGATAGAGGGTCTGCGGCATTTCCCGTTCTTCCTGCCGCGGGGCAACCCGGCGCAGGATTGCATTGATCCTGAGCAGCAGTTCACGCGGCTCGAAAGGTTTGGAAAGATAGTCGTCAGCCCCTGATTCCAGCCCGGTGATCCGGTCACTGGCATCGCCCCGCGCGGTCAGCAACAGGATCGGGGTCTGCAGGGTTTTCCGCAGGTCACGGGTGAGGCTGAGGCCGTCTTCGCCCGGCATCATCACGTCAAGCACGATCAGGTCGAATTCCAGCCCCTTGAGAAGCCTTCTGGCATGCGCCGCGTCACGCGCAGCACTGACCCAAAAGCCGTTGCGCGCCAGAAATTTCTGTAACAGGCCGCGGATCCGTTCGTCGTCATCGACGATCAGAAGGTGGTGTTCCGGCTGCTCAGCCATGCTTCACCCTCCGTCCGTCATCGAGTTCAGAAATTCGCGCATGCGTGGATCCATGATTTCCTCGAGCACCTTGCGGAACCCCTGTACTGCCTCGGGGCCGGCAGCGCGGAAGGCAGCGCGCATCCGGGCGCGTTGGGCATCGGACAGTTCGTGTTCCAGCGCACGGCCCTTTTCTGTCAGATACAGGTGGCGTTCGCGCTTGTCACGCGTGCCAACCCGGCTTTCGACAAGGCCGTCATTGATCAGGGTCCGCAATACCCGATTTAGCGACTGCTTGGTGACGCCCAGTATGTCGAGCAGGTTGTTGACCGTGGTGCCAGGTGAACGGTTGATGAAATGGATGGCCCGGTGATGGGCCCGTCCATAGGCATAGTTTTCAAGAATACGGTCCGGATCGGCGGTAAAGCCGCGATAGGCAAAGAACATCGCCTCGATACCCTTGCGCAGCTGGTCATCAGTCAGGAACAGCAGGTTTTCGCCGCCACCGCCTTTACCCGGGAATGGTCTGTCCTGCATGATCGACGACTCTCACTAACATTTTCAGCAACTTGGGTCATTTTATGTCAGTCTTGTTGACTTTCCAAGAATCAAATGTTAGCAAAACCGTGAATTCGCGTAACATTATGTCCGTTTCGGACCTAATTGCGTAACTTTCGACAACCCGGCTTCGGCCGGCTATTTCTTGAGGGTGGTACCATGGGTGCTGGATATGACGATCGTGACGGCTTTATCTGGATGGACGGCAAGCTTGTGCCGTGGCGGGACGCCAATGTACATGTCCTGACCCATGCCATGCATTACGCCTCCAGCGTTTTCGAGGGCGAGCGCGCCTATGGTGGCAAGATCTTCAAGTCGCGCGAACATTCCGAACGCCTGCGGCGGTCGGCCGAGATGATCGACTTTGAAATTCCGTGGACGGTTGACCAGATCGAGGCCGCCAAGGCCGAGGTTCTGGCGAAGAACGACCTCAAGGATGCCTATGTTCGCGCCGTTGCCTGGCGCGGGGCCGGCGAAGACATGGGCGTAGCCAGCGCCCGCAACCCGGTAAGGCTGGCCATCGCCACGTGGGAGTGGGGCGCTTATTATGGCGACGCCAAGATGCAGGGGGCCAAGCTGGACATTTCCAAATGGAAACGCCCCAGCCCCGAGACCATCCCCAGCCATGCCAAGGCGGCAGGTCTTTACATGATCTGTACCATGTCCAAGCACGCGGCCGAGGCCAAGGGCTGTTCGGACGCGCTGATGATGGATTATCGGGGCTATGTGGCCGAGGCGACCGGCGCCAACATCTTTTTCGTGCGCGACGGCGAGGTTCATACCCCCCTGCCCGACTGTTTTCTGAACGGCATCACACGGCAGACCGTGATCAAGATGCTGAAGGAACGCAACATTCCGGTTCATGAACGTCACATCATGCCTGAAGAGCTGGAAGGCTTTCAGCAATGCTGGCTGACAGGCACCGCAGCCGAGGTCACACCTGTCGGGCAGATCGGTGACTATAGTTTCGAGGTCGGTGCCCTGGCGCGTGAAATCGCCGAAGGGTATGAAAGGCTTGTGCGCGAATAGGGGCTGTAGGTAGGGTAGCGGGAGCAACTGCACCACCGCTGCAAGCCACTTGAACGCACCACACTTGAGCGGATCTGAGTGCTCTGTTATCCTTATGTCAAAGTTCGGCCTGCAGGCTGGCTTGAAACGTGGCGCTATTTGCAAAGGAGGACGTCGTTCTGACGCAACGTGTTGATGCGGTCGCAGGTCAGGCCGCCCCCAAACCCGAGGCTTCGACCCCGGAAGATGACAGGCCTTCAAGTAGATTGTTGCGCCTGATCCTGGACTCCCTCGAAAATGACAAGGCCGAAGATGTCATCCCGATCCCGCTGACCGGGAAATCCGAAATGGCGGATTTCATGGTCATCGCTTCGGGGCGTTCGACCCGGCAGGTCATTTCGCTTTCGGAAAAGCTGGTGGACAGGCTCAAGGCCGAGACCGGGCAGACCTGCCGCATGGAAGGCAAGGAAACCGGCGATTGGGTGCTGATCGACTGCGGCGATGTGGTTGTCCACATCTTCCGCCCCGAGGTGCGCGACTTTTACCAGCTTGAAAAAATGTGGATGCCATCGGGCACAGTGGCAGCCGGGGCCTGAATGAAGCTGCATCTCTGCGCTGTCGGGCGCCTGCGTGCGGGCCCCGAGCGCGACCTTTGCACCGATTACATCACACGATTCAACCGCAACGGCCGGGCCCTTGGGTTGGGGCCGCTGACCATTCATGAGGTCGAAGACCGCAAGGGTGGCGGCATGAAGGCAGAGGCCGCGTTGTTACGCAAATCGATTCCGGCAGGGGCCGTCATTTGCGTTCTGGACGAACGTGGCCGCCAGATGACATCACCCGATTTCGCGGCCAGGTTGGCCGACTGGCGCGATCAGGGGCGGCAGGATCTGGCGCTGGTGATTGGCGGGGCCGATGGCATTGACCCCGCATTGCGCAGTGACGCCGACATGGCGCTGTCATTTGGCAAGATGGTCTGGCCGCATATGCTGGTGCGCGTCATGTTGACCGAGCAACTGTATCGCGCAGCCACCATTCTGGCCGGCACGCCCTATCACCGGGCCTGAGCCGCCCCCTTGTCAGAGGGTTGCTGCCAGCCTTGCCGCCTGGTTGATGGCGCGCTTTGCATCCAGCTCGCCCGCCTTGTCGGCACCGCCGATGACATGCGGCGTGATTCCCTTTTCCTGCAAGGCGTCGGCAAGGCTGCGTTCCGAAACCTGGCCCGCGCATAATATGATCGTGTCGGCCTCGATCAGCATCGGGTTTTCCCGCCCTTCGCCAAAACTGACATGCAGACCGTCGGCATCGATCCTTTCGTAATTGACCCCGCCGATCATCTTGACGCCCTTCATCTTGAGCGTGGCGCGATGGATCCAGCCGGTCGTCTTGCCCAGGTTGCGGCCCAGTTTTTCCGCCTTGCGTTGCAACAGCGTGACCTGATGTGCGGGCTTTTCCGGCTGCGGGCCATCGGGGGCCAGGCCGCCGGGATTTTCCTCGGGGTCGCCAACACCCCATTCGCGTTTCCACATCTCCAGATCGGTGGCGGGGCTGTGGCCGCGCTCGACCAGGAATTCGGCGACATCGAACCCGATGCCGCCCGCACCGATGATCGCAACCTTTTCACCCACCTCGGCGCCGCCCCGCAGAACGTCGATATAGCCCAGCACATTCTGCCCGTCCTGCCCCGGGATGCCCGGGTCGCGCGGGTTGACGCCGGTGGCGATCACCACCTCGTCGAAACCCTGCAACATGTCGGCGCTAGCCGCCTGCCCCAGCCTGACAGTGACGCCGGTTGCCCCAAGGCGGGCCTCGAAATAGTCGATCAGACCGTTGAATTCCTCTTTGCCCGGAATGCGCCGCGCCATGTCAAGCTGCCCGCCGATACGGTCGGCCTTGTCGAACAGGGTGACCTTGTGACCACGCTCGGCGGCGACGATGGCGGTTTCCAGACCGGCCGGGCCGGCCCCGACAACGGCGATGGTTTTGGGCTGGGCAGCGGGTTCATACCGCAGCTCGGTTTCATAGCAGGCGCGCGGGTTGACCAGACAGGTCGAGATCTTGCCGCTGAAGGTATGGTCCAGACAGGCCTGGTTGCAGGCGATGCAGGGCGCGATCTGGTCGCGCCGCCCATCGGCCGCCTTGGCCACGATTTCCGCATCCGCCAGAAAGGGCCGCGCCATCGACACCATGTCGGCGCAGCCATCGGCCAGCACCTGATCGGCCACTTCAGGCGTATTGATGCGGTTCGAGGTGATGACCGGAATGCCCACCTTGCCCATCAGCTTTTTCGTCACCCAGGTGAACGCGGCACGCGGCACGCTGGTGGCGATTGTGGGGACGCGCGCCTCGTGCCAGCCGATGCCGGTATTGATGATGGTGGCGCCGGCGGCCTCGACCTTCTGCGCCAATTCGACCACCTCGTCGAAGGTGGAACCATCGGGCACAAGGTCGATCATCGACAGGCGATAGATGATGATGAAATCCTCGCCCACGGCCGCGCGAACACGCCGCACGACCTCCAGCGGCAGGCGGATGCGGTTTTCATAAGAGCCCCCCCAGCGATCGGTGCGCTTGTTGGTGTGGCGCACGATGAACTGGTTCAGGAAATAACCTTCCGAGCCCATGATCTCGACCCCGTCATAGCCGGCCTCGCGGGCGCGGGTGGCGGCGGTGACGAAATCATTGATCTGTTTTTCGATGCCCTCCTCGTCCAGCTCTTTGGGCACAAAGGGCGAGATGGGCGACTTGATCGCACTGGGGGCAACGCAGTCGGGGTTATAGGCATAGCGACCCGCATGCAGGATCTGCATGGCGATCTTGCCGCCTTCGTCATGCACGCGGTCGGTCACGATGCGGTGGTTGGCGATGTCGTCTTCATTGAACAGCCCGGCCGCGCCGGCAAAGACCCCGCCCTCGCGGTTGGGGGCCATGCCGCCGGTGACGATCAGCGCCGCCCCCCCGCGGGCGCGCGCGCCATAATATGTGGCGATGCGTTCCCATTCGCCCAGCTCTTCCAGCCCGGTGTGCATCGAGCCCATCAGCACCCGGTTCTTCAGCGTGGTGAACCCCAGATCCAGCGGGGCAAACATATGCGGATATTGCGACTGGTTCATAGTTGCGCGCCTTCTCGAAATTGTGGCGGATTGCCCGGAAAATCGCGCTAACAGTGCGACCTTTCCCCGGAATTGTCACCCTCGACGCCGCGTCAACCCAAGTGCCCCCTACCCTTGGGCACAATGGTTTCGAAACGCCTTTTTCAGCAACTCCAGCTCGGCCCGCAGCAGCGCGATCTCGGCACCGAAATCACCTTCAAGAACGGTTCCCGTTGCAATGGCGAAACTGTCCAGAACCTCGTTGCCCTCCACCAACCGCAACAGATAGGTCTGCACCCCTTCGTTGATCGAGCTGGGCGGGATCGCAACCTTGACAGTCCACTGGCGATCACGCTCGGCATCGGGGACCACCTGCACCCGCGCAACTGACGAGCCGAGATAGACAAGCTCCAGCTCAGGGATGCCCTCGACCCTTGCGCGCGTGGTCAGAACCCCCTTGTACTGGCCGGCGCGAATGGCGGTTCTGGTCAGGGTATAATCCTTCATGCCCTACCTCACAAAGCAGCGCGGCGGTGCCGCGAAAGTATCAGATCATGGATGACGATCCGATTCATTCCGGGGTCGGAAAAGAACAGGTCGAACCAGATATGTTCGGCCCAGTTTTCGTTGAAGGGCACATAGGCCATATCATATTCGATCAGGCATTCGGCGCCAGACTGATCCACTGCCTTGTTGATCTGTTCGGTATTGGGCCCGTTTTTCAGGTTGAGGCGAGCGAAGATCTCGACAGGGCGTTCGGTTTCCAGCTGCATCGCCAGACGCAGGACATGGGCCTTGCCCAGCCCCTTGACTGCCTCGTGAGGCGCACGAATGACAAGCGACAGAAAGCTGCCGGTGAACCTGAATACATCCAGTTGCAGGGCAAAGGGCGCATGGGCATCGGGTTGCCGGACCGCAATCTGACGCAAGGAAATCTCGGTCAGGTGGCAGTCGTGATAAAGGGTGACATCGTCACCGATGGTCGTCTCGTTTCGAGCAGGGGCATGGCCTGCGGGCCTGACCTCGGCTGACCAGGCCGAGGGCCTGCCCGACCAGTCTGTCGAGGGTGGCACGCTTGTGGGGCGGTCCACATGGGGAGGTGTTGCCAACCGCGTCTCGGCGGTCCGCTGGATCATGGTCACATGCCTGCCCATCTTGCGCGCCTTGTCGGCCAGCACGACAAGCCGCCCCGGTTCGGCGGTGCGGGCCTTGGTTGCCAGCCTTGCCCACTGGACAAGACTGCCTCTGATGCCGAGATCTTCCAGAAATCTCATAACCGTGACATCCTCGTACCCGCTGTCATCCGCCCAGGGCAGTCTAGCGATATTCCGGCAGGGATAAACCCGCCTGCACCTGTTCTAGTTGAAAATCTTGCGTAACAATCCCATGCGCCAGAACCCGTTTCCGGTTGGCGGTGGTGCTGGCTTGGCCGCGCTGTCATTCGTGTCGGTCTGGTTATCGGTTGTCGTCTGGTTTGCGGTTTCGGCCACGACCTGCGCTACCGGGGCAACAGGTTGCGCGACGACAACGCCGTTTTTCTCGCGCATGATGGCAACGAATTCCTTCAGCAGCTGCAGCCCCTTTTCGGGCGGCAAGGGGTCTGCATTCATGCCAATGACCGACAGCGATACGAGCTGTCCCTTTATGTCGAGATATGCGCGCCAGTAATCACGCGACGCGCCCGGAACCACGCCCAGAGAACTGTCGCTGGCGCGAATATAGAACGTGTCACCATCCTGACGTGTTTCCAGTATCTCGACACTTCCGGGGTCAGACGACCGGCTGAGCGCGGTCCTGCCGGTTTCGGAACGGAAAAATCTGTCGAGGTCATCGCTTGCGGCCGAAATTGACCCCATGCGATCGCCCCCCTGCATGATCGAAACGGTCAGAAGGGCCTTGACCGCAGGCTTGGGGGCATTCCATGCAGACGAGGTTGCCTGACAGCTGGCCAACAGGACAAAGGCAAGGTCCGCACGTTCTTCGGTGGTCTTTTCATCGATACAGAACCCCTTTGGCCCTTCGACGATGATCTGCTGGTCAACGATCTGTATCGTCCGCGTCTTGACCATCTGGCCACTTGACGAGGTTGACTGGCTGCCCATGCGCCCCCCGCCACAAGCCGACAGAAAGACCGCCAGGCCGAGCGCCAGAACTACGCGCTTGCGAAAAGGTCCAGATGCCTGCACCGACACGATTTTCGCTTTTTCCACCCGGAACCTGCCCTCTGAAAAGTGCTTTCCCAATGAAATAGAAGACCATGCGCTGTTGCACAAGCTTCGGATCGGATGCCGAGGAAAAATAGCGCTGGAATTTCCCCTCGACCCCATGTTTCAAATAGCCATGGAAAAAGGCGCCGCTTTTGAAATCTTCATTGCCCCCGCAACAGGCAGGAACAGCGTCATACGGCTGATTGCCGGCATTCTTCTGGCGGTGGGGATCTATATTGCCTTTTTCTTTGTCATGTTCACCCTGGCCTGGCTGATCGATCGCGAAGCTGGCATTGAATGGCTGGGGTCTGCCCTGGCCCTGAGCACAACGCCAGCCGCAATGAGCGCCCTTTTCGCCACATTCCTGGGGATGATTCTGGGCGTTTTTCTGACGGTTCGCCTAGTCCACCGCCGTGGCCCCCGAACGCTGTTCGGGCCGAATCTGCGGGCATTCCTGAAACATTTCACGATCGCGCTGGTCGTGGGCATGATCTTGTTCGGCCTTTATGAGCTGTTCAGCCTTGCCTTTCTGGACCCGGTTCCCAGGCTTTCCCTTGCGACCTGGCTGCGCTGGCTTCCGCTTGGAATGCTGATGCTGTTGATTCAGGTGACAGCCGAAGAGCTCACGTTTCGCGGCTACCTCGTGCAACAGCTTGCCTCGCGATACGCGTCGCCCCTGATCTGGATGCTCTTGCCCGCACTCCTGTTTGGCCTTGCCCATTACCGACAGCAGGAAATGGGTAGCAATACCTGGGTGTTCGTGCTTGCCGCAACGCTGATCGGTCTTGCCCTGACCGATCTGACGCGTATCACCGGCGATCTTGGCGCGGCGATCGGTCTGCACTTTGTCAGCAATTTCTGGGCAATCATGGTCATTTCCGCCGAGCGCGGTCTATCAGGCTTCGCCCTTTACATGACGCCGCTTCCCCCATCGGACACGGGGCTGATGCGCGGGCTGATCCTGATGGATGTCATGGTGTTTCTTTTTGCCTGGCTTGTCCTGAGGCGCCTGCTGGCCCGGGGCGCGCAAAACACCACTGGATGATTGCATTTCCGGCTGGCGGGGCATATTTACCCACCGAACACCACAGCAGGAAAGCATGCCCGCATGAACTGGATCGCCAACTATGTTCGGCCCAAGATCAACTCGATCTTTTCGCGCCGCGAGACGCCGGATAACCTGTGGTCAAAATGTGATTCCTGCGGCACCATGTTGTTCCATCGCGAGCTGGACAACGCGTTGAATGTCTGTCCGAACTGCGATCACCACATGCATATCGCGCCCCGCGCGCGATTTGAAAAACTGTTCGACGGCGGGCTGTTCACCGAGGTCGAGGTCGAAAAGCCCATTGCCGACCCTCTGAATTTTCGTGACCAGAAGAAATACCCCGACCGCATGAAGGCCGCGCAAAAAAACACGGGCGAGCCCGAGGCGATGCTGGTGGTCGAGGGCGAAATCATGCGCACGCCGATCGTGGCTGCCGGGCAGAACTTCAAGTTCATGGGTGGATCCATGGGCATGTATGTGGGCAACGCGATCATCGCCGGCGCAAAACGCGCGATCGAACGCAAATGCCCCTTTGTCATCTTTACCGCCGCGGGTGGCGCACGCATGCAGGAAGGGATTCTTTCCCTGATGCAGATGCCCCGCACCACCGTTGCCGTGGACATGGTGAAAGAGGCGGGCCTGCCCTATATCGTCGTGCTGACCCACCCCACGACGGGCGGGGTGACGGCATCCTATGCCATGCTGGGCGATGTGCATATCGCCGAGCCCAACGCCCTGATCGGCTTTGCCGGGGCGCGCGTGATCGAACAGACCATTCGCGAAAAACTGCCCGAGGGCTTTCAGCGGGCAGAGTATCTGCTTGACCACGGCATGATCGACCGCGTTGTTCACCGCAAGGATATCCGGGATGAACTGGTCACGATCTGCCGGATGCTCATGCGCCAGAGCCCGGCGATCAAGGGGGATCTGCCAAGGCCGGGGCAGGAAAAGACACCCGAGGCAAAGGATACCAAGGGGTGAGCGCCCCGCATAGCGACGTCATCCTTGAACGGTTGATGTCCCTGCATCCCAAGATCATCGACCTCACCCTTGGCCGTATCGAACGCCTGCTGGCCGCGCTGGGCCACCCGGAACGCGCACTGCCCCCCGTCATCCACCTGGCCGGAACCAATGGCAAGGGATCCACGCTTGCAATGATTCGCGCGGCTTTCGAGGCCGCGGGCAAGACCGTACACGCCTATACCTCGCCCCATCTGGCGCGTTTTCACGAACGCATCCGTCTCGCCGGCGAGCTGATATCCGAACCCGACCTGGCCGAAATTCTGGCCGAATGCGAGGCGGCAAACGGCGACCAGCCCATCACCTATTTCGAAATTACCACCGCTGCCGCGCTGCTGGCCTTTTCCCGCGAACCCGCCGATATCTGTCTGCTCGAGGTCGGCCTTGGCGGCCGGCTTGACGCCACCAATGTGATCGAGCGGCCCGCTTTATGCGTCATCTCGCCGGTTTCGATCGACCATCAACAATATCTGGGGGAAACGCTGCCTGAAATCGCAGCGGAAAAGGCCGGAATCATCAAGCGCGGCGTTCCCTGCATCGTCGGCCCGCAGCAGGAACCCGCGCTAACAGTCATCGAGGCGCGCGCCGTCAAGCTTGGCGCGCCGCTGCTGGCCCACGGACAACACTGGCATGTCTGGGAAGAGCGCGGGCGCATGATCTATCAGGATGAAACCGGCCTGCTGGACTTGCCACTGCCCAACCTGATCGGGGCGCATCAGGTGATGAATGCCGGCGCCGCGATTGCCGCGCTCAGGCATATGGGGGTTTCTGAACAGGCCATCGAATCCGGTGTGACACATGCCCAATGGCCCGCCCGCCTGCAAAGGCTGCGCCACGGCCCACTTGTTGATGCCGCACCGGGGGCCGAGCTGTGGCTGGATGGCGGCCACAACGCCGCCGCCGGTGCCGCGCTGGCCGAGGCACTTGGCCGGCTGCCGTCGCGCCCGCTGCACATGATCTGCGGGATGCTGCGAACCAAGGATATCGCCGGGTATCTTGAACCTCTGGCCCCTCTGGCCACAACATTTCACGGCGTCAGCATCCCCGGAGAACCCGCAACCCTGCCCGCCCAGGAAACCGTTTCAGCGGCACTGAAGGCAGGCATGAAGGCCGCGACAGCCGAAAATGTTCTGGTGGCGGTCAGGGATATCGTCGGCACTGATCCGTCGGCGCGCATCCTGATCTGCGGCTCGCTTTACCTTGCGGGCAAGGTTCTGCAGGAAAACAGGTAAGGCACGCAAACCGCGATCAGATCAGGAACTGCGCCAGCGCCTCGTCATCGGTGATATCCTGATAGACCATGCCGGCCTCGTCCATGCGCGCGCAGATGCGGGGAAAATCGGCCGGATCGCGGGCCTCGATCCCGATCAGGACAGATCCGAAATTGCGCGCCGATTTCTTGAGATATTCAAAGCGCGTGATATCGTCATCCGGCCCCAGAATGTTGAGAAATTCCCTGAGCGCGCCGGGGCGCTGCGGAAAGCGCAAGATGAAATATTTCTTCAGCCCCTGGAATTTCAGCGCGCGTTCCTTGACCTCGGGCAGGCGTTCGAAATCGAAATTGCCCCCCGATGTGATGCACACGACGCGCTTGCCGGCCATATCGTCGCGCAGATCGCCCAGCGCATCGACGGACATGGCGCCAGCGGGCTCCAGCACGATGCCCTCGACATTCAGCATTTCGATCATGGTGACACAGATACGATCCTCGGGGGCCGCCAGAACATGCGCGGGGTCAACATCCCTCAGCGCGGCGAATGTGCGCTCGCCGATGCGCGCGACTGCCGCGCCATCGACAAAGGAATCGACCTTGTCCAGCGTCACCGGATGCCCCGCCTCAAGCGCCGCGGCCAGGCTGCGCCCGCCGGCGGGTTCAACAAAACGAAAGGTCGTCTGCGGTGACAGCGCCTGCAGATATTTCACCACACCCGAGGCCAGACCGCCCCCGCCCACGGGCAGGATCACCATGTCAATCGTCTCGGGTGCCTGTTCCAGCAATTCGACGGCAACACTGGCCTGGCCCTCGATCACGTCGTCATCGTCAAAGGGTGCCAGAAAATGCGCGCCTTCGCTTGCGCAATATTCCTGCGCAGCCTTCAGCGTGTCTTCGAAATAGTCGCCGACAAGGCGAATCTCGATATTGTCGCCGCCGAATGCGCGCGTCTTTTCGATCTTCTGGTTGGGGGTCGTCACCGGCATGAAGATCACCCCATGCACCCCGAAATGCCGGCACACAAAGGCAACTCCCTGCGCATGATTGCCGGCGCTCGCGCATACGAAACGGGCCTGATCGGGATGCGCAGCAAGATGCTTGCGCATGGCGTTGAACGCGCCCCTGATCTTGTAGCTGCGCACCGGCGACAGATCCTCGCGCTTGAGAAAGATCTCGGCCCCGAATTTCTGCGAAAGAAAATCATTGCGCTGCAATGGCGTTTCCGCAAACAGCTTGCGCATCTCGCGTCTGGCGGCAATCGCATTGGCGACGAAATCGGACATGTTTCCTCCGGCACTGGTGAAACCACATCTTTGTGGGGCGGGGCCGAAAAATGCAACGCGACCTTTTGGGGCGATGCCCGTTGCACAGCGCCTGAAAAGGAAATAAACCCCGCCGGTAACCAGATTTGTCGGAGATCAGCGCCGTGACCAACCCTGCACCCAAGAAAGTCGTCCTTGCCTATTCGGGCGGGCTTGATACCTCGATCATCCTGAAATGGCTGCAAACCGAATATGGCTGCGAGGTGGTCACCTTCACCGCCGATCTGGGCCAGGGCGAAGAGCTGGAGCCTGCCCGCAAGAAGGCCGAGATGCTGGGGATTGCACCCGAAAACATCTATATCGAAGACGTGCGCGAGGAATTCGTCCGCGACTTTGTTTTTCCGATGTTCCGCGCCAATGCGGTCTATGAGGGGCTGTATCTGCTGGGCACCTCGATCGCGCGCCCGCTGATTTCCAAGCGCCTGGTTGAAATCGCTGCTGAAACCGGGGCCGATGCCATTGCCCACGGGGCGACCGGCAAGGGCAATGACCAGGTGCGGTTTGAACTGGCAGCCTATGCGCTGAATCCCGATATCAAGGTGATCGCACCGTGGCGCGAATGGGATCTGACCAGCCGCACGAAGCTGCTGCAATTCGCTGAATCCCACCAGATCCCGATCGCCAAGGACAAGCGCGGCGAGGCACCGTTCAGCGTTGACGCGAACCTTCTGCACACCTCAAGCGAGGGCAAGGTTCTGGAAGACCCGGCGCAAGAGGCCCCCGATTACGTGTATCAGCGCACAGTCCACCCCGAGGATGCACCGGATCAGCCCGAATATATCGAAATCACCTTTGAGCGCGGCGATGCGGTCGCAATCAATGGCGAGGCCCTTTCTCCCGCAGCCCTGCTGACGCGGCTGAACGAATATGGCCGCAAGCACGGCGTCGGGCGGCTCGATCTGGTCGAGGGGCGCTTTGTCGGCATGAAAAGCCGGGGCATCTATGAAACCCCCGGCGGCACCATCCTGCTTGAGGCCCATCGCGGGATCGAACAGATCACCCTTGACCGCGGCGCGGCCCATCTGAAGGACGAGCTGATGCCGAAATATGCAGAGCTGATCTATAACGGCTTCTGGTTCAGCCCCGAGCGCGAGATGCTGCAGGCGCTGATCGACCACAGCCAGGAATTTGTCACCGGCACGGTAAGGCTTAAACTGTACAAGGGTCTGGCCCGCACGGTCGGCCGCTGGTCTGATTACAGCCTCTATTCGGAAGAGCATGTGACCTTCGAGGAAGATCACGGCGCCTATGACCAGAAAGACGCCGCCGGGTTTATCAAGATCAATGCCTTGCGTTTGCGCCTGTTGGCCATGCGTGATCGGCGTGGCTGACTCGAAACCCGGATTTCCAAATACCGGAAAAGGGGGCTGTAGCCCCCTTTTTCATGCCGGGAAAGTCGCGAATTGGTGTCGCGCAACAATTTCCTACATGAAAACGTAGGCGTTGTTTATCAGAACGATTTTCAGCGCGATGATCCCAAAGAAGACAATCAGCGGGGCCAGGTCCAGCCCGCCCATGTCCGGCAGAAACCGGCGGATGCGCCCGTATATCGGCTCCAGCAGGCGGTTCAGACCGTACCAGATCTGGGAAACCAGCGGTTGGTGCAGGTTGAGAACCTGAAAATTGATCAGCCAGCTCATGATCACATGGGCGATCACGATGAACTGAAGGAAATTCAGGATCATCAGCAGGATTTGTATCAGCGAAGTCATCTGGTAGCCCGTTGTTGGAAAAACTCGTCCCAAGACCTAGTGAGCCTTGCCCTCTAACGCAAGGGCAAGCTCTCGCGACGTCCTGCTTGAAATTTCCCCCCCGACACGACATGCAGTTTTCTGATCTTTCGGGGGGACATGATGTATCCGATCTTTCGGTTCACAAAGGAAATGCTGGTTCACGCCCGCGATGGCAGGATCGGGCCGGGCGATGTTCATGTTTCGCACCACATCTGCTGGCCCTGGGATGTTGACCCCTGGATGGAGCTGAACAACGGCCGCACACTCACCCTGTATGATCTGGGACGCCTGCCGATGGTCTGGCGCGCCGGTCTTTTGCCGGCCCTGCGCCGGCGGGGCTGGACGATGACGGTTGCAGGGGCGTCGGTCCGATACCGACGGCGGGTGCGGATGTTCCAGAAATTCACCATGAAAAGCACCATCCTGGGCTGGGACGCACGGTTTTTCTATTTTCAGCAATCCATGTGGAGCAAGGGGGAAGCAACGTCATCCATCCTCGCGCGGATGGCTGTCGCCACCTCTGACGGAATCGTTGCACCAGATCTTGTTGCTGGCGAACTTGGTTGGGCAGAAATTTCACCCCCCCTGCCCGAATATGTCGAGGCCTGGATCAAGGCCGAAGCCCTTAGACCCTGGCCTCCGGCGGTCTGACAACCTGCCCGCTAGGGGCAGGTTTTCGCTTGCGCTTTTGGCTTGAACCAAGTCTTATTCCCGCAAACAACACAACGGGGACGGGACAACAAGATGGCCGAAGTTTCATTGAAAAAACGGGTCTGGGGCTGGATGCTGTTCGATTGGGCAAGCCAGCCATACAACACGCTGCTGATCACCTTCATATTTGCACCGTACTTTACCTCGACCGTGGTCGGCGACAGCACCCAGGGGCAGGCCATATGGGGCTATACAGTTGGCATTGCAGGCCTGATCATCGCAATTCTGGCGCCGATCCTTGGTGCCTGGTCCGACACGACTGGCCCGCGCAAGCCGTGGATCCTTCTTTTCAGCGTGATGTATGTGGTTGGCTCGTTCCTGTTGTGGTGGGCCGTGCCGGGGATGCAGGATTACCTGTGGATCCTGATCGCATTCGGTATCGGCCTGATCGGGATGGAACTGGCAACGATCTTTACCAACGCCTATCTGCCCGAACTTGGCCCCCATGACGAGGTGGGGCGCCTGTCGGGCAACGGCTGGGCGCTGGGCTATGTCGGGGGATTCATCACCCTGATATTGATGCTGGCACTGCTGGCCGAAAACGACAAGGGCGTTACCTTGATCGGCATAAAACCCATTCTCGGCCTGGATCCGGCCATGCGTGAAGGCACCCGTTCGGTCGGGCCGCTGACGGCAATATGGTACGCGATCTTCATGGTCCCGTTCTTTCTGTGGGTCCATGATTCACCGCGCAAAACCAATGTGGAAAAGGCCCTCAGGACGGGGCTTCGCGATCTGGGTCGCACCCTCAAATCCCTGCCGTCGCGCCCCAGCCTGTTTGCCTTTCTGATCGCCTCGATGTTCTATCGTGACGCGTTGAACGGCATCTACACCTTTGGCGGCATCTACGCCAAGGGCGTGCTGGGCTGGTCGATCGTCAATATCGGTGTGTTCGGCATTATCGGCATCACCTCGGGCGCGCTGTTCGCCTGGCTGGGCGGCAAGGCCGATCACAGATACGGCCCCAAGGCGGTGATTCTGACAAGCATGCTGACCTTGCTGGCAACCGTCATCATCATCGTTCTGGTCGATCGGCAAAGCGTGTTGTTCATCCCCGTAACCCCCGATTCCAGCCTGCCGGATATCGTCTTCTATTTTTGCGGCTTCCTTATCGGCGCTGCCGGGGGCACCATTCAGGCCGCATCACGCACCATGCTTGTTCGTCAGGCGGACAAGTCGCGCATGACCGAAGCCTTTGGCCTTTATGCGCTGACCGGCAAGGCGACCGCATTCATCGCGCCTTTGTCGATCGGGGTCGTGACCCACCTGACCCAAAGCCAGAGCCTGGGCGTCACCCCCGTCATCGTTCTGTTTGCCTTGGGCCTGATCCTGATGGCGTGGGTCAAGAAAGATGGCGATCCGGGACGAGAATGAAGCTGCGCGTCACTGGAATAAAGCCTGCAATACTGGCGGTTCTGGCTGTGGTTTTCATGGCCGGAACGCATCATGTTGCACCGAAACCCGGTGAACCCTTAGCCAACCGGCTGTTTGGTGCCATAAAATCCGCGTCGCACCAAAGACCGCGTGTCATCGGCTTTTATTCCAAGGGATGCCTGGCGGGCGCGCAGCAGCTGCCGGAAACCGGGCCAACCTGGCAGGTCATGCGCCTTTCCCGCAACCGCAACTGGGGCCACCCGGAACTGATTGCGTTCATAAAGCGCCTGAGCCGGAAAGCGCATGAGCTTGGCTGGAAGGGGCTTTATATCGGGGACATGTCACAACCACGGGGCGGCCCGATGACCTCGGGACACGCGTCGCACCAGGTTGGGCTCGATGTCGATATCTGGATGCTGCCGCCGCGCAGCCTGCACCTCAGCCGCGCGCGGCGCGAGACCATTTCATCGATCTCCGTCCGCACCCCGGACCAGCGCCACGTCAATCGCAACTGGACACCTACCCATATGGCCATTCTGAAGGCCGCGGCTGAAGATCCTGTTGTCGAGCGGATCTTTGTTGCCGCCGCAGTCAAGATCGACATGTGCAAGAAAGCCGGTCGTGACCGCAAATGGCTGGCCAAGATACGGCCGCTTTACGGGCACAACACCCATTTTCACGTGCGCCTGAAATGTCCCCGTGGCTCGCCAAATTGCCGGAAACAGACGCCGATCAGCAAGATTTCGCATGGTGACGGCTGCGACAAATCGCTTTACTGGTGGGTGACCGACTACCTGAAGCCGCACAAGAAACCGGCCAAACCCCGCCCCCATCCGCGACGCGCGCGTGAAATGATCATGGCCGACCTGCCCCGGCAATGCATGAAGGTCCTGAAAGCCGAATGAAACTGCTTGCCGCACTGCTTTTCACGATTCTTCCCACATCCCTGTCTGCAGCCAGCCTGACCTTTATGGGAACATATATCTGGTCTGCCCCGCTAAGCGGATTTGGCGGGTTTTCCGCGTTGGAGCTGGGCCCGAATGGCAGGAAACTTACGACGGTTTCAGACAAGGGCAGGATACTGGGCGGCACCCTGCAACGCCGCGAAGGGCGGATCACAGGCGTCAAGATACGGTTTTTCACGAAACTTCGCGAACCGGATGGAAAGCCGCTCGGCAAATACGATACCGACTCGGAAGGCCTTGCGATCGACAGCCGGGGCCGTGCCTATATTTCCTTTGAGGGCAATCATCGCGTCTGGCGATATGAAGGCCCTTCCTCGGCCGCCAATGGCACCGGGCGCCACAAGGATTTCAGGCATTTCCAGGTGAATTCCGGGTTGGAAGCGCTGGCAATCGACGCGTCGGGAACCCTTTACACCCTGCCCGAACGTTCGGGCGACATCAATCGCCCCTTCCCCGTCTATCGCAAACCTCCGGGTGGCAAGTGGCGACGCGCTTTCACCCTGCCAAGGCGCGGGCGATTTCTGCCAACCGGGGCCGATTTCGGGCCCGATGGCAAGCTGTATCTGCTTGAACGCGACTTTATCTGGAGCCGCGGATTTGCCAGCCGCATCCGGCGTTTTGATGTCACGGCAGGTGGATTGAAAAACGAAGAAACCCTGCTGGTCACGCCATTCGGAAAATATGACAATCTGGAAGGCATTGCCCTGTGGAAAGATCGACAGGGAAGAATCCGCCTGACGATGATTTCCGACGACAATTTCAACTTTTTCCAGACGACGGAATTTGTCGAATACGCATTGTCGTCGGATAAGCCCGACAACACAAATTAGGGCCCATTCTGTTCCTCGAACGCGTCAAGATGGGCAACGGCCTCTTGTGCCGTGTCCACAAATGTCAGCAGGTCAAGATCCTGGTGGGCGATGGTCCCGGCGTCAGCCAGTGCCTTGAAATTGATGATGCTCTCCCAGAATTCCCGCCCGAACAGCAGGATAGGGATGCGATCCATCCTGCCCGTCTGTATCAAGGTCAGGCTTTCGAACAGCTCGTCCAGCGTGCCAAAGCCACCGGGGAAGACCGCGATTGCCTTGGCGCGCATCAGGAAATGCATCTTGCGAATGGCGAAATAGTGAAAGTTGAAGCTCAACTCGGGGGTGCCGTACTGGTTGGGCGCCTGTTCATGGGGCAAGACGATGTTCAGTGATATGGACCGCCCGCCCGCGTCAAAGGCGCCGCGGTTGCCGGCCTCCATCACGCCCGGCCCGCCGCCGGTGATGATGACGTTCTGCCGGCATTCCTGCTGAACGCTTTTCAGGGTGCAAAGACGCGCAAATTCGCGCGCTTCGTCATAATATTTCGACAATGCCGCAAGGGTCGGGGTACGCGCGCTTTCCTTTTTCGCAGGCTCAGGGATGCGGGCGCCGCCGAACATGACGATGGTGGATTCGATGCCCATTTCCTCGAACGCCATTTCGGGTTTCAACAGCTCAAGCTGCAGGCGCACGGGTCGCAGCTCGTCCCGGCACAGGAAATCGGGGTCGGCAAAGGCCAACCGGTAAGTGGGCGAGCGTGTCTGTGGCGTGTCAGGCGATTTCTGCCATTTCTGCACATCGGTTCGTGCATCCGGAAACCGCCGCCTGCGTGTCTGATCGTTCATCTTGCACCTCTGATACTGTCTGCCCTGTCTTGCCGCATTGCGCGTGCTGACCTTTAGCCCTATAGGCTGTGGCCGGAACAGACCAGTCACTTGTGAGGGAAAACCATGTCAAACGCCGCGCTCGAATCCGTGATCGAAGCCGCCTGGGAAGACCGCGACAGCATCACCCCCGCCACGACCGGGGAATTGCGCGATGCCATCGAGGAAACGCTGGATGCGCTGGATTCCGGCAAGCTGCGGGTGGCCGAGCGCCAGGATGATGGCAGTTGGCATGTGAACCAGTGGGCCAAGAAGGCGGTGCTGCTGGGTTTCCGCATCAAGGACATGGAGGTGCAGGAAGGCGGCCCGCAGGGCGGCGGCTGGTGGGACAAGGTGGACAGCAAGTTCAAGGGCTGGACCGAGGATGACTGGAAATCCGCCGGTTTCCGCGCGGTGCCCAACTGTGTCGTGCGCAAATCGGCCTATATCGCACCCGGCGCCGTCTTGATGCCGTCATTTGTCAACCTCGGCGCCTATGTGGACAGCGGCACGATGGTCGATACCTGGGTCACGGTGGGATCCTGCGCGCAGATCGGCAAGAATGTTCATCTGTCCGGCGGTGTGGGCATCGGCGGCGTGCTGGAACCGATGCAGGCCGGCCCCACCATTATCGAGGACAACTGTTTCATCGGCGCGCGTTCCGAGGTGGTCGAGGGCGTGATCGTGCGCGAGGGAAGCGTGCTGGGCATGGGCGTCTTTCTTGGCCAGTCAACCAAGATCGTGGATCGCGAAACCGGTGAAGTGATGTATGGCGAGGTGCCAGCAGGTTCGGTCGTGGTGGCAGGAACCATGCCATCGAAGAACGGTGTGAACCTGTATTGCGCCGTGATCGTGAAAAAGGTCGACGCAAAGACACGCTCCAAGACCTCGATCAACGAATTGCTGCGTGACTGAGGCCGGGTCGAGTATTTTCGCAAAGAAGAAGGGCAGGCCCATGGCCGCAGATGAAAAAGCAAGCCGACAAAAGGTCTATACCCTGCTGGTCGAGCTCGGGCGAAATCCGGGCGACGGGCTGCCCGAGGGCGCGAGTGGCGCGGCGCTGATGTGCTATGCCAGCGGCGTGGACGAGGCCGAGGCCGTGCGCGAAACAGTCGCCGTGCTGAAACAGGCCGATCTGGCTCCGCTGGATGTGACCGGATACGGCACGTTGCAGGAACGCGAGGCCGAGGGCCATGACATATCAGAAGAAGAACGCGCCCTGATGGCGCGCGCGCTGAAGGAAAACGCCGTCATCGTGGCGCAGATGACCCCATTTTTCGAGGATGACAAGAAATGACCACCCGTGATTCCAACGGTAACGAACTGAGCGATGGCGACACGGTGATGGTCATCAAGGACCTCAAGGTCAAGGGTATGTCCAAGACGCTGAAACGCGGCAGCCAGATCAAGAACATCCGCCTGACCGGCAACCCGGAACAGATCGAATGCCGCATCGGCAAGGCAACGATCGTGTTGAAGACGGCCTTCATGAAAAAGGCCTGAACATCTCAATCGTCACCTCCGAGCGGATCTTTCGGTTTCTTGTGGGCAATTCCCTTATGGCATTCGATGCAGGTCTTGCCTTCGTCCAAACCGGCCTTCATTTTTTCCCGCGCCCTTCGGCCCTGGTTCTCGAAATCCATTGCATCATACGAATGGCAGTTGCGACATTCGCGGCTGTCTGTCTTCATCATTGAGTTCCACACCTTGTTGGCCAACTCCCATCTGTGAGCTTCGAATTTCTCGGGTGTATCGATCTTGCCCATGAATTTGGCCCACAACTCGCCCGACGCCTGAATCTTGCGAACAACTTTCGAGCCCCAGTCATGTGGAACATGGCAATCAGAACAGATTGCTCGGACTCCCGCCGGGTTTTTGTAATGAATCGACTGTTTGTATTCCTGATAAACAGTTTGCTCCATTTCGTGGCACGAGATACAGAACTCCAGTGAATTCGTGGCCTCCATCGCTGTATTGAACCCGCCCCAGAAGATAATCCCTCCGACAAATCCGGCAATCAGAATGCTGCCGACCGAATACTTCACGGCTGGATTCCAAAACCATAACCATATGCGCCGTATCATGATACCACCCTTCAGAAGAGTCCGCCCGACAGAGCGAACGGACGGTGTTGTTCGGGTAGGCTGACATTCCTAGTCGGGCATCTTCTGTATGTAGGCGAGAATATCCGCCGTGACTTCCAACGGAAGCACCCGAAGCGCTGTCATTTCTTCCTTAGGCTGTCCGTTCTGGATTTTCTGGAAAATCTCCCACGGGTTGTCTCTTGCAAGCTCTCCTACAGGATCTTCCATGTCTTTGATTTTCTTGCCGTCAAGGCCGTGGCACCCAGCGCAGATCCCATTGTAGTAGGATTCGCCTTTCACGGGATCTCCTTTCGCCATTTTGGTCTGATAATCGATGACCAAGGAAAGATCGACCTGGCCTTTGGTCACAAAGTTTGCCAAATCTACAAAATCCTGTTCATCCATCTTGCCATCATAACCGTGCTCCGGCCCTTTGAGGATTGCGATGACTTCCTCGTTTGGCTTGCCCTTCATAGCTGTCAGGCCCTTGATGCCGGTATAATAGGAAGATCCCTTTCCGTAGGCCCCATCAGCACCTCGCAGATCCCAGCCATGACATGACTTGCATCGATTGGTGGTGGCCCCCGCCTTCTTAGTATTCGAGGCCGGCCACAGAGGATGGGTTTCATCCGGTTTTTGCCCGCCAATAACCTTATACCAATTATCGTAGAGACGGCCTCCCCGCGCAATCGAGTAACTAAGATCCCGCGCTTGTGCTGTCGAAAACGAAATCGCACTTACTGCTACGAACAGGATT
>JAUZRU010000038.1 GCA_030950185.1 Paracoccaceae bacterium | reverse complement strand
GGCGAAGAAGTGGCCGATCCAGGCGCCCGAGATATTGTTGGTCAGGAAGTAATCCGTGACCTTGGCCCAGCCCGAGGTGTAGTCCTCGGTGATGCCCGACCATGCAAGCCCGTCCAGTTCGCCGGTTTGCGGCGCCACTTCGGCATCCTCCCACGGGATCGTCACCGGGATCACGCCGAAGCGCGACATGAAGCGCCCCGCAGTGGGGAAGGTGAAGATCTTGAGTCCCTTGAGATCCGCCAGGCTGCGGATCGGCTTCTTGGTGTTGAAGTGGCACGGATCCCACGACCCGGCCGAGACATGCTGCACGCCGACCTTGGCGTATTCCTCCTTCCAGATCTTGTCGAGCCCGTACTGGTTGAACAGCACCGGCACATCCAGGCTGTAGCGCAGGGCAAAGGGGAAATAGCCGCCGAACACGGTGACCTCGGTGGGCGAGGCCATCGAATCGTCATCGGACTGCACCGCGTCGATGGTGCCCTTCTGCATGGCGCGGAACAGCTCGCCCGTGGGCACCAGCTGGTCGGCGGTATACAGTTCGATCTGCATCTCATCGCCGGCGATGGCGTTGAATTTCTTCACCATCGGCACGATGACCTGCTCGGCCAGCGCGGGGCCGGCATAGGTCTGAAGGCGCCACTTGATCTTGGGACCGCCAGCCTTGACGGCGGGTGCGGCCAGGGCCGCAGCTGCACCGACACTGGCGGTGGTCAGAAACTTGCGTCTTGTTGTCATTGTCGTTCTCCTCTTCCGTTGGTTCTGACTTCAGGCGGGGCCGCTATCTGGCCCAAGCCGTTTTCAGCTCCTTTTGCGGAGTTCTTGTTATCTCTGCTTCGAAAACTCATCCGCCATAGATGTATTGCGGCAACCAAAGTGAAATCTGCGGGAACACCATTATCAGCACCAGTGCCAGCACCATGATCAGCACGAAAGGCAGAATCGAGCCATAGATGTCGCGCAAGGTGATCTCGGGCGGTGCCATCGCCCGCATCAGGAACAGGTTATAGCCGAATGGTGGCGTCATATAGGCGATCTGGGTGGTGATCGTGTACAGCACGCCATACCAGATCAGGTCGAACCCCAGATGCTGCACCAACGGTATGTACAGCGGCGCAACAATCACCAGCATGGCAGTATCGTCCAGAAATGTCCCCATGAGCAGAAAGCTCAGCTGCATCAGGATCAGGATTTCCCAGCGGCTGAGGCCCATCTTTTCGGTAAACAGCGTGTCGATCGCATGCACCGCACCAAGGCCATCGAACACGGCGCCAAAGGCCATTGCCGCAAGGATGATCCACATGAACATGCAGGAAATGGCAAGCGTCTGGCGGATCGACACCTCGAACACCCTTCTTGTCATGCGCCCCCGCAGCACCGCGGCCATGAAGGCCACCATCGCGCCCACGGCCGAACTTTCGGTCAGCGAGGTCCAGCCATTGACGAAGGGAACCATCATCGAAAAGAAGATGATCAGCGGCAGCAGCCCGGCCAGCAGCAGGTGGTATTTTTCCGGCATGTGGATGGTGACATGGCGGCTGATCCGCGCCCCGTATCGCCACAGCAGGAACGCGATGACGCCGATCGTCACCAGAAACCCGCCCGAGGCCGCCGGCGTGTTGGGCAGGGCGATCACATCGGTCTTCATCAACCAGAACAGCACGACCGCTGCAACGCCGATTGCCCAGCCCGTCACGTTGATATGCAGCGGCGCGTCCTCGTTGTAGCGGGCGCGCTCCTCGGGGTCGAGGGTCGGGCCCATCGAGGGCGTGATCTTGCAGCGGATCCAGATATAGCCCATGAACATCGCCGCCATCACCAGCCCCGGAATGACACCCGCCAGCCACAGCCGCCCGACCGGCTGGCGCGCGATCATCGCATACAACACCAGCACCACAGAGGGTGGCACGAGAATACCCAGACTCGACCCGGCCTGGATCACCCCCGTGACCATCCGCTTGTCATAGCCGCGCTTCATCAGTTCGGGCAGCGCAATGGTCGCGCCGATTGCCATGCCGGCAACCGACAGCCCGTTCATGGCCGCGATCAGCACCATCAGGCCGATCGTGCCGATTGCCAGACCGCCCGATACCGGCCCCATCCAGACATGGAACATCTTGTACAGATCATCGGCGATCTTGGATTCCGACAGCACATAGCCCATGAAGATGAACATCGGCAGCGTCAGCAACGGATACCATTTCATCAGCTTCATCGCCGCCGAGAACGGCATGTCGGAGCCCCCGACCCCCCACAGCAGAAGCGCCGCCCCCGCGGCCACGCCGCCAATGGCACCGAACACGCGCTGCCCCGTGAACAGCATCATCATCATGCTGGCGAACATGAACAGGGCAATCATTTCATGGGACATCAGGCGTCCTCCGCGTCGAGCAGGGCCACCGGTTCGTCAGCGCGCAGGTCGATCCCGCGCAGGGTGGCCAGGTCCTTGATGAGTTCCGAAAATGCCTGCAGCAGCATCAGGAAGATGCCGATACTGGCAATGACCTTGACCGGCCACAGATAGGGCCGCCACGCCGTCGGGCTGCGTTCCAGAAAGCCCAGGGTCTTGTGAACCGTCGCAAACCCGAAATCGCCCGTAAACAGATCACCGAAAAACGCCCCGAACAGCTTGCGATAAAACGCCATGAAGTCGTTTCCGAAAAAGCCCAGTGAATAGGCCGTGCTGTTCAGCGCGCCATAGAGCAACACGCCAAGATAGAACAGCAGGAAGGTGACGGTGACGGAATCGACCATCGCGCGCGTGCGCGGCGACCAGCTGCCATAGAACAGGTCCATCCGCACATGCCCCTTGAGCTGCATCGAATAGGGCCCGCCCAGCAGGTAGTAGGCAGCCAGCGAGAACTGCGCGACCTCAAGCGTCCATTTCGAGGGCAGAAACAGCGTCTTGGAAATCGACGACCAGGCCAGCACCCCCACCATGAAAAAGATGCTGTACATCATCACCCGCCCGATGCGGTAATTCACCCGGTCCACCAAGCGAACATAGCTGCGCACTATTGCGAACATGCAGCCCCCCTTTCCCTGTCATCTTTTGCAGCCGCCCGGATCGCCGCGCCAAGCCAGGCGTGCAGCGTCTCGGCCATTTCCCTCTGGCTGGCGGCCGAGGCGATCAGATCATTGCGTATCTCGATCATCACATTCATCAACCCATGTGCAAGCGCGTGGGTCCTGAGCGTATGCGTCACCCCCTGGGCCGGGCCGTAAGGATCATTGCGCGCGACTTTCAGCCCGGTATGGCGCGGCGCAAGCTCCAGCATGGCGTCGGCCAGGCGGCTGTCATCGTCATGCAGGATACCGATTTCGACCTCTCGCGGCACGCCCTTGTAGATCGGTGTAAAACTGTGAATGGTCACCAGCACCGGCTGCCCCGCAACCGCGACGGTTTCGGCAAGGCGGGCGCGGAATGGCTGATAAATGCCCTGCACCCGCAATTCGCGCGCAGCCTCGTCAAGGTCGCGATTGCCGGGAATATCGTAGATCTCACTGCGGGCGGGCACCGCATCGGGCGCATCGGGCGGGCGGTTGCAATCATATAGCAGCCGCGAAAGCCCCCCGCTGACCAAGGGCGAATCAAGCAGGTCGGCCAGATGGGTCGCCACCGGCAAGGCGCCCGGATCCCAGGCGATATGGGCCGTTCGCAGATCTTGCGGCAGGCCAAGGCCCTGAAATTCGGCGGGGATGATGTTGGATGCATGTTCGCAGACCAGCACAACCTGCCCCGAACCATGCGGGTTATGCAGCTCGACGGCCCTTTCGGCCAGGTTGCGAACAAGCGCGGTCATGTGATTCTTTGACTCCCCCCAAAACACATTTGTGTGCAAATCTTTTCACAGTTTTGAAATCTGTCAACAACTTTACTGAAAAATTTTCTTCACTTGAATTCGCTCTGTCGGTATTCTTGCCGAAAGGGGGGAAGATGAGCGAACAATCCGACACCATTTCCGAGCGCCTGCAAAACGCCATGGATGGCCTGACCCGCGCGGAACGCCAGCTTGCCTATTCCCTGCTTGAAAACTATCCGGTTTCGGGACTTGGCTCGATCACAGCGATTGCACAAAACGCCAAGGTTTCGACCCCGACGGTTGCCCGCATGGTGCAGAAACTGGGTTTTTCCGGCTTTCCCGATTTTCAGGCGGCGCTGCGACGCGAAATCGAGGCGCGCATTTCCGACCCGATATCGAAATACAAGTCCTGGGCAGAACAAGCCCCCGACGAACATATCCTCAACCGTTTCACCGATGCCGTGATCAGCAACATCCGCCAGATGCTGACCCATATCGACATCACCTCGTTCGAGGAAAGCTGCGCCTTGCTGGCCGACCAGTCGCGCGCACTATATGTGGTTGGCGGGCGGATCACGCGGTCGCTGGCCGATTACCTGTTTCTGCACATGCAGGTGCTGCGCCCCAACGTGACGCATATCCAGTCGATTTCCAACGCCTGGCCGCACTATCTGCTGGACGTGAACAAGGACGATGTGATCGTGATCTTCGACGTCCGCAGATACGAAAATTCAACCCTCAAACTGGCCGAAATGGCGGCAGAGCGCGGCGCGCGAATCATTCTGCTGACCGACCAGTGGCGCTCGCCCGTTCACAGCTTTGCCGATCATGTGTTCTGCGGGCGCATCACCGTGCCGTCTGCCTGGGATTCATCGGTAACCCTGCTGCTGTTGCTCGAAACCATGATTGCCGCAGTGCAGGAACGCACCTGGGACAGCTCGCGCGCGCGGGTCGAGGCGCTGGAAGAAATGTTCGACCGCACCCGTTTTTTCCGCAAGTTCACCTGAGCGCGCCGCCTACCCGCGCCCCTCCAGCTCGGAACAATCGATCAGCGTCAGACGCGGGCCACTGCCGCCCTTGGCCCTTGGCGCATGGCCAAAGGCGGCTGCAGGTTCGGCCATGCCCTGTGGCTGTGCTTCGGCCGCGGCATGAATGGCATGCAGGTTGCTGTGAAGGATATCGAATCTGGTCGGCGGTTGCAGGCCGATCGCCTCGCAGACCAGCGCGCCAAGGATGCGCGCAATCCGCCCCTCGGCATCGGCGAGCGGCAGCATCAGCAGATCGGCGGGGATGTCATGTCCGGCCGCCGACAACGTCACCTCGGTCACGGTGGGATGATCGAACATGCCGCCACAAAGGCGCAGGAAGTCGGGCCGCGCCGCGTCGGAAAACAGCGCCGTCGCCGGCATGCCCCGCAGCTCCATCCCCAGCAGGTCGCACAACGCCATGCCGGCAATGCGGATACGGGGGGCCCCATCCTGCATGGGCTCAAGGATAAAGGCATGCGCCAGCACGTCCGAAATGGCGTTCGGGTCCACCTCGGATCTTTCCGGCGCGATCCTGCCCTGGCGAAGTTCCTGCCAATGCGCCAGCAGCCCGGCAAGCAACGGGTTTTTCATTCTTTCAGGGCGCCCATACAGATTGACCACATTGTCAAACCTTTCCGTGCTTGTCCTCATCTTTCCAGCCTCGTGTCATGTCTGCCGCCCCCGATGGGCAAGCCTTGTTGTGGACAAGGGCTGTTTTTGTTAACCCTGTATTCGCAATGCTTACCCGCGGGTTAATATCGCAGAAAAATTTCCGAAAAGAGAGGAAAAATCCGTTAAATGGTTAATTCTATGACAGGATTTGCCTCGCTTGCAGGCAATCAAGGCAACCGTAGCTGGGCCTGGGAAATGCGCAGCGTCAACGCACGCGGGCTGGATATCCGGCTGCGCCTGCCCGAGGGGCTGGGCGATCTGGAACTTGCCCTGCGCAAGGCCATCGGCGCGCGTTTTGCACGCGGCAACATCTCGGTCGGGCTGCGCCTGCAGGCAGCCGGCGGGAACGGCGCGGCTTCGCTGAACAGCGACCAGCTTGACCAGATCCTCGAGGCGCTGCGCATGACCGAGGCCCGCGCCCAGCAAAAGGGCCTGCATCTGACGGCCAGCAGCGCCGCCGATATCCTGTCGCTGCGCGGCGTTCTGGATACCGCCGACGAGAATGACGACATTTCGACCCTGGTCAAGACGCTCAAGGATCAGATCCCCCCCCTGCTTGATTCCTTCGCACAGGCCCGCGCCGCCGAAGGCCGTGCCCTGGCCATGGTTCTTGGCGCGCAGCTCGACCAGATCGAAAAGCTGGTGGAACAGGCCCGCCGGCTGGCCGAAGAGCGCCGCGAACAGATGGGCGAGACATTGAGACGCAACCTTGCATTGGTGCTGGAAAACAGCGATGGCGTCGATCCCGATCGCCTGGCGCAGGAACTGGCGCTGATCGCGGTCAAGGCCGACGTGACCGAGGAAATCGACCGCCTGAACGCCCATGTCGCCGCCGCCCGCGCCCTGCTGGAAACCGACGCCCCCGTAGGGCGCAAGTTCGATTTCCTGATGCAGGAATTCAACCGCGAGGCCAACACGCTGTGTTCGAAATCGGGATCGACCGACCTCACGCGGATCGGGCTTGACCTCAAGACCGTGATCGACCAGATGCGCGAGCAGGTTCAGAATGTCGAATGAAACGGAACGCACCATGACCGAAGGCAAAAGGCGCGGCCTGCTGATCATTCTGTCTTCGCCCTCGGGCGCGGGCAAGTCCACGTTGGCCCGGCGCCTGATGAAATGGGACGAAAGCCTGAGCTTTTCGGTCAGCGCGACCACCCGCCCCCCACGCCCCGGCGAATCCGACGGGGTGGATTATCATTTCGTCGATCACGAGACCTTTCGCCAGATGATCGCGCGCGGCGAGATGCTGGAACATGCCGAGGTGTTCGGCAATTTCTACGGCTCGCCCAAGGGGCCGGTCGAGGCCGCCATCAATGACGGCCGCGACGTGCTGTTCGATATCGACTGGCAGGGCGGCCAGCAGATCGCGGGTTCATCCCTGCGCGATGCGGTGGTGTCGATCTTCATCCTGCCGCCCTCGATCAACGAACTTGAACGCCGGCTCAACGAGCGCGGGCAGGATTCGGCCGAGGTGATCCGCGCGCGCATGGAAAAGTCGCGCGCCGAGATCAGCCACTGGGCCGAATATGACTATGTGCTGATCAATGATGATCTGGACGAAACCGAGGCCAAGCTGCGCGCCATCCTGACCGCCGAGCGCCTGAAACGCATCCGCCGCCCCGATCTGGTGGAACATGTCCGCCGCCTGAACGCAGAATACGAGGAATTGATAAAATGACGCTTTACCGTCTTGGCGACCGCCAGCCGAAACTGCCCGACAGCGGCGATTACTGGGTTGCACCGGGGGCGCATCTGATCGGCGATGTCGTGGTGGGCAGCGGCGTGGGAATCTGGTTCAACGCCACCCTGCGCGGCGATAACGAGCCGCTGGTGATCGGGGACGACACCAATATCCAGGATCACTGCGTGCTACATACAGACATGGGCTTTCCGCTGACCATCGGGTGTGGCTGCACGGTGGGGCACAAGGCCATGCTGCATGGCTGTACCATCGGCGACAACTGCCTGATCGGCATGAACGCGACCGTGCTGAACGGCGCGCGCATCGGCGACAACTGCCTGATCGGCGCCGGCGCGCTGGTGACCGAGGGCAAGGAGATTCCGCCCGGCTCGCTGGTGGTCGGGGCGCCGGGAAAGGTGGTGCGGCAGCTGGACGAGCAGACCATCGCGATGCTGCGCAAATCGGCCGAAGGGTATGCCGAAAACATGCGCCGGTTCAGGCGGGATCTGCGGGAACTCTGATCCCTACAGGCACATCCTGATACCGTCATCGCCCATTCCGACCGACAGGCCGGGGCGGTGCCAGCGGGTCAGTTCGTGCAGCAGCACAAAGGAAACCGTCGCCGGTGTCGGGGCCTCCAGTGGCTGCCCCTCCAGCACGGCCCATTCGCCGGGCGACGGACGCAACATGGGCCCTTGTCCCTGCCATATCCACCCCCTGCCGTTTTGCACGACCTCGATCACGCCGCCCTGGGGCAATGCCCGTTCAAGGCACATGATCGCCAGAAAGGCCAGCTGCGCCGATGCCCGCGCAACCGATCTTTCCGATTCCCAGACAATGTTGATGCGGGATTCGGCAAATTGGTCATTCAGGATGCCAACCACCTCGGAACGCGCAATCTGTGCATCATTGCCGGAAACTCCGAAGCAGATCCTGAAAAACCGGACCCGTGCATTTGCAGCGGCGATTGCCTGAAGGGCCAGGTCCAGTTCGGGTGACGACGCCCCCTCGCGCATCTGCAACAGTTCAAGCCCGTTGCTTACCGCACCCAGAGGGCTTATCAGGTCGTGGCAGATCCGCGAGCTGACCAGCTCTGTCAGGCGGGGCTGGCGCATAACCGTCATGGCGCGCCCCCACCCGCCCGGCATGCGCCACCCACAGGACGAAAGACATGCAAGACAGCGTGAACAGCTTTGAACCCGGCGATCTGGTCATCCACCCCGGGCAGAGGGATTGGGGGGTCGGGCAGGTTCAATCCGTCATCGGGACACGTATCACCGTGAATTTCGAACATGCCGGCAAGGTGACGATAAATTCCGCTGTTGTTACGCTTGAATATCATGTCGAATCACAATCTTAGGATGTGTTTGTGACATGTTATTCCCGCATATAGCGCATTGCAACATATTCCAGGATAACCAGCTTTCAGTTGCCAACCGGCCCCCAAAACCATAAACATTGACGAGTTTCAATTTATCGGCGGTGACCATCCAGGATGGCCAGAGATCTGCACTCCCAGGCACGACATTTCCAGATCAAGCTCGCCGAAACCGATGACGAGCTGATTGCGGCCCAGCGTCTGCGCTACAGGGTTTTCGTCGAGGAACTTGGTGCCCATGGCCCGACCGTCGATCATGTAAACAGAATCGAACATGATGATTTCGATTCGGTCTATGACCACCTGCTGCTGATCGACACGCGCCGCGACCCGGCAAACCTAGATCATGTGGTGGGGGTCTATCGGCTGCTGCGCTCGGATGTCGCCCTTGCCGGGCCGGGGTTCTATTCGGCCCATGAATATGACCTGACACCGCTGCTCGAATCAGGGCGGCGCCTGCTGGAACTTGGGCGTTCCTGCGTCGATGCCGAACACCGCGGCGGGGTGGCCATGTATCTGCTGTGGAACGCATTGGCCGAATATGTGCTGCGCCATGAAATAGAGGTCATGTTCGGGGTTGCCTCCTATCACGGGACCGATCCGCAGCATATCGCCGAGTCGCTGTCCTATCTGTGGCAGAACCACCTTGCCCCGCCCGACATGCGGGTAAGGGTAAGAGAAGAATATTATCAACCGCTTGACCTGATCCCCGCCGACAAAATCGACCGGGTGCGGGCGATGGCCCAGACCCCTGCCCTGATCAAGGCCTATCTGCGCCTTGGCGGGTTCATCGGCGATGGCGCATTCATCGACCATGATTTCAACACCACCGATGTCTGCCTGATGATGGATACCGCGCGCATGTCATCCCGCCACAAGCAGGCCTATACCCGCCGCGCCGGGGGGCGGGGATGACCACGAGCTGGGCCGATATACCCCCACCGACGCCGCCGCGCGCGGGGGTCGTCGGGTTTTCCCTTGGCGTTGCACGTTTTCTGGCCATTGCGATCACCATCTACAGCCTTCTGGTCGTGCTGCTGCTCGCCCGCCTGATCGAGCGCCCCCTGGGCAAACGTGCGCTATCGCCCCGAATCGTGCAACTGGCCAGCCGGATTTCACTGTTTTTCATGGGCATGGGCCTGAAGGTTGTCGGCAAGCCCATGCATCACAGCGGTGCGATCGTGGCAAACCATGCCTCCTGGCTGGATATCTTCACCCTCAGCGCCGCGGCGCGCATCTGTTTCGTCTCCAAGGCCGAAGTGCGCAAATGGCCGTTGATCGGTTTCATTGCACAGGCCACGGGGACGATCTTCATCGAACGCAAGTCATCCCATGCAAAGCAGCAGAAAGAGATTTTTCACCAGCGCCTGCTGGCCGATGATCCGCTGCTGTTCTTTCCCGAAGGAACCAGCACCGACGCCTGCCGGATCCTCAAGTTCAAATCCACCCTGTTTGCTGCCTTTTTCGAACCCGACCTCGCCGACAAGCTGTGGATCCAGCCGGCGACCGTGATCTATCACGCCCCGGCCGGGGCCGATCCCCGCCTGTATGGCTGGTGGGGAGACATGGAATTTGCGCCCCATTTCATGATGGTTCTGACCGCGCGCCACAACGGCCATGTCGAGATCGTTTTCCACGACCCCGTGCGCGTCAACGACTTTTCCGACCGCAAGGCGCTGGCCGCCTATTGTGAAAGCGTCATCCGCAAGACATTCGAAAAGCACAAGAAACGGCTGCCCGAGATCTGAAAATCTGCACGTTGACACAAGAAAAAAGGCGGGCACA
>JAUZRU010000037.1 GCA_030950185.1 Paracoccaceae bacterium | reverse complement strand
ATTACATCCAGCAGGGCTTGCAGGCTTTCTGCCTGTGTCGTGCCCGAGGTATCTATCTGCGCCGCTGCCCGAGCATACAGCGCCTCGCGGCTGGACAGGATGCGTTTGAGATCGGCCATCGCGTCGGGGTTGCCGATCATCGGGCGCTCATCCCCCTGCCCCCGCACCCTGGCCATGTGTTCCTCGGGCCGGGCCTTCAGCCAGATTGCCGAAAAATGGCGCAGGAAATAGTTGTAGGTTTCCGGTTCCGACACGATGCCGCCGGCAACCGCCAGGATCAGGTTTTCATGCGTCGCCACGATCCGCTCCAACGCCTGGCGCTCCAGCCGCCGATAGCCGTCCTGACCGTATAGCGAAAAGACCTCGTTCACCGGCATGCCGCTAGCCGACTCGATTTCCTCGTTCAGTTCAACAAAGGGCAAGCCCAGCTCGGCCGCGGCCAGACGCCCAAGCGTCGATTTTCCCGCCCCCCGCAGCCCGGTCAACGCAATACGGCCCGCGCGGGTGGCGGTGGGGGATTCGGCCTCGAGGATCTCCAGCACGCGGCGGCGCTGGTCGCTGGTTGCATTGCTGAACAGAAACCGCGCCATGGCGGTTTCCGAACTCCACGGGTCATCGCGCGACACCAGCCATTCGACACTGAAATCCAGTGCCTGCGCGATTTTCAGCAACAGCGCGATAGAGATATTCCCCTGCCCGCTTTCAAGCTGGGCCAGATAGCGCGGCGATACGCCTGAAATTTCCGACAGGACACGGCGCGACAACCCCTTGCGCGCACGCGCTGCACGCACCCTTTCGCCCACCATTTTCAGAAATGCGGCAGTGGCAGTTTCATCCGGCTGTTCGCCACGATCAGCTGCCGTGACTTGCCCGCCAAAGGTCACGATTTCGCTCATCACTGCCCTTTCCTGCCGCTTTCCGGAAATATAATGCACATGGTGCTTAGGCACAATAGTGCATACAGCCCGCACAGGCATCAAAGGGATTCAAGGATTTCCAGCAAATCCGCTGGCGGGCGACGCGATTTCAGGGTTTGCGATTCCACGAAAACCGACACGAATTCGCCCTCGAAACACAGCACCCCGTCCTGCCGCCCGGCCACCCAGTGCCGGATCGAACTGTTGCCCAGCGCCAGCAGCCGCACCTCGCATTCCAGCGCATGCCGCGGGGTGACGGGCGAACGGAAATTCAGGCTCATATGCACAAAAGGCGTGCCAAAGCCGCGATCGACATTCAGCTCGTACCAGTCCAGCCCGACGCATTCTTCCCACCAGGCATCGATCGCCTCAAGCGCCCAATAGGGGATGCGTCCGGTAAACGCGATGCGCGCGGGGTCGCAATCGGCCCAGCCGACGCGCATGACATGGCGGAATCGTTTGCGGGGCGCGCTCTGTTCAGTAGGTTTCGACATGATAGCGCCCTTCCTCGCGCAGGCGTGCGCGGATCTCGGCCCAGTTCAGGCCGGATGCACGCGCAATATCGTTGAACGCCTCTTCCACGCCCGCCTCCATCGCCTTGAGGCCACACAAATATATGTGGGTGCGCGCGTCAGTCAGCATCATTGCCAGCGCCTCGCCATCCTGGCGCAGGCGATCCTGCACATAGGTCTTGTCCTTGCCATCCACGCGGGAAAAGGCGAAATGCTTTTCCAGAAATTCCTGCGGCACTTTGCCCAGCGGCCCGAAATAGGGCAGCGAATCCGGGCTGCGCGCGCCGAAAAACAGCTTCATCCGGCCATTTACCGTGGGCATCACGCGCTGCCGGCGCATGGTAAAGGCACGAAACGGCGCGCTGCCGGTGCCGGTGCAGATCATCACCAGCCGGGCCTCGGGGTCATCAGGCAACAGAAAGGTCGACCCGTAAGGCCCGGTCACCAGCACCTCGTCGCCGCGGCCAAGGTCGCACACATAATTCGAACATACCCCCCCCTGCACCCGCTTGACCGTCAGCGACAGGTTGTTGGTGCTGGGGCGTTCACCGTCGCGGGGGCTGGAAACGGAATAAAGCCGCGGCAGATGCGCCCGTCCCTGCGCATCCTCGCCCGGCGGGATGATGCCGATGGTCTGGCCTTCCAGTATCGGAAAATGGCCGGGGCCAAGATCAAGGATGATATGGCGCACGTCATTGTCGCTTGCTGCGGCTGTCAGACGGAAATTGCCCTGCACCCGCACCTTCAGCGGGTTTTCCAGCCCATGCAGATTGACCGTCGGCTTTGCTGCCGAGGCCGGCGCGCGGGCCACACCGCCAGCGCCCTTGTGCGCCTCGGCCAGCAGCGTCGCAATGGCATCGTCCAGCGCCTCGCTGTCGGCCTCGCCCTCGCCCGCGGCAATCTCCTGCTGCTCGGGCAGTTCCATCCATTCAAGCTGTTCTTCAAGGCTGTAGGGCGTCGCCACCACCCGCCAGTTGTCGATCGCGCCGGTCGGGCACGGCCCGATACAGGCCATCTGCCCGTCGCAGATCGCGGCATCCACCACCACATTGTCGTCATTGAAGGTGATCGCATCCTTCGGGCAGGCCTCGACACAGGCATGGCACCGGATACAGATTTCCGGGTCTATCAGATGTTGCTTGAGGGGTTTGTTCACCCGACCCTCCACTATTGCCTGCCACTCGCGACCGGCCGCAGGGGGCACGATACCCCCTGCTTCTTCTTTGCAGAAATACTCATCTCGCGCCAGTGGCCGCCGCGCGCGCGGCCTCAGGCCATGTGCAGCTGCACATATTCGAAATCGCCCGGCTTGTTGTCGATCCCCACACGCGGCGGCGCGATCCAGCCGGCATATTTGCCCGCCTCCCAGCAGGGTTTCATCAGCGACGCGATGAAATCGCCATCCTCTTTCGACGGCAGCCATTCATCGCGGCGCGCGGCCCATTCTTCGGGGGTGATGACCTCGCCCTCGGGGGTGATCGGCGCGCCCGTATAGGTGCCAATCTGCCGGTGAAAGCCCTCATGCGGCAGGGTCAGCTCGAAATCGAAACCGTGTTTCCTGATGATCGCGTTCCAGCGCTTGACCCCGCCCAGCGCGTCGCGGCTGTAATCGTCGCGCAGTCGCATGTTGATGGCGGTCAGCGCCGGCACCTCTTTCACCACAATCTTGCCGTCGGTGAATTCCGAAACCGGATAGGTGGCATCTTGCAGCCGGTGATCATCGTCGATCTTGTTCTCGCGATAACGCCCCTTGATGCCCGCGTTAAAGGCATTGGCGGCATTGGTCGAAACCTCGGAGCCGAACAGATCCAGCGACAGCGTGTAATGCAGGTTCAGCTTTTTCTGAATGGTCGGCAGATCGATCACACCCAGGTCGCGCACGCGCCCGATATCGGTCGGGTCGTCAATGCCCGCCTCGCGCATGCGCTCGCAGGTCTTCTGGATCGTCCGCCCGACGCCGGTTTCACCGACAAACATGTGATGGGCCTCTTCCGTCAGCATGAAACGGCAGGTGCGCGACAGCGGATCGAACCCCGACTGCGCCAGGCTTTCCAGCTGCATCTTGCCGTCGCGGTCGGTGAAATAGGTAAACATGAAGAACGACAGCCAATCGGGCGTTTCCTCGTTGAAGGCGCCCAGCATGCGCGGCTTTTCGTCCGAGCCCGAGCGCCGCTGCAACAGCTCGGCGCTTTCCTCGCGGCCGTCGCGGCCGAAATATTTCTGCAGGATATAAACCATCGCCCACAGGTGGCGGGCCTCTTCCACATTCACCTGAAACAGGTTGCGCATGTCATACAGGCTGGGCGCGGTCTTGCCCAGAAAGCGCTGTTGTTCAACGCTGGCGGGCTCGGTATCGCCCTGGATCACCACCAGGCGGCGCAGCATGGACCGGTATTCGCCGGGCACCTCCTGCCAGGCGGGTTCGCCGTAATGTTCGCCACAGGGGATGATGCGCCCCTCGACCTGCGGGGCCAGCAGGATGCCCCAGCGATATTCGGGCATGCGCACATAGTCGAATTTCGCCCAACCCTTGGGATCGACGCTGACCGCGGTGCGCAGATAGACAAGGCTTTCCTGAAACCCGTCCGGCCCCTGCCCCTTCCACCAGTCAAGATAGCCGGGATGCCATTTTTCCAGCGCCTTCAGAACGCGGCGGTCGCTGGACAGGCCCACATTGTTGGGGATTTGCGTGTCATAGCTGACATTGATCGTATCGGACATGTTTTCCTCCTGTGGCGGCCGTCAGACGCGGCGCCTGTCATATTCACCGCGCCGGCCCGTGCCGTAACGCCTGAGTGCGCCATTTTCGCCAACCGCGTTGGGGCGCTGAAAGATCCAGTTCTGCCAGGCGGTCAGGCGGCCGAAGATTCGGGTTTCCATCGTCTCGGGGCCGGCAAAGCGCAGATTGGCCTCCATCCCCGTCAGGGCATCCGGGCTGAAGGATGCGCGTTCTTCCAGGAACACGCGGATCTCGTCCTCCCAGTCGATATCGTCAAAGGCATAGGTAACAAGGCCCAGATCATCGGCAACCGCGGCCTCGAGCGCCTCGTTCATGCGCGCGCGCGCCGCATCAACCGCCTCGGGCGTGCCCAGGAAACGGGTTTGCAGCCGCGTCAGGCCATTGCCCATGGGGTAGCGGCCGAAATTCACATCCGTCAGGGTGATGGTGGCGATGGGGCGGTTGTCGCCCTCGAATTCGCCCTCGGCCATATAGCTGCGATCGACGGCAAACAGGATCTCGGCCAGGGTTCCGGCAAAGCACGACCCCGGCTCGACCAGCGCCACCAGCGAACGCGAGGTCATGTCGATGCGTTTCAGCAGACGTTTCCAGTACAGCAATATCTCGCGCGCCAGCCAGTCATCCTCCAGCGCCAGCAGCGCCGCCTCTTGCGCCTGCACGGCGGCCGGATCACCCGCCGTCTTGAACACCAGCACACCGATTTCCAGCTCGTTGAAACGCAGATGCAGAATCGCGTCATCCAGCTCGCGCGCAAGGCGCAGCATCCAGTTTTCCGCCCCCTGTTCGTGCAGCGCGGCGGCATCTGCCGGCGCATCCATGTCGGGCCCCGAAAGGGCGATCGTCGCAACCCCCGCCCCGCGATCCAGCGCCACATCGACCAGCGAATAGGAAATCGAGCCATCTTCGGCAAATTGCCGCCGCAGCGGGGTCAGGCTGATCCCCTGCGCGTTCTCGGGTCGGCTGTTACGCGCGGCAATCTCGCGGGCGCGTTCCGCCACCACCTCGTCAAAGCGCGCGTTCGGCACCACCTCGTCCACCAGGTTCCAGACCCGCGCCCGATTCCCCTTGATCCCCTCTTCCAGCGAGCAGAACACATCGGCGCGATCACGCCGCAGCTTGCGCTTGTCGGTGATACGCGTCAGCCCGCCCGTGCCCGGCAGCACCGCCAGCAGGGGCACCTCGGGCAGCGCGACGTTCGAGGCCCCGTCATCGGTCAGCATGATGTAATCGCAGGCCAGCGCCAGCTCGTATCCGCCGCCCGCGCAGGAACCCTTGATCGCGGCGATCCAGCTTTGGCCCGAATCCTCGCCCGCGGCTTCAAATGTGTTGCGGGTTTCGTTGGTGAACTTGCAGAAATTCACCTTGTGGGCATGTTCTGCGCCCGCCAGCATGCGGATATTGGCGCCGGCACAAAACACATTGTCCTTGCCCGAGCGCAGCACCACGCAACCCACCTCGGGATGTTCGAAACGCATGCGCTGGATGATGTCGGCCAGCTCGATATCGACGCCAAGGTCATATGAATTCAGCTTGAGGTCATAGCCCTCGAAAAGGCCGCCCTTTTCATCCACATCCATATAGACATGGGCAACAGGGCCGTCATGTTCGACGCGCCAATGCCGATAGCGCGCCGGGTCGGTCTGAAAATCGATCACCTTGGCCATTTCACGAATTTTCCTTGTCCATCCTGTTCGCCCACCACTCTATCGTGCAGTATATTACATAGTCAATCCTGCATTTCGGGGCGTATTTGCAAGATAGTTCCGATATTTGTCCGAAATTATGCATTATTATGCATACCCCCAATCACCCTTGCGACGAATCCCGCCACCGCCTCGACACTGGCATCGGGCTGGTCGAGATAGGGGGAATGGCGGCAATCCTTCAACAGGCGCACATCCGGTGGGGTCTTGAGGCGCGCGCGCAGGGCCTCGATCTGGGCCAGCGTGCCATATTGGTCGTCCAGCCCCTGTATCGCCAGAACCGGCACGGTGATGCCGTCGATCACATCCTCGATGTTCCAGTCGCGGAAATCCGGGGCCAGCCAGGCGCCGTTCCAGCCCAGAAAGGCGTTGTCCGGGTCGCGATGGTGGCGTGCCAGACGGTCGCGCAGATCGGTTTCCTTCCACGCCTCCAGCGCCCGCGCGATCTCGGCCAGCCCGACATCCTCGGCAAAGAAATGCGGCGCCATCAGAACCAGCCCCCGCAGCCGGTCGTCCTGGCGCTGTCCCGCATATATCGCGGCAATCGAGGCCCCGTCGCTATGGCCCAGCAGCACGACCTGTTTCAGCCCCGCCTGATCCAGGACATGGGGCAACACGTCCAGCGCCTCGCGCGTCATGTAATCAAGCGGCCAGGGCAAGGGCGACGGATCCGACTGCCCATAGCCCGCGCGGCTGCAGGCAAGCACCCCACAGCCCGTTGCCCGCGCCAACGCCTGCGGAAAATCGCGCCACAGGCTGATGCAGCCCAGCCCCTCGTGCAACAAGACGATCGTCGGCGCCTGCGCGGGCCCCGGCCCCCAACAGCGCGCCTCAAACCGCTTGCCGCCGACCTCCAGCCATTGCCGCCCTTCATCAGCCCAGTCGATCATGTCGCGCAAGATCCCTTCTTCTTTGCCCAAATACTCGAATCCGACAGAGGCACCGGGCGCCCCTATCCCCGCAGCTTGAAACGCTGGATCTTGCCTGTCGCCGTCTTGGGCAACTCGTCAACCACCTCGACCCAGCGCGGATATTTCCACTTGCCGATCTTTTCCTTGACCAGATCCTTCAACGCGTCGGCCAGCCCCTCGGCGCGGGCACCGTCCTTGAGCACGACAAAGGCCTTGGGCTTGTCCAGCCCCTCGGCATCCGGATGCGCAACAACCGCGGCCTCAAGCACGCTGGGATGCGCGATCAGCGCCTGTTCCACCTCGAACGGCGACACCCATATGCCGCTGACCTTGAACATGTCGTCGGTCCGCCCGCAATAGATCAGCCGGCCATCTTCGCGCTGCTCATACTTGTCTCCGGTGCGGGTCCAGACACCTTCGAATGTGGCACGGCTTTTCTCGCGCTTGTTCCAGTATCCGTCGGCGGCAGATGGCCCGTTGACCAGCAGCTCGCCAATCTCGCCCGCGGCCACCTCGTCGCCGGCCTCATTCACCAGCCGGAGCTGATAGCCGGGAACCGCAATGCCCGATGTGCCATATTCCACATCCCCCGGCGCGTTGGACAGAAAGATATGCAGCATCTCGGTAGAGCCCACCCCATCGAGGATATCGCTGCCCACCACCTTGCGCCAGTGGCGGCCGATCTCGGCCGGCAATGCCTCGCCCGCCGAAATCGACCGCCGGATCCCTTCAGCCCCCGCAAAGGGATCATCCCCCATCGCCGCGCACATGGCCCCATAAAGCGTCGGCACGCCGCAAAATATCGTCGGGCGGGTGCGCGCAATCACCTCGAACATGGCCTCGGGCGTGGGGCGCGCCGGATACAGCACCGCCGTGGCCCCCACCGACATGGGAAAGGTCATGCCATTGCCCAGCCCATAGGCAAAGAACAGCTTGGCCGCCGAAAAGATGGTGTCGCCCTCTTCAATGCCCAGCACCCGCGCGCCATAGGTATCGGCGGTGGCCTGTAGCGCCGAATGCACATGCCGCACCCCCTTGGGCACCCCGGTCGAGCCCGAGGAATACAGCCAGAACGCCGTCTCGTCCGCGCTGGCCTCGACCAGTGGCCGCGGCTGGCTGGCGGCGAGTTCGTCCGAAAACGCCAGATGCGCGCCCGCATCGCCGCCCAGGACAAAGACCTTCTCAACCCAGGGATTGCCCGCCAGCGCGGGCTCGACCACCGGCAGCAGGGCCTCGGAAACGAACAATGCACGCGCCCGGCAATCGTTCAGGATGGCGGCATAGACGTCGGTTGCCAGCAGCGTGTTCAGGGCCACCGGCACGATACCTGCCTTGATGCTTCCCCAGAAGATGATCGGAAACTCGATGACATCCAGCACCAGCATGGCCACGCGTTCCTCGCGGCGGATGTCATGGCGGGCCAGCAGATCGGCCATACGGTCGGACTGTTCTGCCAGTTCGCCATAGCTCAGGCTGCGCCCGCCTTCGATGCCCTCGACAAAGGCCGGCTTGTCGGCGCGCGTCTGCCGGTGTCTTTCAACGAAAAACAGTGCGGCATTACCATTTTTGTCACTCATCTTTCCAAACCTCCCGAATCCGGCCTTGCCCAGACCTATTTTCCCGTGAATTCGATCGCCCCGTCCGGCAGCAGATACAGCACATAGGCCGCGCCCCCGCTGACCGTCGGATGATGGGCCGAGCCCGGCGGATAAACATACCACCCCTCGCCCCAGCGGTCGAAGCGCGGCGTGCCTTCCAACGCCATGACCGCCCCGATCTCGCCCGTGGTGTGAATGTGATGGGGCCCCACGACATCCTGCATGCGCACCACATCGACACTGAAGTGCCCGGCCTCGGCCCCAGGCCTGACCGCACGGCCAAAGCTGATACCGCCCGCCTCGCGCTCCATCAGCCAGCCATCGCGCGCGCCCTCGGCGCACAGCTCCTTCAGGCGCCGGAACACCGCCCCATCGGCAGGGAAATTGTCATTCAGCTTGCGTTCAAGCGCGTCATCCAGATCGTCCTCGCCAATCACCCCGACGATATCGGCAATCAGTTCAAGAAATTCGGCCCTGGACATGACAGCCCCCTTCTTCTTTGCTCAAATACTCATCCCGGCCTTTCCGCCCGCATCCCCGCATCCCCGCTTGCGGCCACCCGGTCACACCCCCAGATACCGTTGCAGTGCATCACGGTCCTTGCGCAACTCGTCTGATGTTCCCCGCCACACCACCTTGCCCCGCTCGATGATGAAATTGCGATCGGCGATCTTCAGCAGGTCCGACAGATTCTTGTCCACCACCAGAATCGACATGTTCTGCCCCTTGATACGGTTCAGCGCCGCCCAGATCTTTTGCCGCACGAGCGGGGCCAGCCCCTCGGTGGCCTCGTCCAGAATCAACAGCCGCGGATTGGTCATCAATGCGCGGCCGATGGCCAGCATCTGCTGTTCGCCACCCGACAGAAGATTGCCCATGGAACGCTCGCGCGTGGCCAGTTCGGGGAACAGCTCGTACACCTTTTCCACCGTCCAGGGGTCGGGCAGGCGAAGGTGATTGCTGGCGGTCGCGATCAGGTTTTCACGCAGGCTCAGATTGGGAAAGATCTGCCGCCCCTCGGGGACCAGCCCGATTCCCAGATTGGCGATGCGAAAGCTGGGCATGCCCACCAGTTCGACCCCGTCAAAGGTGATCGAGCCCCCCGAGGGCGGGGCAATCCCCATGATCGAATGGATCGTGGTCGTCTTGCCCATGCCGTTGCGCCCCAGCAGGGTGGCGACCTGGCCCGTGCCGAATTCAAGATCGACCCCGAACAGCGCCTGGCTTGATCCGTAATGGGTGGTAAGGGCGGAAATCTTCAGCATCGGCTATTCCTCGCCCAGATAGGCATGGCGCACTTCGGCGTTGCCCCTGATCTCGTCGGGGCTGCCGGTGGCAATGATGCGCCCATAGACCAGCACCGAAATGCGGTCGGCCAGCGCAAAGACCGCATCCATGTCATGTTCGATCAAGAGGATGGTACGCTCGCCCTTCAGCCCCTTGAGAAAGTCGATCATCCGGGCGGAATCCTCGCCCCCCAGCCCGGCCATCGGCTCGTCCAGCAGCATCAGTTCGGCCCCGGTCGCCAGCGCGACCGCGATTTCAAGCTGCCGGTGCTCGCCATGGCTGAGCTCGACCGCAGGCAACGCGGCGCGATCGGCCAGCCCCACCTGCGCCAGCACCTCTTGCGCGCGCTCGCGCAGATGCGAAATCTTGCGGGCCGGTTTGACAAAACGGAAGGAATGGCCATCGCAGGCCTGCACAGCCAGCGCGACATTGTCGAGCACACTCATCTCCATCACCAGCGAGGTGATCTGGAACGACCGAGTGATCCCCAGCCGGGCGCGCTTATGGGCGGGCCGGCGCGTGATGTCGCCCCCCTTGAACAGGATCACCCCGGCGTCGGGGCGCAAGGCGCCGGAAAGCTGTGAAATCAGCGTGGTCTTGCCCGCCCCGTTCGGCCCGATGATCGCGTGCAGCTCTCCCTGCGTCAGTGACAGGTTGACGCCATCGGTTGCCGTTACCCCGCCAAAGCCTTTCTTCAGGTCGCGTATTTCCAGAAGCATGCTCATTTCCCGCGCCCCCTGCCCTGCAACATGCCCAGCAGCCCGCCACGGGCAAACAGCACGACACCGATCAGCATCAGACCGAAAGGCAGATGCCAATAGACGGTGAAGCTTGACAGGATCTCTTCGATCAGGATGAACGCGGCGGCCCCCAATACAGGGCCCAACGCAGTTGCCGCGCCACCAAGGATGACCATGAACATCAATTCGCCAGAGCGGCCCCATCCCATCATGGAAGGCGAAACGAAGGTCGAGAAATTGGCCGTCAGCCAACCGGCAAAACCGCAGATCGCCCCGGCGATCACATAGGCCGTCAGGCGATACAGATAGGTATTGAACCCCAGCGTGACCAGGCGTTCGTCATTGCCCTTGGCACCCCGCAAGACCATGCCGAACCGCGAATTGACGATCATGTGAACCACCCCCATCGCCACGACCAGCGACACGAAGGACAGCAGATACATCTGCAACGGGTGGTCGAGATTGATCCAGGGCAGCTCGGACCGCATCTCGATCACCAGACCGTCATCGCCGCCATATTCGTCAAGCGACTGGAACAGGTAGAACACCATCTGCGCAAATGCCATGGTGATCATGATGAAATAGACCCCCCTGGTGCGCAGGCTGATCGCGCCGGTTATCAGGGCAAACAGTGCCGACAGGCCGACCGACAGCGCCAGCTGAAACAGACCGTTGGTCGAGGCCGCCGCGGAAAAACCGCCATAGAATTCGTGATAGACCGGAATGCCCATCGCATAGGCGCCGATCCCGACAAATGCCGCATGGCCGAAACTGGCCATGCCCCCGTAACCAAGGATCAGGTTCAGGCTGACGGCGGCTATCGCCAGAATGACCAGGCGCGTGGCCAGCAGCAGATAGAATTCATTGCCGATCCAGTAAAAGAACGGCGGCAGCACACCCAGCAACAGCATGACGCCAACAGTGATCCAGCCGGTTCGGTCCAGGGATTTCATCAGCGCACCTTCGGTGGGAACAGGCCCTGCGGACGCAAGGCAAGGATCACGGCCATGAGGATATAGATCAGCATCGCGGAAATGGCCGGTGCCGCGGTTTCGGCCGCGTTCTGCGACATGAACAGCGCGAACACGTCATCCAGGAACGACCGCCCCAGCGTGTCGATCAGCCCCACCAGAATGGCCGCGACAAAAGCCCCCTTCATGGAACCAATCCCCCCGATGATGATGACGACAAAGGCGGTGATGATGACCTCGCCCCCCATGTTGATCGAGGCCTCGGTAATGGGCGAGATCAGCATGCCCGCCAGCCCGGCCAGCATCGCGCCAAGCGCAAAGACAAGGCTGAACAGGGTCTTGATATCGACGCCCAGCGCCGAAACCATCGTGCTGTTGCTGGCGCCGGCCCGGATCAGCATGCCAAGGCGCGTATAGTTCACAAGCCAGAACAGCCCGGCCGCAACCGCCAGCCCGGCCGCAATGATGATCAGCCGAAATGTGGGCACGACAACGCCGGCAAACAGCTCGGTCTGGCCGTTGAGCCAGTCCGGAAGGGGCACGGATATTCCTGCCGGCCCCCAGATGATCTGAACCGTGGTGTCGATCACCAGAATCAGGCCGAATGTCGCCAGAACATGATCAAGATGGCTGCGCGCATAGAGCTGCCTTATCAGCACCCGCTCGATCAGATATCCGATCACCCCGGTAATCGGCACCGCCAGCAGCACGGCAATCAGGAAATTGCCCACCAGAAATGTCAGAGATGCGCAGATGAAGGCCCCAAGCATGTAGATGGAACCATGCGCGAGGTTGACGAAATCCAGGATACCGAACACCAGCGTCAGCCCCGAGGCGACCAGAAAAAGCAGCAATCCCAGCTGCACGCCGTTAAGTATCTGGATGAACAGAAGAGTCGTGTCCACAGGCCAATGATCCATGCGTTGACTGGGCCGCGCGACCGGAAATACCCGGTCGCGCGTGTTTCATTTCAGCCAGCCCTTACTTGAGCGGGCACTGGCTTGCGTAAGGATCCTGGTTGTTTTCGTAAACCGTCTTGACGACCTTGGTCGTCCAGTTGCCATCGGCATCCTTGACCACCTCGCGCAGATAGAAATTCTGGATCGGGAAGTGGTTGTTGCCATAGGTGAACTTGCCCCGAACCGAGGGGAAGCTGGCCGACTTCATCGCGGCCCGCATGCCGTCGATATCGTCCAGATTGCCGTTCACGGCCTCGACCGCCGACTTGATCAGGAAGATCGCGTCATAGGCCTGCGCCGCATAGAACGACGGATAGCTGCCATATTTGGCCTTGAAATCGGCAACAAAACGCTTGTTCTGGGCGTTATCAAGCGACGGGTCCCATTCCTGGGTGAATTGCGAGCCCAGAATATCGGTGAACCCGGCCTTTTGCAGCTTGGGCAGGCTCAGCGCGTCAACCGTGAACACCGTGTAAAGCGGCATGACGTCCTTCATGCCGGCTTGCTGGTACTGCTTGATGAAGGCGCCGCCAGCCTTGCCGGGGTAGAAGATGAACAGCGCCTCGGCGCCCGAAGCCTTGGCCTTGGCCAGTTCGGCCGAGAAATCAAGCTGCGTCGGCCAGGTCGTCATGTCCTTGCCCAGGATCTTGCCCTTGAAGGTGCGCTCGACGCCCGCGACCATGTTCTTGCCGGCGGCATAGTTCGGCGCAATGATGTAAAGCGATTTCACACCCTTCTGGTTCAGCACCTCGCCCATGGCCATGGGGGTCTGGTCGTTCTGCCAGCTGGTTGAAAAGAAATTCCTGTTGCACAGCTTGCCCGCAATCGGGCTGGGTCCGGCATTGGCGGAAATCAGGAACTTGCCCGCATCCAGAACCGACTTGCGCGAGGCAAGCAGAACGTGGCTCCAGACATAGCCGGCGACGAAATCGACATTGTCCTGCTTGACCAGCTTGTCGGTGGCCTGCTTGCCGGTTTCCGGCTTGAACCCGTCATCGGCATAGATGAGCTGCACATTCAGCCCGGCCATCTTGCCACCGATATGTTCCATCGCCAGATCAACGGCTTTCTTGATGTCGTTGCCGATCACCGCCGCGCCGGTGGTCAACGTGGTGACAAAACCGATCTTGACGTCCCGCGCCCAGGCAGCGGGCGTCGTCAACATTGTAGCGACAAGAGCCGCAGAAAGTATTTTCTTCATGATAGTCCTCCCGTTGGTATTCAGACATTCTGTCTTTGTCCGGGCGGCTTTCAAATGCCATATTAGTGCATTATTCGGCATATCTCCCGGCGGTTTTCCCTGAAATTTGCACTATTTTGCACCATTTTCAACAAAATTCCGTTGCGTCACGAAATTGAGCAGTGACCCCCGCCCCGGAAAGTGGCGATTCCCCATCCCCCGCCGCGTCATAATCCGCGCCGGGGACAAATATTTCAAGCATAAAACACCCAATCCACCCAACGCCCCGCACGCCAAGCGCATTGCCCCCGAGGCGCGCGCTCCTTTCGGCTGGGTCGGCGAATTCCGGGCCTATTTGCGCAATTCGCGCCGCAGAACCTTGCCAACAGCCGATTTCGGCACCTCATCTATGAACTCGATCTGTTTCGGCACCTTGTAGGCCGTCAGATGTTCGCGGCAATAGGCGATGATGTCTTCCGGTGTGACGTCCGAACCCTTTTCCTTGACAACAAACAGCTTGACGGCCTCGCCGGTCTTTTCGTCCGGCACACCGACGCAGGCACATTCCTGCACGCCGGGGCAGCGGGTTGCGACCTGTTCGATGTCGTTCGGATAGACGTTGAAGCCGGACACGATCACCATGTCTTTCTTGCGGTCAACGATCTTCAGGCGGCCCTGTTCATCCTTGATGGCGATGTCGCCGGTGCGGAAGAACCCGTCTTCGGTAAAGGCGTCGCGGGTGGCATCGGGCCGGTTGTAATAGCCCGGCATGACCTGCGGGCCACGCGCGCACAGCTCGCCGCGCTCGCCATCGGGCACCTCGTTGCCGTCGTCATCCAGCAGCTTGATTTCGGTATTGGGGACCGCATAGCCGATCGTGCCGGTGAATTCGGTCCAGTGCGGCGGGCACATGGCCAGAACGGGCGAGGTTTCCGACAGACCATAGCCTTCGAGGATCGGCTTGCCGGTAAAGCTTTGCCATTTGTCCGACACCGCCTTCATTGTGGCGGTGCCGCCGCCCACCGCCCATTTCAGGCGCGAGAAATCGACCTCGCCGAATTCTGGATGCAGCATCATGCCGGCATACAGCGTGTTGACGCCGTTGATACGGGTAAAGCCCGAATTCTTGATGGTCTTGATGAAACTGTCCATGTCGCGCGGGTTGGTGATCAGGATGTTCTTGCCGCCAAAGGCCGCGTAAAGCAGGAAATTCACCGTCAGCGCAAAGATGTGATACAGCGGCAGCGCGGTGATCATCACCTCGTTGCCTTCCTCCATGACCTCACGCGCCATGTCATAGGTCTGTTCGATATTGGACAGGATATTTCCATGCGTCAGCATCGCACCCTTGGACGGGCCTGTCGTGCCGCCGGTGTATTGCAGAAAGGCCAGGTCATCGCGCGACACCTCGACCGGCGCAAAGCCCATGTCAGCGCCCTTGTCCATGGCATCGGCCAGCAAGGTGTAATCCGCAAAATCATCGGGCAAGGGCGGAGTCGGCAGCGGGTTCTGCCCGCAATCACCCAGCTGCAACACCAGCACCTGTTTCACCGGCACCTTGTCACGCACGGCAGAAAAGGCAGGGGTCGAGCCCGAAAAGATGATGATCGCCTCGGCCCCGGAATCGTTGAGCTGGTGTTCCAGCTCGTCGGGCGTGTAAAGCGGGTTCACCGATACCTGCACCGCACCGCATTTGTGAATCGCCATGGTCGAAACAGGATGCGCCAGCGCGTTGGGCGACATCAGCGCGACCTTCGACCCTTTTCCAATGCCCATCTCGTTTTGCATATAGGCCGCAAGCGCATCCGCATAGCGGCCAAGATCGGCAAAGCTCAGGCTGTTGTGAAAATTCTCGAAAGCGATCGTGTCGCCATAGGCCTCGACCGCCCCGTTCAGCATTTCCCAGATGGAATTGGCGGCCTTGACCCGCGCGATTGCCTGTTCTGTCACGTCCCAGATCTCCTGTCAGAGGTTGATGTCAATCGGCCCATTCCCAGGGCGTGATGAACGCGCCCAGGCTTGCCTGTACGGCGGCGTCATCCGCACCGCCCTTGTTGCGCAGGCGGGCAACCAGCCCGCGTTTCTTGTCTTCCACGACCTCGGCCACCTCGGCATCGACACCGTCGGCAGCAAGGGTTTCGTTGAACACCCTGGTAATGGCCATCCTGCGCAGGTCAGGCTTGAAGATCTTGCCGACTGCGGTCTTGGGCAACTCGTCCATGATTTCCAGATATTTCGGCACGGCCGCCTTTTCACCGATCCTTTCCTTGGCAAATTTCAGCAGTTCGTCGCTGTCTGCCGTCGCGCCCTCGACCATTTCGACATAGGCACAAGGCACCTCGCCCGAATGCCTGTCGGGCTGACCAATGGCACCCACGAAGGCCACGTCGGGATGGGCGGCAAGGGCCTCTTCTATCTCGGCCGGGTCGATATTGTGGCCGCCGCGGATGATCAGATCCTTGGCGCGCCCCGTGATCCACAGATAGCCATCGCCATCGATCCGCCCCAGATCGCCGCTGCGCAGATATTTTTCCAACGCGAACAGGCCCTTGTTCTTGTCGTCCTCGGTATAGGTGCGGCCGGGATAGACGCCGGGGTTGGAAATGCAGATCTCGCCCACCTCGTCAATGCCGCGCTCGGCCTTGACGGTGCCATCGGGGGCGCAGTCGAGGATCTTGACATCGGTATAGGGGAAAGGGATCCCGACCGATCCGATCTTTTTCTTGCCGTCATATGGGTTGACCGAGATCAGGCAGGTGGCCTCGGTCATGCCGTAACCTTCCAGAATGGTGACGCCGGTTGCCTTTTCGAAACGGTTGAACAGCTCGACCGGCATGGGGGCCGAGCCGCAAAATGCCGTCTTGAGGGTCGAGACATCGGCATCGACATCGCGCTGCATCAGGGCGGCGGCGGCCGTGGGAACCATCACCATGAAGCTGGCCTTCCAGCGCTCGACCAGTTTCCAGAAATTGTCGAACACCCCGTCGCCGCGATAGCCTGCGGGTGTGGGCATCACCATATGGCCGCCCGCCCCGACCGTTGCCATCAGAATGGGATAGGCGGCAAAGACGTGAAACAGCGGCAACGGGCACAGGACGACGTCGCTGTGGTCCATCAGCAGTGCCTCGCCGCACCAGCCGTTATAGATCATGCCGGAATAGCGATGCTGGGCAACCTTGGGCATGCCGGTTGTGCCGCCAGTGTGGAAATAGGCCGCTACGCGGTCAGTCGTGGCATCGGCAAAATCCAGCGCATCCGCGCGCTGCTTGCCCAGTTCCTTGTTGAAATCCAGCACCTTGGCGTGATGGCTTACCTGAAGCTTGGGGCGGATCAGGGGCACGATCCAGCTTTTCGGCGGGGTCAGATAGCGCAGCAGATCGACCTCCAGCACCGTCTTGACGTTGGGTGCGTGGCTGACGGCCTCGGCCGCCTTCTGGGCGATGTCGGTCTTGGGAAAGGATTTCAGCGTGACCAGCACCTTGGCGCCCGTTTCCCGCAGGATCGCGCCGATCTGTTCGGGCTCCAGCAACGGGTTGACCGGGTTGACGATTCCGGCGACCGCGCCACCCAACAACGTGATCGCGGTTTCATTGGCGTTGGGCATGAGATAGGCGACAACATCGTTTTCGCCCACACCAAGGCGGCGGAACAGGTTGGCGGCCTGGGTGACCTTGCTCATCAGCTCGGCCCAGGTCAGGGTTTCGGCCTTGTCCTTTGGCCCCGATGTGATCTGGAAAGACAATGCGGGCCTGTCGGGAAAGCGGTCGGCGCTGCGCTTTACATATTGATAGATTGTTTTCGCCGGTTGGCGTTCATCAAAAGGCATTTCGTTTTCGAATGCCAGCTTGTCGTCAATCGTAGCAAATTTCGACATCTTGCCCTCCCCAGCAGATCCTGCGCGCCAGCGCCGAAACAGATTGAACCGAAACGGTGTTCCGGCGCAAGTCTGTTGAAGGTGGGGTTGACGAAAGGTCAACCCCTGCCGAGGGGTTTGGGCAGGTTACTCCGCCGCTTCCGATGCTCCTTCGGTGAATTGCAGGCGCGCCAGACGGGCATACAGCCCCCCCTCGGCCACCAGCGCATCATGGGTGCCGGTCGCCACGATGCGCCCCTTGTCGAACACGATGATGCGGTCGGCCTTTTTCACCGTGGCCAGCCTGTGTGCCACGATCAGGGTCGTGCGCTCGGCCGCCATGGCCTCGACCGCCTGCTGCACCGCACGTTCGCTTTCAGCATCA
>JAUZRU010000036.1 GCA_030950185.1 Paracoccaceae bacterium | reverse complement strand
CGATGCTGCTCTGGGCACTGATGGCCTCGGGGCAGATCACCATGCGAAAGGTCGACGGCTGGGAAACCCTGTCTCAACCCATCGCCGACGAAACCCTTGACCAGGCCGCCTGACCGGCGCAAAACTCAACCCGCCCGGAGGTGCCCGAAATCAATTTCCACCACTTTCGAGACACTACCCTGCCATGATCTTGGCAGGCACTACGATCCGGAAAACGAAGTTTCGCCGATCGGGAAACACGCCCCCTAGAACAATCCGCGTATCATGTTGTTTTGAAGGGATTGGATACCTGATCGTATCATTTCCAAAACTGCGACTGGTGCGGTCGAGAAGACTCGAACTTCCACGGGAGTTACCCCACAGCGACCTCAACGCTGCGCGTCTACCAATTCCGCCACGACCGCATATCAGTGACTTGGTGGGCCGGTCTATAGCCTCTGGATTTCGAAAATGGAAGGGGCAAATTCGGGTTGATCCGGAGTTTGGCAAAATAGTTTCGGCCCGTGGCGCACAAACGAAAAGGGGCCGCAATTCGCGGCCCCTCAACACATGTTCCTGAAAAGGGATCAGTCGTCGTTCAGATCTTCCAGGGTTTTCTGCAGCTCTTCCTTGGTGACCTCTTTTTCGGTCACATCGGCGAGTTCCAGGATGTAGTCCACGACCTTGTCTTCAAACAGGGGGGCGCGAATTTGCTGAAGGGCCTGTTCGTTCTGTTGCACGAACTCGAAGAACTCGCGCTCCTGGCCGGGATATTGCTGCGCCTGGCGCATGATGGCCTGCTGCATCTCGGCGTCGGTCACGACGATTTCGTTCTTGCTGCCCAGCTCGGCCAGGAACAGGCCCAGACGCACACGGCGTTCGGCCAGCTTGCGGTGCTCGTCCGTGACCTCGACCTCGTCATGGTTGTGGTCCTGAACTTCGGGGTTTTCCTCGTGCCACAGCTGGTGGGCAATCTGCCGGGCCTCGGCGTCAACCATGCTTGGCGGCAGGTCGAACTTGACGGCCTCGTCCAGCGCATCCATCAGGCGGCGCTTGACCACGGTGCGGGCGGCCTCGCCATATTCGGCCTCAAGACGTTCTGCAACCTGCTTGCGCAGCTCTTCAAGCGACTCGACACCAAACTGTTTTGCCAGCTCGTCATCGACGGGCGAGGGCTTGGGCGCCTTGACCGCCTTGACGGTGCATTCGAAAACAGCGTCCTTGCCGGCCAGATCCTCGGCACCATATTCCTGCGGGAAGGTCACCTTGACATCGACCTTGTCGCCGGCCTTGGCACCGGTCAGCTGATCTTCGAAACCCGGAATGAACGAGTTGGAGCCAAGCACCAGCGGATAGTCTTCGGCGGCACCGCCCTCGAAGGGTTCGCCATCGACCTTGCCGACGAAATCGATCACGACCTGATCGCCGGATTCGGCAGCTTCGCCCTCGGCACGATCCTCGAAATTGTTGGTCGAGGCGGCAAGGTTTTCCAGCGCCTCGTCAATATCGGCGTCGGAGACCGGAACAACCGGCTTTTCCAGCTTGATCTCGCGGAAATCGGTTTCAGGAATTTCAGGCAGGGTTTCGTAGGTCATCGAGACCTCGATATCGTCGCCCTCTTTCCAGTCTTCGTTGGTCATCTTGACCTCGGGCTGCACGGCAGGACGGTCGCCGGTTTCCTCGAAATGCTTGCGCATGGCTTCGTCGATGCTTTCCTGCATCGCTTCGCCCAGGATGCGCGGGCCGAACTGCTTTTTCAGCAGCGCCATGGGCACCTTGCCCTTGCGAAAGCCCTTCATCTCGACCTCGGGCTGGGCCTCGGCCAGCTTGGCGTTGACCTTGGCGTCCAGCTCGGCCGCCGTGACGGTGATGTTGTAGCCCCGTTTCAGGCCTTCGTTCAGGGTTTCTGTAACCTGCATGGTATCCTCATGGCAAAAAAGGTCGGCCCCCGGACCGTGGGATCCGGGGATTCAGCGGCCCTTCTAAGGGCGCAGGGCCAATGGTGCAAGAGGAAACCGGGAATACTGGCCGGACCGCCAGCGGTTTCAGCGCGCCGGCCCGGCAAGACCGGGAACCTGCCTCCAGCCGGGGCTGAGGCGATCAAGCGCCTGTTCCAGGGAAGCATCGGAAAAGGCCTCTGCCGCTGCCAGATCGCGGGCGCAGTTCAGTGCCTTCTTGTCGCTGAACAGGGCCGACAGACGCGCGGGCAGGCGCGGCCTGATTTCCCTGACCGCATCCGGCAGGCCGAGCATCCGCGTCTGGTCAAGCCTTGCCCGCTTGCGTGCAAACCGGCTGTCGGGGTTGCTGTCCAGCTCGTAATTGCGGAACCCCTGCCCCGCCTTGAGATATTTCAGATGCCAGTACAGATAACCCGCGAAACTGCGCCGCAGCCTGCCGCGACCGAAACGCTCGAACCGGCGGTCATGGAAAAAGAACGTGTCTTCGGCAACGCGAAAATACCCGATGTCGCCGCTTCCCGAAACCGGGTCGAAAGCCGGAATTCCCAGCTCGCCCCCGGCGGAACGGGCAATGTTCAGACCCGAAAAACAGTGCAACACCGAAAGGTCGGCCGATCCCTCGCGAAAGCTGCGGCAGACCCGCGAGACCTCGGCCGGAATGGCAAGGTGGTCGTCATCCAGCTTGACCACGATCTGATGGCGTGTGCGGGCGAGGGCGAAATTGGAATAGTTCACCATGCTGTGCGGAGAATCACCCGGCGTGCTTGCGTGTTCGCGGCTCCCCAGCGGGACCACCCGATCAGCATAATGATACACGCGCAGCTTGCCGCCGAATTCCATGGAAAGCCGGCCAAGGATCTCGGCGGTGTTGTCCTCGCACTGGTTATAGACGGCAACGATCTCGTCATAGAACGGCATGTGACTGCGGATTGTCGCTTCGACGAAATCGGCGCCGTTCCGGGTGCGCAGAAAGGCGCTGATGCCGGGTGTGCGGTCGGCAACGCCCAGATCCTCTGGCCGGAACTGATACCCTGTTACGGTTTCGATGGTCATCGTCTGCCTGCGCCCGGATCCGTTGGCCTGACCGGAAACCGGCGGGCCCTTGCGATGTTATCCGGGCTTTGGGCTGCCCCGTCAATGGAGTCTCTCGGCGATCCGGCAAGCAGGGCATTGATCGCAAATCTGGTGCGGGTGGAGGGACTTGAACCCCCACGCCTTGCGGCGCCAGAACCTAAATCTGGTGCGTCTGCCAATTCCGCCACACCCGCAACCGATGCGCTGTCTAGCAGAGCACCCGCCGGTGATCGAGAGTAAATTTTCTGCGCCGTCAAGTGGTGCCGAGCGCCCTGAATACTGTGGGCAGGGCCTCGGGCAGGTCTTCGGCAATCAGGCCGGGGCCGAATTCGCGGGCGCATTCCGTATGCAACCAGGCAGCCGTGGCTGCGGCCTCATGCGCACCGAAACCGCGCGCCAGCAGGCCCGCAACAAAGCCCGCAAGCACATCGCCCGAGCCGGCTGTTGCAAGCCAGGGCGCCGCGCGCTCGTACACCGCGCCGTTGACCTGCACCTTGCCATCTGGCGCCGCAATTACCGTATCGGGGCCTTTCAGCAGAACCACACAGCCGCAACGGGCCGCGGCCGCGGACGCGGCGTCGATTCGCGAATATGCGGGGCCGGTTTCGGGCATGCCGTTCAGGCGCGCGGAAATTTCCGGGAACAGGCGGGCAAATTCGCCTGCATGGGGTGTCACCACGACCTTTTCATGCAACGCTTCGAACAGATCCTCGGGGGTTTCCCGAAAGACGCTCAGCGCATCGGCGTCCAGAACGCAGGCCCGCCGGGTCGCAAGCACCGCCAATACGGTTTCGCGCGTTTCGGCCGAAAGCCCCAGGCCGGGGCCAAGGCAAATTGCGTTCAGGCGGCGATCCTCAAGCAGGGCGGCAACATCCTGCGCGCCGGCATACGGCCGCAGCATGATCGCGTTCAGCTGGGCCGCATTTTCGGCCATCGCCTGTGGCGGGCAGGCCAGCGTGACCAACCCCGCACCAATGCGCAATGCCCCACGGGCTGCCAGCCTTGCGGCCCCGCCGCGGCCCGCCGGGCCTGCCAGAACCAGCACATGGCCATGTGCGTATTTGTGCTGCGAAACCGCCTTGCCCAGCCGCCTGACGGTTTCATCACTGATATCGACCGTCGACACAGCGCCGCCGAGCGAAGGATCGTCGGCAAAACCGATGCCGATATCTGCCACGCTCAACCTGCCGCACAGGCCGGGGCCCTCGGCCAGATAATGCCCCTGCCTGGGTGCGTGAAAGGTCACCGTCAGATCGGCCCTTATCGCCCTGCCCCCAAGCGCGCGCCCGCTGTCGGCGCACAGACCGCTGGGGATGTCGATGGCAACCACCCTGCCCCGAAAATCATCCTCAAGGGGGGGAATCAGACCCGCATCTATCGGGCGCTTGAGGCCGGTGCCGAAAAAACCGTCAACAACCAGATCAGCGCCTCGGGCCAGCAGCTGGCCGGCGCGTTTGGCCGAGAAACCCTCGACCTTGCCCATCTGGCACCAGCGGTCGTGATTCAGCCGCGCGTCAGGCGGCAACCTGTCCTCACGCCCAAGAAACAGCAGATCGACCTGCCAGCCGGCCTGTATCAGAAGACGCGCGACGACAAAGCCGTCGCCACCATTGTTGCCGGGTCCGCACAACACCAGCGCGCAGTGATCGGTGGCCGCCAGATCGGGCCAGCTGTCGAACACGGCCTGCACCACGCCGCGCCCGGCGCGTTCCATCAGCTCCTGTCCGGTGACACGGCCACTGTCCATGGCCATCTTTTCCAGCGCGCGCATTTGACTGGCAGTCAACAATCTGGTCGTCATTTTCATATTTCGCCCACAAATTAAGCCCGATGACTAATATTTAGGCATCACCACCCGAATGACGCACCGGCAGCACCCTGCATTACCTTAGCGAATTGCGCGGCTGCATTGAAAGTGCTTTCACCCATCCGATACCGCGTCATCGCAAAGGAATCGGCCCATGAAAAAGATCGAAGCCATCATCAAGCCCTTCAAGCTGGACGAAGTGAAAGAGGCCTTGCAGGATGTGGGCATCCAGGGCCTCTCGGTGATCGAGGTCAAGGGCTTTGGGCGACAGAAAGGCCATACCGAACTGTATCGCGGAGCTGAATATGTCGTTGACTTCCTGCCCAAGGTAAAGATCGAGGTCGTGCTGTCCGATGACCAGGTGGACAGTGCCATCGAGGCCATCGTGAATGCCGCGCGCACCGAAAAGATCGGCGATGGCAAGATATTCGTATCCGCCGTCGAACAAGCCATCCGCATCCGCACCGGCGAAACCGGGGACGACGCTCTCTGACCCTCCCTCGCGCGGCGCGCAACACTCAACCCACCAACTGTAAGGATTGACCATGAGCGACATCAAAAGCGTTCTGAAAACCATCGAGGATGAAGACGTAGCCTACGTCGATATCCGCTTCACCGACCCGCGCGGCAAGCTGCAGCATGTCACCGTGGCAGCCGATCAGGTGGATGAGGACTTTCTTGAAGAGGGATTCATGTTCGACGGCTCGTCCATTGCCGGCTGGAAGTCGATCGACCAGTCCGACATGAAGCTGATGCCCGACTGCGCCAGCGCCTATATCGACCCGTTCTATGCGGAAAAGACGCTGTGCCTGCATTGCTCGGTCGTCGAGCCCGACACTGGCGAGCCCTATAACCGCGACCCGCGCGGCACCGCCGAAAAGGCCGAGGCCTATCTCAAGTCGTCCGGCATCGGCGACGCCGCCTATTTCGGCCCCGAGGCCGAATTCTTCCTGTTTGACGATGTGCGCTTCAGCAACTCGATCAACAAGGTGTCGTATGAGGTGGACGCGGCCGATGCATCCTGGAACACCGACACCGAATACGAGATGGGCAACATGGGCCATCGCGCCGGTGTCAAGGGCGGCTATTTCCCGGTCAACCCGACCGATGCCGCGCAGGATCTGCGCAGCGAGATGCTGTCCACCATGAAGCAGATCGGCATGAAGGTGGACAAGCACCACCACGAGGTTGCCTCGTGCCAGCACGAGCTGGGGCTGATCTTTGACAGCCTGACCAAGCAGGCCGACGAGTTGCAGAAATACAAATATGTCATCCACAATGTCGCCCATGCCTATGGCAAGACCGCGACCTTCATGCCCAAGCCGATCGCCGGCGACAACGGCACCGGGATGCATGTGAACATGTCGATCTGGAAGGACGGCAAGCCGCTGTTTGCCGGCGACAAATATGCCGACCTTTCCCAAGAGGCGCTTTGGTTCATCGGCGGCATCCTCAAGCACGCCAAGACGCTGAACGCATTCACCAACCCCTCGACCAACAGCTACAAGCGCCTGATCCCCGGCTTCGAGGCCCCGGTTCTGCGCGCCTACAGCGCCCGCAACCGTTCGGGCTGTGTGCGTATTCCCTGGGCCGAAAGCCCCAAGGCCAAGCGCGTCGAGGCCCGTTTCCCGGATCCGGCAGCCAACCCCTATCTGGCCTTTGCCGCCCTGCTGATGGCCGGCCTTGACGGGATCGAGAACAAGATCGACCCGGGCGAGCCTTCCGACAAGGACCTCTATGACCTGCCGCCCGAAGAGCTGAAGGACATTCCGACCGTCTGTGCATCCTTGCGCGAGGCGCTGGAAAGCCTTGAGGCGGATCACGATTTCCTGCTCAAGGGCGACGTGTTCACCAAGGACCAGATCGACGGCTATCTGGCGCTGAAATGGGAAGAGGTCTACGCCTTCGAACACACCCCGCATCCGGTCGAATTCCAGATGTATTACAGCTGCTGAGCTGCAAGTTTCGGACAGTGATGGAAGGGCCCCCCTGCGGGGCCCTTTCTCGTCGGGGTGCTTTTCGGGGGGGGGGGGGGAGCCCCCCCCCCCCCGGGAGTAAAGAAAGAAAGAGCGGGGGGGGAGCGGGGAACAGCCCACCCCCGAGAGTTAGGGGA
>JAUZRU010000035.1 GCA_030950185.1 Paracoccaceae bacterium | reverse complement strand
GGCCAAGCCGCAAGAGGTTTCGGGTTTCCTCAGTTTCCTGTCGCTGTTCGGCCCGGTGCTGCTGCTTGTCGGCGTCTGGGTGTTCTTCATGAACCGGATGCAGGGCGGCGGGCGCGGCGGCGCGATGGGTTTTGGCAAGTCCAAGGCCAAGCTGCTGACCGAGGATTCCAAGCGCGTCACATTCGATGACGTGGCCGGCATCGACGAAGCCAAGGAAGAGCTGGAAGAAATCGTCGAATTCCTGCGCGATCCGCAGAAATTCACGCGCCTTGGCGGCACCATTCCCAAGGGCGCGCTGCTTGTCGGCCCGCCGGGCACCGGTAAGACCCTGCTGGCACGCGCCATTGCCGGCGAGGCAGGCGTGCCCTTTTTCACCATTTCGGGTTCGGATTTCGTCGAGATGTTTGTCGGCGTCGGCGCCAGCCGTGTGCGCGACATGTTCGAGCAGGCGAAAAAGAATGCGCCCTGCATCGTGTTCATCGATGAAATCGACGCCGTTGGTCGCCATCGTGGTGCGGGCTATGGCGGCGGTAATGACGAGCGCGAGCAGACCCTCAACCAGCTGCTGGTGGAAATGGACGGGTTCGAGGCCAATGAAGGCGTGATCCTGATCGCCGCCACCAACCGGCCTGATGTCCTTGACCCGGCGCTGCTGCGCCCCGGCCGTTTTGACCGTCAGGTGCAGGTGCCCAACCCCGACATCAAGGGCCGTGAAAAGATCCTGGCCGTGCACGCCCGCAAGACCCCTCTGGCGCCGGATGTGGACCTCAAGATCATCGCCCGCGGCACGCCCGGATTTTCGGGTGCCGATCTGGCCAACCTTGTGAACGAGGCGGCCTTGATGGCGGCGCGCACCGGCAAGCGGTTCGTGACGATGGAGGATTTCGAAAACGCCAAGGACAAGGTCATGATGGGCCCGGAACGGCGCTCGATGGTCATGTCCGAGGACGAAAAGAAACTGACCGCCTATCACGAAGCGGGCCACGCCATTGTCGGCCTTCATGTGCCCGAGCACGATCCGATCCACAAGGCGACCATCATCCCGCGCGGTCGCGCGCTGGGGCTGGTGCTGTCGCTGCCTGAACGCGACCAGCTGAGCGTGACCAAGCGCAAATACAAGTCCAAGATCGCCATGGCGATGGGCGGCAAGGTGGCAGAAGAGCTGACTTTCGGCCCGGACAACGTGACATCGGGTGCCTCGAGCGACATCAAGCAGGCCACCGGGATCGCCCGCGCGATGGTGACGCAGTTCGGCATGTCGGAAAAACTGGGCAATATCGAATATGTGTCGGAACAGCAGACCTATCTTGGCCCGCAAGGCTCGCAATTCGTGGCGGGGCCCGAGGCGCGCAAGCTGATCGACGAAGAGGTGCGCCGCTTTGTTGACGAGGGCTATCAGACCGCCCGCAGGATCCTTACCGAATACGGGGACGAGCTGGAGCGCCTGGCGCAGGGGCTGCTGGAATATGAAACCCTGACCGGCGACGAAATCAACAAGGTCATACGGGGCGAGCCCCTCAATCGGGGTGGCGATGATGATGCCTCGACGCCCGAGGGCAACAAGACCCCCAGCCTGACCGAGGTGCCGAAAACGGCCCCGCGCAAACCGCGCAAGGATGGCGGGCTGGAGCCCGAACCAACCGCTTGATCGGCAAAGCAACAATCGACAAGATGCCCGGTTCGCCGGGCATTTTTTTTGCGTGCCAAACGGCTGATTTCCCGGCTTTGGGGAAAAAGGTCGATCGGGGGAGCGAAAAACCCGAAAGGTCTTTTGACAAGGGCGATTTCAGCCCTGAAAATGTCGGAAAGCATACCTGTGCATACCAAAGATAGCTGTAAGGATTCGCACAGCGCATTCACCGACAGATCAGCCAACAGAGGAAGCCTGAGATGGGATACAAGCCGGACATCGAAATTGCCCGCGAGGCGCACAAGCTGCCGATTCAGGAAATCGGGTCACGGCTGGGCATTCCGTCCTCGGAGTTGCTGCCCTTCGGCCATGACAAGGCCAAGGTCTCGGCCGATTTCATCAAGGCGCAGGCGGACAAGCCCGACGGCAAGCTGATTCTGGTCACCGCGATCAACCCGACACCGGCGGGCGAGGGCAAGACGACAACCACTGTCGGGCTCACCGACGGGCTGAACCATATCGGCAAGAACGCCATGCTGTGTATCCGCGAGGCCAGCCTTGGCCCGTGTTTCGGCATGAAGGGCGGCGCGGCGGGTGGCGGTTATGCCCAGGTCGTGCCGATGGAGGAAATGAACCTGCACTTTACCGGTGATTTCCATGCCATCACCAGCGCCCACAACCTGCTGGCGGCGATGATCGACAACCACATCTATTGGGGCAACGAGCTGGGCATTGACGAACGCCGCGTGGTCTGGCGCCGGGTCGTTGACATGAACGACCGCGCCCTGCGCGATATCGTCACCAGCCTGGGCGGCGTTGCCAACGGATTTCCGCGCCAGACGGGGTTTGACATCACGGTGGCGTCCGAGGTCATGGCGATATTGTGCCTGGCCGATGACCTGGCCGATCTGCAACGCCGTCTTGGCGATATCATCATCGCCTATCGTCGCGACCGCAGCCCGATCTATTGCCGCGATCTGGGGGCGGACGGGGCGATGACCGTTCTGCTCAAGGATGCGATGCAGCCCAATCTGGTGCAGACGCTGGAAAACAACCCGGCCTTTGTGCATGGCGGGCCCTTTGCCAATATCGCCCATGGCTGCAACTCGGTCGTGGCAACGCGAACGGCGCTGAAGCTGGCCGATTATGTGGTGACCGAGGCGGGCTTTGGCGCCGATCTGGGGGCCGAGAAATTCATGGACATCAAATGCCGCAAGGCGGGGCTTGCGCCGGATGTCGTCGTTCTGGTGGCCACGGTGCGCGCCATGAAGATGAATGGCGGCGTGTCTCGCGCTGATCTTGGCGCTGAAAATGTCGATGCCGTGCAGGCGGGTTGCCCCAACCTTGGCCGTCATATCGGCAACCTCAAGGGGTTCGGGGTGCCGGTGGTGGTGGCCATCAACCATTTCGTCACCGATACCGAGGCCGAAATCGCCGCCATCCGCGAATATGTCGAAAGCCAGGGCGCCGAGGCAATCCTTTGCCAGCACTGGGAAAAGGGCGGTGAGGGGGCCGCCGATCTGGCCCGCCGTGTGGCCGAGATCGCCGATGCGGGGGTGTCCAGCTTTGCGCCCCTTTACCCCGATGACATGCCGCTGTTCGAAAAGATCGAGACCATCGCCAAGCGGATCTATCATGCCGACGAAGTGCTGGCCGACAAGAAGATCCGCGATCAGTTGCGCGCATGGGAGGCCGCGGGATACGGGCATCTGCCGATCTGCATGGCCAAGACGCAGTATTCCTTTTCCACCGATCCCAACCTGCGCGGCGCCCCCACCGGCCATTCGGTACCGGTGCGCGAGGTGCGCCTGTCGGCAGGCGCCGGGTTCATCGTGGTGATCTGCGGCAACATCATGACCATGCCGGGCCTGCCGCGCAGGCCTGCGGCGGAAATGATCCACTTGAACGACGAGGGTGAAGTCGAGGGTCTGTTCTGAGGTAAAAAGCGCAAGTCGGGCCGCGGGGCCCGATTGCGCTTTGCCTCCGGCGGGAGTATTTCGGCAAAGAAGAAACGGGGCAGGCAGGGGTAACGACATGACGGCAAGGATCATTGACGGCAAGGCATTCGCGGCCGATGTCCGGGGGCGCGTGGCCGACCAGGTTGCGGCGTTGAAGGCCGATCACGGGATCACGCCAGGGCTGGCGGTGGTGCTGGTGGGCGAGGATCCGGCCAGCCAGGTCTATGTGCGCTCCAAGGGGAAGATGACGGTCGAGGTGGGGATGGCCTCGTTCGAGCACCGTCTTGATGCCGCGACCTCTCAAGACGATCTGCTGGCGCTGATCGACCGGTTGAACAATGACGCCGCGGTGCATGGCATTCTGGTGCAGCTGCCCTTGCCCGATCATCTGGATGAATCGCTGGTGATCAACGCGATCGCGCCCGAAAAGGATGTTGACGGTTTCCATATTTCCAATGTGGGCAGGCTGGCGACCGGGCAAAAGGCGATGGTGCCCTGCACACCGCTGGGCTGTCTGATGATGTTGCGCGATCATCTTGGCTCGCTTTCGGGGCTGGATGCGGTGGTGGTGGGGCGGTCGAACATCGTGGGCAAGCCGATGGCACAGCTGTTGCTGCGCGACAGCTGCACGGTGACCATCGCGCACAGTCGCACGAAGGATCTGCGGGCGGTCTGCCGGCGGGCCGATATTCTGGTGGCCGCGGTCGGCCGGCCGCAGATGATCCCCGGTGACTGGGTCAAAGAGGGGGCAACCGTGATCGATGTGGGCATCAACCGCATTCCGGCACCGGAAAGGGGCGAGGGCAAGACGCGCCTTGTGGGGGATGTAGATTTCGCCACTGCGGTTGAACGCGCGGGCGCGATCACCCCGGTTCCCGGCGGCGTCGGGCCGATGACGATTGCCTGCCTGCTGGCCAACACGCTGACGGCGTGCTGCCGCGAAAACGGTCTGCCCGAGCCACAGGGCCTGACCGCCTGAACTTACAGCAACGCCTGCAGCGCATAGAGTACCGCCATGCCGGCAAGGATTGCGGCAATCGCGCTGTTGCGCCACATGCCCACAGCCAGCGCCACCAGTGCTGCGGCCAGGCGCGCCGGGTCCATATGGCCCTGTGTTGCCGCCGGCCAGACGACCAAGGGCGCGACCAGCGCGGGCAGCACCGCAACCCCCACATAGCGCAGATGTATCAGCACCCATTCGGGCAGCTTGCGCCCGCCCAGCAGGCCGAGGAAGGAATAGCGGATCAGAAACGTCCCCACGCCCAGAAGCAGGATCACGGTCCAGAGGGTTGTCTTGTCGGCAATCATCTTGCCCCCTCTTTCCGGCGTGCGAGCCACAGTTCTGTTTGTGCGCCGCTCACCATGGCCACAAGCGCCGCCAGGATGACGCCCAGGCTGTAGGGCAGGCCCGCCAGAAACAGCGAGGCGGCGATAGAGACCACCGCGGCCACCATATGCGGCAGGCTGCGCAACATCGGCCCGACCAGCGCGATAAAGGTGATCGGCACCGCGAAATCCAGCGAATAACTGGCCGGAATGGCGGTTCCGGCGACCGCCCCGACCCAGGAAAACAGATACCACAGCGGCACGATCGGACTGGCTGCGCCGAAATAGAAGGCGGTCTTTTCGGCGGTGGTCATGTCGGGGCGTTGGTCGAACCGCGCGATGGACACTGCAAAGACCTGATCGACCAGAAAATAGGCCATCAGCATGCGCTGCCAGCGCGGGGCAGTGCCAACATGCGGTACCAGAGCGGCCGAATACATGGCCATGCGCAGATTTACAGCCAGCGCCGTTGCCAGCACGATGAATGTCGGCGCATGTTCCTGCATCAATGACAGCGCCGTGAACTGGGCTGCGCCAGCGATCACCGCGATGGTCATGACCATGGTTTCGACCACGTTCAGCCCGGCCTTGGTTGCGACCACGCCGAACAAAAGGGCAAAGGGCACCACCACCAGAACAAAGGGGGCGCCATTGCGAAATCCTGACCAATAAGCCGATTTGGGGTTTGAGCCTGACATTGCACACCTGTAGACAGTTGGCATAACGCCTAGTCCGAAATGCCAGGGGGGTGCAATTGGCCAAACGCGACGTAAGTGACGAATTCCTGATCGCGCCAGATCCCGATGCCGCGCGGCTGACCCGTGTCGTCGAGGGGTTCGACCAGGCCGGCGCTCGGCTGTCGCTGGCGGTGGTCGAGGAACGGCCGCTGACGATATTCCTCAATTCCCAGGAAATCGTCACCGCCATGACCATTGGCGATTACCCCGAATATCTGGCGCTGGGCTTTCTGCGCAACCAGGGCATGCTGGGCGAGGACGACCGGATCACCGGCGTCGATTACGACGAGGAACTGGAAACCATCGTCATCCGCACGGCGCGCCAGACGGATTACGAGGAAAAGATACGGCGCAAGACCCGTACCTCGGGCTGCGCGGTGGGCACGGTGTTTGGCGACATGATGGAGGGGCTTTCCGGCGTCACCCTGCCCGCGGCCGAGCTGCGCACAAGCTGGCTTTATGCGCTGTCGCACAAGATCAATCGCACGCCCAGCCTGTATCTGAGCGCGGGGGCGATTCATGGAACCGTGCTGTGCCGGCGCGACCGGCCGCTGGTCTATATGGAGGATGTCGGGCGCCATAACGCGGTGGACAAGGTTGCCGGCTGGATGCTGAAACACGCACAGCGCGGCGATGACAAGATCCTGTACACCACCGGGCGGCTGACCTCGGAAATGGTGATCAAGACGGCGATGATGGGGATT
>JAUZRU010000034.1 GCA_030950185.1 Paracoccaceae bacterium | reverse complement strand
GGGCGCATCCATCTGGGTGTGACGGGCACCGACCTTGTGCGCGAAAAGATCCCGCTGTGGCAAGAAAAGGTCGAGGTGCTTGCGCAGCTCGGTTTCGGGCATGCCGACCTTGTCATTGCGGTGCCGAAATGCTGGGTTGATGTGGATACCCTGGACGATCTTGACGCGGTTGCGGCACAATTCCGCGCGCGTCACGGATTTCGCCTGCGCATCGCCACCAAATATCACAACCTGACGCGCGAATTCCTGCGCGCCCACGGGGTTGCCGATTATCAGCTGGTTGACAGCCAGGGCGCGACCGAGGGGACGGTCAAGAACCTGACGGCCGAGGCGATTGCCGACATCACCTCAAGTGGCGACACGCTGCGGGCCAATCACCTCAAGATCCTGTCCGACGGGCTGATCCATGCATCGCAGGCGGCGTTGCTGTTTTCGCGCACGGCCCCCCTTGATGAAGGGGGCCGCGCGGCTTTGCAGGGGGTGCGGGCCAGTCTGGGCCTATAGCTTGACCCGGCGCAGGCGCAGCGCGTTCGAGATCACCGAAACCGACGACAGCGACATGGCCGCAGCCGCAATCATCGGCGACAGAAGCGTGCCCGTCAGCGGATACAGGATGCCCGCCGCAATCGGCACACCCGCGGCGTTATAGGCAAAGGCAAAGAACAGGTTCTGCCTGATATTGCGCAGCGTGGCCTTGGCCAGCTTGCGTGCGCGCACGATGCCAACCAGATCACCGCCCAGCAGGGTGATGCCGGCGCTTTCCACGGCAACATCGGCGCCGGTGCCCATGGCAATGCCCACATCCGCGGCCGCAAGCGCCGGGGCGTCATTCACCCCGTCGCCTGCCATGGCCACCTTGTGGCCCGATGCGTGCAGTTCCTCGACAAGCGCGGCCTTGTCTTCAGGCATGACGCCGGCACGGAAATCGTCGATGCCAAGGCGCTCGGCCACGGCCTGGGCCGTGCGGTGGTTGTCGCCCGTTGCCATGATGACGCGAATGCCCATGGCGTGAAGCGACTCGATGGCCCCGGCGGTGGTTTCCTTGATCGGGTCGGCAACGGCGATGATGCCCGCCAGCTTGCCGTCAACGGCCACGAACATGGCGGTCTTGCCTTCGATGCGCAGCCTGTCTGCGGCTTTTTCGGCGTCGTCTGATGCCAGCCCCAGATCCTGCATCATGGCGCTGTTGCCAAGGGCCACGGTTCTTTTCGAAACCTTGCCAGACACGCCCTTGCCGGTGACTGCCTCGAACGCCGAAACCTTGAGGGCCTTTGCCCCGCGTTCCTCGGCGCCATTGACGATGGCTTCGGCCAGGGGATGTTCGGACCCCTTTTCCAATGAGGCGGCAAGTTTCAGGATGTCGTCCTCGGAAACTTCGCCAAGCACGACGACATCGGTCAGCCGGGGGTTGCCCTCGGTCAGGGTGCCGGTCTTGTCCACGATCAGGGTATCGACCGAGGCCATGCGTTCAAGTGCCTCGGCATCCTTGATCAGCACGCCGGCCTGCGCCCCGCGCCCGGCGGCAGTGGTGATCGAGATCGGCGTCGCAAGGCCAAGCGCACAGGGGCAGGCGATGATCAGAACCGACACGGCCGAGGCGATGGCAAAGACAAAGGACGGCTCTGGTCCGAAGAAGAACCAGATGACGAATGCGGCAATGGCAATCAGCACCACCAGCGGCACGAAGATGGACGACACCTTGTCGGCCAGCCCCTGAATGGGCGCACGCGAGCGTTTCGCGTTGGCCACCATATCGACGATCTGCGACAGCACCGTGTCAGAGCCGACCTTTTTCGCCTCGATCACCAGCGAGCCGTTCTTGTTGATGGTGCCGCCGGTCACGCTGTCGCCGGGTTGCTTTTCCACCGGCAGGGATTCGCCCGTGATCATGCTTTCGTCGATGGACGAACTGCCCTCGATAACCGTTCCGTCAACCGGAACACTGTCGCCGGGGCGCACGCGCAGGCGGTCGCCTTCGACGATGTTTTCCAGCGGCGCGTCATATTCCGTGCCGTCGGGCAGGATTCTCCGCGCCGTTTTGGGCGCAAGGTCCATCAGCGCCTTGATCGCGTCCCCCGTTCGTTCGCGGGCGCGCAGTTCCAGCACCTGCCCCAGAAAGATGAGGGCGACGATGACGGCGGCGGCCTCGAAATAGGTGCCGACGGTGCCGTTCGTGCGATAGGCTTCGGGAAACACGCCGGGCAGGAAGGTCGCCACCAGAGAATAGATATAGGCTGCCGCCACGCCAAGCGAGATCAGTGTCCACATGTTCGGATTCATGGTGCGAATGGAATTGATACCGCGGATGAAGAACGGCTTTGCCGCCCACAGCACAACCGGTGTTGCCAGGACGAATTCGATATAGATCGAAAGCTGCTCGCCGATCCATTCACGAATGGGCAGACCGACATATTGACCCATGGTCAGGATCACCAGCGGAATGGCCAGCGCCGTGCTGATCCACATGCGGCGGGTAAAGTCGGTCAGCTCTTCATTCGGAGCGTCGTCGTCCGTCACCAGCGGTTCCAGTGCCATGCCGCATTTGGGGCAGGTGCCGGGGCCTTCCTGCACGACTTCGGGGTGCATGGGGCAGGAATACAGGGTGTGGCTTTGCGCTTCGGCCTTTTTCTTCTTGTTGTTGCCCGAGGCATAGAAATAGGGATCAATGCCGAACTTGTCGTGACATTTGTCGGAACAGAAATGGAATTCCTGCCCCATATAGGTTTCGCTGGGTTTGCCGGCGTTCAGGGGAACCTGCATGCCGCAGACCGGGTCGGTGGTTGTCGGGGTTCCTTCAGGGATGTCGCCATGCCCATGCCCGGCGTGGCTGTGCCCGTGGCTATGTGCGTGTTCATGCGTGTGGTCCCCATGATGGCTGTGCGAGCCGGCTTTTTCTTCGTTTTTCGGCGTCATTTTTTCTTCTCCTGATTTGCATGCTCATACAGATGGGGATTCCAGTGACTGGAGGGTCAAGAGGTTTCCGAACATGTGTTCGTGATCGGGCGTTTCTCTTGCTGCCCGTCGCCGTTTTGTGTTGTTTGTGTTGCGAACATGGCTGTCTGTCCGGGCGACAAGGGCGTGACAGACCATTTCCCGGTTCTCAAACCGTGCAGATGAAGGCCGGCCTATAACGGTTCCAGCAGGCAGAAGGTCAACAAGTATATTTTTGCGATATGCCTGCCATCACGCAGTGGTGAGGCGACAACCATGCTATGCAATAGCAAGATGAACGCGGGCTCTTGGGGGGGCCGGTTGCAAACAGGAGATTTCCGATGAGGGTTCTGCCGGTTCTGGTGGTTGCTTCTGCCACCGCAATCTTTTCGTTTTCCGCAACTGCTGCGGAAAAGCATCCGCCAAAAAATACAGATGGGGCAAAGCCGCCTGTCACCCGTCTGGTCATGCCGATCATGAGTTCCAGTCGCGGAATGCAGCTGTTCATCGACAAGAAATGCTATGTCTGTCATTCGGTCAACGGGGTGGGCGGCACGGATGCTGCCGCGCTGGATGCGCATGACATGGATGAATACATGAACCCGTTCGATCTGGCCGCGAAGATGTGGAAGATGGCAACGATCATGATCCCCATGCAGGAAGAAGAGCTGGGCAAGCAGATCGAATTCACGGGCGACGAGCTGGCGGATATCGTCGCATTTCTGCATGACGACAGGCAGCAGCACTTGTTGACCAGGGACATGCTGCCCGCAAACTGATTTTGGAAATAGGAGGCTGAGATGAACACGAATCGTTTTATGAATGCTGTCACACTGGCCATACCCGTCATTGCGACGGCCGGCGCTGCCTTGGCGGATAGCGACGGGCGGTATTATGGTCACATGTGGTATGGTGGTTATGGTTGGGGATGGATGGGGCCTGTCATGATGCTGGTTTTCTGGGTCGCGGTCATTGTTCTGGTGGTGCTTGCCGTTCGCTGGGTGACTGACCGCAAGGATCAGGAACAGGCGGGCAGTACGGCGCTGGACATACTCAAGGAACGTCTGGCCCGCGGCGAGATCGACCCCGCCGAATATGAAAAGCTGCGCAAGACGCTGGAGGGCTGATCCGGCAGCCCTCGTGATGTTTCGGGTTTGCGTCATGATAGGCGCAAACCCGACAAAGGCCCTGACATGGCGGATCAGCTGTCCGGGATCACCACCATCTGGTGACCGGTGGCGGCAGTCGGTATCGTCTTGACGACGTCAAGCGTGGCGGTGTCGACAATCCACAGAAGATCGTTCTCGGCACTGCTGACGACCAGACGCCCGTTGTCGATTGCCATGTGATAGGGCTGGGGTCCAACGCTGGTCGTCTTGATCGGCCGTTTTCCCGAAAGATCGATGGACACGACCTTGCCCTGTTCGCGGGCGCTGACGAAAAGCGAATCGCTGCTGGCCTGATAGGCGATGCCATGCAGTTCTCCCCCGATCTGGTATTTGTCGATGATCTTGCCACTGTCGAGGTTCATGACCGACACCGTTCCGGCATCGGCCTCGGCTGCAAACAGGCGCCGGCCCTTGGTGTCGATCGCAAGATGTTCGGCCCCTGCCGGTGTCTTGAAATTGCGCAAGACATATCCCTGGGTCGGGTCTATCTGGCTGATCGTGGCGTTGCCTGCATTGCTGACAAGGAATGATTCGGTTTGCGGATCATACACGGCGTAGTTCGGGTTTGGCCCGGTCTGAATGGTGGCCGTGACGCGGTTCGTTTCCAGGTCGATGATCGACACCGCGTCCAGCCCCGGATGGGTGGCAATGACATAGCGGTCACCCGGCCCGCCGACCGTGACGTGGTGCACCATCCCGGGAACCTCGATCTGACGGCGGATCTTGCCACTGTTGATATCGATCAGACTTATGAGGCTGATCGTCTGATCGTCCGCCCCTGCCTTTTTGCCGGCTTTCGCATGGTGGGCCTTGTGATCGCTCTCGGCCATGCCTTCGGGTTTGGCCACCGCAAGACCGGCACGGCTTTGCTCGTCAAGCGATGCGCTGACCAGAAGGCCCCGGCTGGCCGCCAGATCCATCCCGTGAACATTTCCCAGCCCGGTGATCCTGCCAGAGGGCGTGAATGTGCTGTCCAGCCTCAGGGCAGTTCCGGCCGCGCCTTCAGGGATGATGATCTCGGCCATGCCTGCGGTGGCGGTTATCAGGCCGATCAATATTGCCGAGCTTGCGCCGATTGCGATCTTGGTTCGTTTCATGTCAGGGATCCTTCCGGATTGAAGTTTGCTTTTGCAGGCATGATGTGGGTGTCTCCCCCGGTGGAAGCTCAAGCGGGATGCCGGTCACTAATGCGTGACAGCCCGTTGTTTGGCGCGATGTCGAAAAAACACGGTGACGTGATGCGATTGTGCTTGACCCTCCAGTGGGTGGAAGTCGCACATCGGGCGATATTCGGGCACAAGGACCGGCATATGACACACAGGCGATCTTGAGGAACGCGAATGACGAACGACAATACAGCAAAGAAGAACACCGTGAACCGGCGCCACGCTCTGGGCGTCATGCTTGGTGCCGTGGTTGCGCCCGCAGTCATGACCGGCCGCGTCCTTGCCGCGACAGGCGAGGAAAAGCAGGAGATCCTTGCGACAACACGTAATGTCTCGTCCTTTGTGGCACGGCGGTGGCAGGATCATTTCGACAATCTGAAAAACGGCGCGATCCTGGCGGATACCACGTCACGCATGCTGATGTTCTGGTCCGAGGACGAGACGATCACCAAGGTCTATCCGACCAGCGTGCCCCTGACCGATCAGTTGACCAGACGCGGCCGCACCCGGATCGTGCGCAAGGTCAAGGGGCCGTCCTGGCGCCCCACGGCAAACATGCTGAAACGCAATCCGAACTGGCCACGCTATGTCGGCCCCGGCCCCGAAAATCCGCTGGGCACGCATGCGCTGTATCTGTCCTGGCAGTATTATCGGATCCACGGCACCAACGACACACGCAAGATCGGGCGCCGGTCATCGAATGGCTGCATAGGGCTGTACAACGAACAGATCGCCGAACTTTTCGACCTGGCAAAGGTCGGAACACAGGTCGTACTGCTTTAGTCACACCAATGATCCGGGCACGGAAGGTAAAAAGATGAAGATTATCCCAATTCTGGCTGTTTCCCTGTTTGTCGCAGCCGGAGCCGGAGCACTGTATCTGAACTCGACCCGTCAGGCACAGGCTCCGGCGCATGTCATGACGCCGCCCGACATGACAGGATTGAAAAAAGGCGACCCGATCGTGAAGGTCAAGCTGCCGGCAACACTGGACAAACAGGCACAGATGGGCAAGCGCGCCTTTGACGCGGTTTGTGCGGCATGTCATGGCAAGAATGCTGCCGGGCGCTATGGGTTCGGACCGACCTTCATCAGCCGGATCTACGAGTCGTCGCATCACGGCAACGAGGCCTTTGTTCGGGCCGCACAAAACGGCGTCATTTCGCATCACTGGCCCTTTGGCAACATGCCCCCGCAAAAGGGGCTGACGCGCGCGGATCTGCTGAACATCGTGGCCTATGTGCGCAGTTTGCAAAAGGCCAACGGGATAAACTAGGTCACCTGAATCCGAGGTCCGCGACATGGATGTTTCCGTCCCCGGATCGCCCGCGATCCGGTTCGCGTCCCCCTCGGGGTCGGGCGCGAACCTGTCCCTGGGGGCTCCCTCTGATGCCTGCAAATAAATGACCCATCACACCCGCTTGGGCTGAACAGTGACCACCACTCGCAGTGCGATTGCCGATTTCGGTCGCAACCATGCGGAAAGGGCACCCTGATTACTGATCAGGATGCCCTTTTTCACTTGTTGGCCGGATCTTCAGAGGGGGTTGGCCTCGTAGCCCGCTTCCTTGAGGGCGCCCAGCAGGTTTTCGGTGCTGGCCTGGGTGGCGACCTCGATCACATGGGCGTCGAGATCGACCTCGATCCTGGCGCCGTCATCAAGCTGGTGAATGGCCTCTTCAATGGCCTTCTTGCAGTGGCCGCAGGTCATGTCAGGTACGCTGTATTTCTGCATGAGTCGTCTCCATTTCTGTTTACGCTGCCTTGGTTGGGCCTTCCCGCGGGTGGAAGGTCAAGACGATTTTTCCGGCTGTGCCAATTTGTCAAAAGGGTGTGTTCACCACCGTCTGACAGAAAGATAGATATCCCCGTCCGGCTTGTGCAATGTTGCCCATGCGTCGGCCAATTCAAACAAAAGTGATTGTCTTGCATGGGGGGCAGGGGGTAGGCTCTGGCCATGAAACGCATTTTTATCATGTTCTTGTCCCTGCTGGTTGCTATCGCGTTCATGCAACCCTCGATCTGGGCAGATGTGCATGGTGGTTCGGCTGTTGCAAAGGTCGCGGGGCCGGCCCCCGAGAATGTGTATGACTTTTCCGAAATCGTCCTGCCAGCATCTGCGGATTGCGGCCAATCCGATGGATGCGTCACCCATGGCGACCATGGATGCGCGAATTGCGCGGTTCTGACAGGGCTGGATCTGATGCAGAATGTCGAGGCAAGTGGCGAGCCAAGGCTCAACCCCTTCCGGCGTGCGGGTGATGTGGCCCGCGAAAAGTTGCTCAAACCTCCCAGAGCGTGAGTCGGTTTGCCGGCAGGGCCGGTCTGAACACGATTCCGTTTCAAGGAGAGGTCACAATGATTTCCATACTATACAAGTCCCAAGGGGGGCGGGTCCGGCCAAAGGGGTTTCCCTGGCCGTCAGGATCAATGACCAGGATCATGCGGATGCTTGCGGTGCTGGCCGTCGTCTCGTCCGGTCAGATTTTTGCAGGGCAGGCCAGCGCCCAGAGCGCCGCTTTCAAGCTGGCCGTGGCGCAGGCAGCAGCGCGCGACAAGGCCATTGCAACATTCTACAAGCAACGCAATTACAGGCCGTTGTGGACAGGGGGCGGTGACAGCCCGCGCCGCCGCGCATTGCTCGAGGCCCTGAAACGTGCGCCCGATCATGGCTTGCCGCAGGGCCGCTATGATTACGACCAGGTCAGGCGCAGTTTTGCCGGCTTCAAATCGGCCAGGGCACGCGGTGTTCTGGAAGTGGAAACCACGCGCAAGTTTCTGCAATACGCCCGCGACATCCAGTCGGGGATTCTGGAACCCCGGCGGGTTGACCGCAACATGACCCTGCGCCCGCCAAGGCGCGACCCGCTGCAGCTGCTTGTCGCCTTTTCGAAAAGCACACCCGGTGCGTTTTTCCGCGCGCTGCAGCCGCAGGATCCGGGCTATGCCCGCCTGCTGAAGGAAAAGCAGCGGATGGAACGGGTCGTTGGCCGCGGCGGCTGGGGGCCGAAGGTGCGCGCGCGCAAGCTGACCCTGGGGCAGAAGGGGGCACAGATCGTGGCCCTGCGCAGGCGGCTGAGTGCCATGCGCTATGGGCAGTTGGGCAATTCGCCTGTTTATGATCAGCAACTTGCGCGTGCGGTCATGGCGTTTCAGCGTGATCACGGGCTGAACCCTGACGGGGTGGCCGGTCCCAAAACCATACAGGCGGTGAATGTGTCTGCGGCAACCCGTCTGATGCAGGTGGTGATCGGGCTTGAACGCATGCGCTGGCTGAACAAGCCGCTGGGCAAGCGTCACATACTGGTCAACGAGGCGGCCTTCATGGCCTATGTCATCGACAACGGCAAGGTCACGCTTGAAACCCGGGTCGTCGTTGGTCAGCCCGGCCGCTGGCGCACGCCGGAATTCGAAAAGAAGATGACCCACATGGTCATCAACCCTTCGTGGTATGTGCCTGCGTCCATCGCCGGGGGCGAATATCTGCCCCTGCTCAAGAAAAGCCCGGACGCGTTGATCCGGCAAGAGCTGGTGATGACGGATGCATCGGGAAAACTGGTCGACCCGCGCCAGGTGGATTTCTCGAAATTCGACAAGAACAATTTCCCGTTCAGCCTGCGCCAGCCACCCTCGGGGGCAAACGCGCTTGGCAAGGTCAAGTTCATGTTTCCGAACAAGCATGCGATCTATCTGCATGACACGCCCGCCAAGTCGCTTTTCGCAAAGGATATTCGTGCCTACAGCCATGGTTGCGTAAGGGTGCAAAAGCCGTTCGAGCTGGCCTATACGCTGCTGGCACCGCAGGTGGCCGACCCCAAGGCGTATTTCGACCGTCTGGTTGCCGCCGGAAAGGAAGTGACGGTCAGGCTGAAAGAACCTGTGCCGATCTATCTGGTGTATCGCACGGCCTGGGTCTCGCCCGAGGGGCGCCCCAACTATCGGGCTGACAGCTACAAGGTCGACAAGAAGGTCTTTGCCGCGCTGGCAAGGGCCGGAGTCGTTCTGCGCGGAACCCGCAGCTGAAAAAACAGGCATGCGGTCAGGCGTGCCGGTCGATCCGGCCATGGCTGGCCGCGTGCTGCAACGCCTTGCACAATCGCAATCATCTCAAGAAGGGAAAATCATCATGAATATTGGTGAAGTCTCAAAACGCTCGGGCCTGCCCGCAAAAACCATCCGCTATTACGAAGAAATCGGCCTGATTGCCCCGTTGCGCGGATCAAACGGATATCGCGCATTCAGGGAAAAGGATCTGCGCAAACTGGCCTTTCTGGCCCGCGCGCGTTCACTGGGTTTCAGCATCGAGGATTGTCGCACGCTGTTGTCCCTGTACGAGGATGAAACCCGTTCGAGTGCAGATGTAAAGGCGATAGCCCAGCAGCATCTGCAAAAGATCCGCCGCAAGATGCACGAGCTTGCAGCGATGGAAGAGACCCTCTCGGATCTTGTCCGATGCTGTCGCGGCGATAATCGACCCGATTGCCCCATCTTGAAGGATCTGGCCGATGGGCAGCCGTCTGGTGCTGAAGTCTCGGGTGATTGCCTGCAGTCGGCATGATCGGGGCGCGCCGACACAGCGCATGGCAATGGAGGATGCACAATGGTTGATGCGGCAGATGATGCGCCGGAAAACGGGGCCGCAAAGGGACGTCGCGATTTCCTGTATGTCGCTACGGCGACAACCGGCGCGGTGGCAACCGGGGCCGCGATATGGCCTCTGGTGAATTCGATGAACCCCAGCGCCGAGGTTCGCGCCTCGGCGCTGGTAGAGGTGGACCTGTCAGATATCGATACCGGTGCGCGGATCACGTTGAAATGGAACGGCCGCCCCATCTTTATCGACCACCGCCCGCAGGCGCGTATCGATGCCGCGCGCGCCGATGACAACGCCCCGATGCCCGACCCAGCGACCGATGCCGAAAGGGTGCAAAGGCCGGAATGGCTGGTGGTCATCGGGGTTTGTACGCATCTTGGCTGTATCCCCCTTGGCCAGGATGTGGGGGACCCGCTGGGCGACTGGGGCGGCTGGTTCTGCCCCTGTCATGGTTCGCACTATGACACCGCCGGGCGGATCAGAAAGGGGCCGGCCCCGCTGAACCTGTATCTGCCGCCATACCGTTTCCTTTCGGATAGCCTGATCAGAATCGGTTGAGGGGCAGCGTGGTGGGCTGGCCTAACGAAGGCGTGGCGGGTGGTCAGGGTCGCTGCCCGGCGGCGTCGAGGGCAGGTTCTCGCCCGGGCTGGCGGCAGCGGGCAGGTCAAACCGCAGGCCCGCACGTGCCAGCGGTGTGCACAGGGGGTCGTCGGGGTCGAGAAACATCAGGTCCAGCTTCATGTCGCCCGCGCTGAAGGCGGTCACGTCTTCGGCGATCTGACGCAGCGCGCCCTGCATTTCCGGCCTTGCGCCAACAAATGCCAGCACCAGCGCCGTATCCCCGTGCCGGTCGGTCATTTCTGCCAGCCCGGCCCAGTCGGCCATTCCGGCTGCACCGGCAAGACGGGCGTCAAGTGCGCGCAGCATTTCCGGGTCAAGCCCCGCAGGCGCATTCAGGGCCGTTGGGTGCCGGTCGGTTTCGGTAGTGTTGATTTCGGAAAGAATCCCCGCGATCCAGTCCACCACCTCGGCCGGCAGCAGAATTGACGACGGCGCGATTTCCGGGTTGACCGCCATGCCCAGGCCCTGCCCCGAGAGCATCTCGACCAGACGGCGGCCGGACATCGCGGCAAAGGGTGAGGGTTTGTCGGTAAAGCTGACCAGGCGCTCCTCGCTGTCGAAGACAAGCACATATTGTTGCTGCTCCACGGGAAATACTGCGGGGATGATCCGGTCATCTGCGGGTTCGGTTTCCAGCAGCATGAACAATTCGCATTCCACCAGACGCTGGTAATAGCGCAGACGCCGGGCGTCATCTTCGGGGGCTTCCTCCATGCGCATATGCGCTTGATCCAGGGGTGTCATTCCGGGTCCACCTTGACGATATCGGGGCCGAGGAGTTCGCGCAGCCGCGTGCGAAGTGCAGGCAGCAGCTCGGCCTCGAACCACGGGTTCCGTTTCAGCCAAGCCGTATTGCGCCATGACGGATGAGGCAATGGAAAAACGCGTGGCGCATGATGGCGCCAATATCTGACGGTTTCGGTGACACGCGCCGTTCTGCCAAGGCCAAGATGATGGCGCTGCGCATAACCCCCGACCAGCAGCGTGATTTCGGGCGGGCGGATTGCCGTCATCACCCTTTGTTGCCAGGTTTTCGCACAGGCGGGCGGTGGCGGCAGATCCGCGCCCTTGGCGTCATATCCCGGAAAACAGAAAGCCATCGGCAGGATCGAAATCAGACGCAGATCATAGAAGGCATCCCGATCAAGGCCCATCCATCCGCGCAGCCTGTCGCCCGAGGGGTCGTCAAAGGGCAGGCCGCTTGCATGCACCCTTGCACCCGGCGCCTGCCCGATGATCAGAACAGGGGATGCGGCCGACATGCGGATCACCGGGCGCGGCTCGTGTGCGGTGGCCGTTTGCGCAAACCGGTCTGCGCATATCCGGCAGGCGCGAATATCCCGCCTGATTGAATCAAGTTGTGCCTTGGGCGAGGGTATATCCGGCTGTGACATGGGGGACTTTTCTGCCCCATCAAGGGGATTGTCCAGCCGGCACACCCCGCTCGCGGGCAGTTGAGGCGGAAAATGGGCGCCGTCTCTTGCTCATCGGGAATGGGTGACTTATCAGACGCAGGACATCTTTAGCGAAGGGCCTGGCATGTACCGTATCTGGGATTTCATCACGAGCTACTCGATCCTGCTGATCCTCGGCGCGATCATCGCGTTGACATGGGCCAATCTGGATTATGCCAGCTATCAGCATTTCATCGAAACGCCCCTGCTGGTCAATCAGTGGGTGGGTGTTCTGGAAGAGGGCCCGGTCGGCCAGGTTCATCGCGTTCTGACGGTTCATTTCCTGATCAATGATGTGCTCATGGCGCTGTTTTTCGGTATCGCCGCCAAGGAAGTATGGGAGGCTGTTGCCCTCAAGGCCGGCGCTCTGCGCGGCAAGAAGGCCCTGACGCCCTTGATCGCGACCGCAGGCGGCATGGGCGGGCCCGTCGTCGTCTATCTGGGGGTGGCGGCGCTGATGGGGGCCAAGACATTTGCCGAGGTGGCCCATGGATGGGCCATTCCGACAGCCACGGATATCGCGTTTTCCTATCTGGTCGGGCGCATGGTCTTTGGTGCGGGGCACCCCGCTGTGCGGTTCCTGCTTCTGCTGGCCATCGCGGATGATGCGGGTGGGCTGCTGATTCTTGCGATCTTTTATCCTTCCGGCGAGGTTGCCCCTGAATGGCTGCTGTTGTCGCTGGGGGCTGCGCTGACGGTGTATCTGCTGTTCAATTGGCTGCCACGTCGCCTTGATCGCAGGGCACCGGATACGTTGCCCTATTCCACATGGGTAAGGAAAAATCTTTCCTTCCTGCCCTATGCGGTGGCGGGCGTGTTCAGCTGGTACAGTTTCCAGAAGGCGGGCATCCATCCTGCGCTGGGCCTGTTGCCGATCGTCCCGACCATTCCCCACGCCGACCACGCATTCGGCTTTTTCGCCGCCGCCGAAGAGCATCTGCGGGATATGCTGAACCAGATCGAGCATGCGCTGAAGGTGCCCGTTGAAATCATCCTGTTCTTTTTCGGGCTGGCAAATGCGGGCGTTGCCTTTTCGTCGATGGGGGATGCGACGCTGCTGGTCATGCTGGGGCTGCTGGTGGGCAAACCGCTGGGCATCTTTCTGTTTGGCTGGTTTGCCGCAGTTGTTTTGCGGCTGGGGCTTCCCGAGGGCATGCGCCTGAGCGACCTGTTCGTTCTGGGTTGTGTCGCTGCGATCGGCTTTACCGTGGCCCTGTTCGTGGCATCCGTCGCGTTCGAGCCCGGCGCCATTCAGGATGCGGCCAAGATGGGCGCATTGATGAGCTTCTCTGCCGCTGCCGTGTCGATCGTTGTCGGGCTGTTGTTCAAGGTCGAAAAGCGCGAGGCGTGACTGCCGGTTCGATCACGTCGATATATTGCCGGCCCCGCTGACAGGTTCAGGAAAATTCACACCCGTATCGGGGGCTCAGCTGCCCCGGTTGGTCGGGTTGCCGATCATGTTCAGGAACTCGCGCCGCAAGTCGCGGTCGGTCTTGAAGACACCCAGCATGGTTGAGGTCACCATGGAAACACCGGGCTTGTGCACCCCGCGGGTTGACATGCACTGATGTTCGGCCTCAAGCACCACGGCCACCCCGCGCGGACGCAACGCATCGCACAGGGTGTTGGCGATCTGGGCGTTCAGCTTTTCCTGCACCTGCAGCCGTTTGGCATAGGCATCGACCAGGCGCGCCAGTTTCGAGATGCCGACCACCCGATCGGTGGGCATATAGGCCACATGCGCCACGCCGATGATGGGGGCCATGTGATGTTCGCAATAGCTTTCAAAGCGGATGTCGCGCAGCAGCACCATTTCGTCGTAACCTTCGACTTCTTCGAAGGTGCGTTCCAGCATGGCGGCCGGGTCTTCGCCATAGCCGCGGAACCAGTCTTCATAGGCACGCGCCACGCGGGCGGGTGTGTCTTGCAGACCTTCGCGGGTCGGGTCGTCTCCGGCCCAGCGCAACAGGGTGCGCACGGCTTCTTCGGCCTGCTGGCGGGTGGGGCGGATCACGGTCGAGCCGTCGTCGTTATCGGTTTCAATGGCCGGGTCATGAAGATTCATGTGCTTCCCTTTGGTTTCACCGTTGTCGTGCCGCATCTGGTGCTGGCCGTGTTGTTGACCGGTTCCATTTGCATCTTGTTTTCCGCCCGGATTCGGATGCGGGTGGGTCTTCTGCCTATCAAAACTTAGAAGTTTTGTAAACTTTACGCCCGATGGTTGTTACACCGCGTCCAATGCGCGCCGGATGTCGTTTTGCAGATCATCGGGATCTTCCAGCCCGACAGAAAGGCGCACAAGACCGTCGCTGATCCCCAGCTGCGCACGCGCTTCCGGGCTCAGCCTTTGATGCGTGGTTGTCGCGGGGTGGGTGACCAGTGATTTCGCATCGCCAAGGTTGTTCGAGATCTTGACGATCTCCAGCGCGTTCAGAAAGCGGAAAGCGCCCTCTTTTCCGCCCTTGATCACAAGCGAAAACACCGTGCCGCCCCGTGTCATCTGTCTTTGTGCCAGTTCGCGTTGGGGGTGGGATCCGAGGAAGGGGTAGATCACCCGCTCTAGCCCGTCATGCCCCTCGATCGCGCGGGCAATTTCAAGCGCGGCATCGGCCTGCGCGTTGCAGCGCAGTTCCAGCGTTTCCAGCCCCTTGAGCATGACCCAGGCATTGAACGGGCTCAGCGCGCCGCCGGTATGTTTCAGATAGGGTTCAACCGTCTTGCGGATGAATTCACGGGTGCCCAGAACGACGCCGCCCAGACAGCGACCCTGCCCGTCGATATGCTTGGTGGCAGAATACACGACCACATCGGCCCCAAGTTCAAGCGTGCGCTGAAAGATCGGGGTGGCAAAGACGTTGTCCACGACAAGCAAAGCACCTGCGGCATGGGCGATATCGGCCACAGCCCGGATGTCGATGACCTCCAGCGTCGGGTTGGAAATGCCTTCGAGAAAACACAGCCTTGTATCGGGGCGCACGGCCTTGCGCCACTGCTCAAGATCAGTGCCGTCAACGAAAGTGACCTCAATGCCATAGCGTGGCATGAGGGTTTCACAGATATACAGGCAGGATCCGAACAGTGCGCGCGCGGCAACCACATGGTCACCGGCCTTGAGGCCCGACATCAGCGCGCCATTGACCGCAGCCATGCCGCTTGCAGTGGCAAATGCGTCTTGGGCACCTTCGAGCGCGGCGATGCGGTCTTCGAACATGCGCACGGTCGGGTTGCCATAGCGGGCATATATATATTCGTCTTCGCCCAGCTCGATGAACCGTTCCTCGGCCTGCTCGGCGCTGTCATAGACAAAGCCCTGGGTCAGAAAGATCGCCTCGGAAACTTCGTTGTACTGGCTGCGGCGGCTGCCGGCATGCACCAGTTTCGTGCGTGGTTTCCAGTCGTTGGCCATGGTCTTTTCTCCTGCCTTCACCGCACAAAAAATCCCGCTACCGAAAGGTAACGGGTTCTTCTCCGCGACCTCTTTAGCGGCTTGTTTTACGTGGCCCGCAATCCGGTAACAAATCGCCACGGCCCACCGTCTAGAACAGCCACGCGCCAAGGTCAAGGAAACGCGGCGTCAACAAACCGTGCAGCCCCTTGCGCCCGCCGCGGCCCGGTCGTCATTATGGCCGCGACGACAAACAGGGAGTCCCAAGTCATGACCACGCCGATCGATCTGTATTACTGGCCCACACCCAATGGCTGGAAAATCACCATCGCGCTCGAGGAAATGGGCCTGCCCTACAACCTGCATCTGGTGAATATCGGCGCCGGCGATCAGTTCGCGCCCGAGTTTCTGAAAATCTCGCCCAACAACCGGATGCCGGCCATCGTTGACCCTGACGGCCCCGATGGCGCGCCCGTGTCGATTTTCGAAAGCGGGGCGATCCTGCAATATCTGGCGCGCAAGACAGGCAGGTTCTATGGCAGCAATGAGCGCGAGCGTATTGCGGTCGAGGAATGGCTGTTCTGGCAGGTCGGCGGGCTGGGGCCGATGGCGGGGCAGGCGCACCATTTTCTGAAATATGCCCCCTCGATGGAACCCCCCAACGATATCCCCTATGCCAAGGATCGCTACCGCAACGAGGTCAACCGCCTCTATGGCGTGCTGGACCGCCGGCTTGAGGTGCGAGAATATGTGGCGGGTGACTTCTTTTCCATCGCCGACATGGCGATCTGGCCCTGGGCCAGCCTGTGGAAGGGGCAGGAACAGGATATCGAGTTGTTCCCCAACATGAAGGCATGGCTCGACCGCTGCTATGCGCGCCCGGCGGTGCAAAAGGGCAGGGCGGTCGCCAAGGACAAGCGGCAGAACCTGCAGGACAACAAAGAGGCGCAAAAGGTTCTGTTCGGGCAGAAGGCGCGATAGAGGGCATGGTTGATTTCTGCATTCAGCCGGTTGGCCGGCTGAAAATGTAGTCACCTGAATCCAAAGTTCGCTACGTTGAATTTCCGCACCGCCGGATCGCTTGCGATCCGGTTCGCGCCCGACCCCGCCCCCCAAGGCGGGCGCGAATTGGTGGTATTGTTTCAACAGGTTGCAACGATGCACTCGGGAAAACTCTTGTGCAGATGGCAGGGCGCCCCCTCGGGGCTGGGCGCGAACCTCGCCTTGCGCCCGATTTCCAATGATAGCGATTACGATTCCACCCCACTAGGGCCGATCGGGGATCTTCAGGCGCCGGTTCCGGCCATCCTTGACGTAGCTGATGAAGTTGCGGCCAATTGCGGCAACCTGGCCGCCCGCAACCCGGTCACCCTTTCGGACCTTGACGTAGCGCCCGCTTGGCAGGCGCAGCAGGGCCCGGCGGCGGTCAGCGGTGCCGTAGACGCCAATCAGGTTCAGCTGGCGCAGGTTCAGTGCCCGCTTGCGGGTGGCGTGCTTGGCGACATTGGCTTTTGCGGGCAGGGGCTTTACGCGCACCGGGCCGGTTGGGGCTGCCGGTGCGAGCGAAGCCATTTTTCGCCGGGTTTGCCTGACAATGGTGGCGAAATCACTTGGCCTTGCCGTCGGTCTGGGCGATGCCATTACCGCCAGTTTTGATCCACCTGCGCCACCGCCGGCAATACCTGCATCCTGTGCCGAGGCAGGCCGCGGCTTGGGGCGAAAGGCTTGGAGTTGCCTGAGGGTCAGCCGCCCCTGTGCATAGATCGCATCCGCCCCTGTTTTCAGGTTGGCCGGGCGGGGGCGGGGTTTGAGTGCCCGAAGCGGGTTCGGTGGCGCAATCACGGTGATGGCCGGCTTTTTGGGGGGCACCACGGGCGGCTTGCCTGCAAGGACAAGGATACCGTCGGGGTTCAGGGCGCCTTTCGGAGTGGGTTTGACCAGGCCGTTCTCGTCAACATCAAAAGCCACGTCAGGCCCTAGGGGCGAGCGCATCCTTTCAGGGGGGGTCTCGCCGATACCATTACCGTAATCGGGCAGGATGATGGCGTCTCCGGCTCCGAGGTCGGGATCAACGCTTGGGATATAGATGTCGCCGCGCCGAGATTGAACGACAGGCTGCGGAGGTTCGCCGACACCTACAAGAAGGCCGGTCTTTTCATATATCGTCGCGATTTCCGCGTTGGTCAGTGCGGCTTCGGCACCTTCGGCCAATTCCTCGGGTGTAGGCGGCGGCAATCCGGCCGCCCGGATATCCGCAAGTTCCTGCCTGGTCAGTTTCTTGACTGGCAGAGCTGTATCTCCCGCGACGAGGTCACCCGCCGAGGTCTGTCTGGCGCTCTTGTCTTCGGGCGGCAGGATTCGCCCGATACGCCGTGTGTCCTGCGCCCCCCCAATGCCGCCACGTTCGGGCCTGAGAACCGGCGGGGTCCGAGCGCGCCCATCAGCGGGACGTGCGGGCGGTGGGGTGGTCGCCCTGGAGCGTTCGGTCAAGCGGGTGTTCACCAGAGATACATCGCTTGTCTTGCTTCCCTGCCCTGTTCCGCCGATCATTCCCAGATAGAGGAGCGCGACGCCAAACATCAGGGCCAGGATAATTGCCGAAATCAGGGCTGTTCTGTTCCCCTTTAGCCGGGCGATCATTGCCTGCCATTGCCCAGCTGAAACGCCTTGGGGCAAGGCGCTGGTGCCCTTCTTCATACCGGTCTTTCGGGCTGGCACGGTCTTGTCCGCCGCAGATTTCGGGCGGAAAGCGCGCTTCAGCGGCTGCAGGAGAGACGAAAGAACATGCCCGAAATTCACCTTCCGCCGCCGCGCCGCAGATTTGGGCAAAGGGGGCGGTTCCGGGGCGATGATTTCGGGGGTAAGCTCGGGTTCTGCCGCTGATCCAGTGGTTTCGGCGGCGTCAAGATTGGCGCTGTCAGGGACAAAGGCATGACGTTGCCGGTCCGAAGGTGGTTTGTTCCCCCCATCCGAGGCAGAGATGTTGCCGGGCACCGTCAGGGCGATTCTGTGCGGCACGCGGTCGATCGGGCGCGGGCCGGTTTCAAGATCCTCATGGGCTGCGTGCCGACGAGATGTGAAGGCGGGAAACGCGGCTGCCGCACCGGCGTGGCTTGCTTCAGATCCGGTTTCACGGGGATCTTCATTCCAGCCGGATGAATCTGTGTCCGGGCCGGTTTCTTCCCCGGTTTCTGTCTCGGGGGCGGAACTGTCGGCCGCTGGGTGTGGCTCTTCCCGTTGCCGGGGCGTAGTTGCCGAGGCGGGGGTGCCGGGCGGGGTATCACGAACATCCTCGTGCGCGCCGAGAATGGTATAGGAAAAATCCGTGCGGCCGAAAAATGGCTCCCAGCCATCACCGCCGGGTTCTGGTGTTCCGACAAAGCTGACCGGGTTGAAGCGGTTGGTTGCCGCAAACTCTTCGGCCTGGTCCATGATTTCACGGGCGACCACGGCAACGCGCACGCTGGGGCCATCGCCTTGCCAGTCAAAGGCAAGGTCGGCGATGTCATAGGGGGTTCGGCCTTCGAGGGCGGCCATGATCTGGGCACGGCGTTCGGTTTCGCCGGGGCCGGGGGCATCGAGGGTTATGTAAAGGATTTCCTCGGCCGGCAGCACCAGCTTGCTTGTAAAATTCTTTCCCTCAAGGTCCAGCGCCGTCCGGCGCAGATAGGCAAGGGCGCTTTTGCTGGCCGGGTCATCGAACTTGACGTTGCCGACCAGGGTCCATCCACCATTGGGGGCACGATGCAGAAGATCGATTCCCTCATAGGTCATGTTGATGGCAAAATTCGGTTTCATGCCTACCGTTTAGCAATTAACGCCCGGCGGTGGGAGTCGTCTTGTCGCGAGAGTCGAACTTATAGCAGAAATTCGCCTAGCCGTCATTTTTCGCGTTCAATGCCCGGGGCACGGTCTTGGCGCGATGCTTTGGGTGGCGCAGCCTTGCCAGTTCATCTTATGTCAGGGATATCCCGATGTTTCCCCTGATCAGGATAACCTTGGCGTTTCCGGCTTTTCCAGCGCCTGCTCGGCAGGCCGTTCCGGCAAAGTTTGTTTGCGGGGTCGATGTCTCTGTGGGGCCGGAAATCATGGCCTCCTCGATCGGGGACCAGATCGAGAGGCGTTATCCCCTCAAACAGTAAAGAACCAGACCGCCACCCCGAACAGGTGACGGCCTGACGGGTTTCAGTCGGCGGCCTTTGCCAGCGCCTGGTCAAGATCGCGGATCAGGTCGTCGGCATCCTCGATCCCGATCGAGAACCGCACCACATTCGGCGCCGCCCCCGCCGCGACCTGCTGTTCCTCGGTCAGCTGCCGATGCGTGGTCGAGGCCGCGTGGATCACCAGCGAACGCGTATCGCCCAGATTGGCGACATGGCTGAACAGTTCAAGCGAATCGACAAGCCGCACGCAGGCCTCATAGCCGCCCTTGATCGCCACCGTGAACAACGCGCCCGCGCCTTTCGGGCAGATGCGTTCGACCCGGTCGAAATATGGCGAGGATTCCAGCCCCGCATAGGTGACGTATTCGACGCGCGGGTCCTGTTCCAGCCAGGCGGCAACCCTTTTGGCGTTGGCGACATGTTTTTCCATGCGCAGGCTGAGGGTTTCGATCCCCATCAGCGCGTAATGCGCGGCCTGCGGGTTCATCGTCATGCCGAGGTCGCGCAGACCGATGGCGATGCCGTGAAAGGTAAAGGCAAGGTTGCCAAAGGTTTCGTGGAATTTCAGCCCGTGATAAGCGGGCTCGGGCGCCGAGAGCGACGGAAACTTGTCGCTGGCCGACCAGTCGAAACGCCCCGAATCGACCACTGCACCGCCCATCACCGTGCCATTGCCGGTCAGGTATTTGGTGACCGAATGCACCACCAGCGTCGCGCCATGTTCGATGGGGCGGCACAGATAGGGCGTGGCCGATGTGTTGTCCACGATCAGCGGCAGGCCGGCGGCATCGGCAACGCCCGCGATGGCATCCAGATCGGTGATATAGCCGCCGGGATTGGCGATGGATTCGCAGAACACCGCGCGGGTGTTGTCGTCGATGGCCGCGCGCACCGCGTCGAGATCGTCGAAATCGACAAATTTCGCCTCCCAGCCGAAACGCTTGATCGTGTGGCTGAACTGGGTGACGCTGCCGCCATACAGGCGGGTGGAAACCACCACATTCAACCCCGGTCCCATCAGCGGGAACAGGGCCATGATCTGGGCCGCATGGCCGGACGAGCAGCAGACTGCGCCGATGCCGCCCTCGAGGGTGGCGATTCGTTCCTGCAGCACCGCGACCGTGGGGTTGGTCAGGCGGGAATAGATGTAGCCAACCTCTTGCAGGTTGAACAGCGCCGCCGCGTGGTCGGCATCGCGGAACACATAGGCGGTTGTCTGATAGATCGGGGTCTGGCGGGCGCCGGTGGTCGGGTCGGGCCGCGCGCCGGCGTGAACCTGAAGCGTGTCGAAACCATAGATGGGGTTTTCGGTCATGTCGGTCTGTCCTCTGGCTGAATGAACGGGACGAGGGTAAGGGGGGCGGCGCGGCAGGGCAAGGGGGTGTGCGGGGCTGTCAGGGGGGGGGGGGGGGGGGCGGGGGGGGGCGGGGGGGGCGGCCCCCCGCCGGAAC
>JAUZRU010000033.1 GCA_030950185.1 Paracoccaceae bacterium | reverse complement strand
AGGCGGTAGAAATCGCTGCGGAAACCGCCGGCAAGTTGACGGTCGGCCCCTCGGCCGAGCCGGGACGCCACATGGGGCCGGTTGTTTCACGCGCACAGTGGGACAAGATCCAGGGCCTGATCGAAAAGGGCATCGAAGAGGGGGCGCGCCTTGTCGCCGGCGGCCCCGGCCTGCCCGAAGGCGTCAACCGCGGCTATTATGTGCGCCCGACCGTGTTTGCCGACGTCAACAACGACATGACCATCGCGCGGCAGGAAATCTTTGGCCCGGTTCTTTCTATCATCCCCTTCGAGACCGAGGAGGAGGCGGTGACCATCGCCAACGACACCCCCTATGGCCTGACCGATTATGTTCAGACGCAGGACGCCGCCAAGGCCATCCGGGTTGCACGTCAACTGCGCGCCGGCATGGTCGAGATGAACGGCCAGTCGCGTGCAGCCGGCGCACCCTTTGGCGGTTACAAACAGTCGGGCAATGGCCGTGAAGGCGGCAAGTGGGGCCTTGAGGAATTCTGCGAGGTCAAGGCTGTCAGCGGCTGGGTCGAAGACTGATAACGACAACGCCACCCCTATTTGGGGTGGCGTGCCTCCGGCGGGAGTATTGGCACAAAGAAGAAGCCCGCCCCCCTTATTCCGCAGCTGCCGCCAGAAGGCTGGCATTCCCGCCCGAGGCGGTGGTGTCGATGCAGACATGACGCTCGATCCGGCATTTTTCAGCCAGATCGTCCCCCGTGGACAAACCGATGATGGGGCCGTCGCGCATCGCCAGCGCCTGACGGGCGACGCACTGGTCATCCGCATCGGACCACAAGGCAACAAGGTCAAAGCCCTCAAGCCGTGACAGCCATTCACGCGGCAGGAACGTGTCTATCCCGTCACTGCTGCCGGGAACGACGACCAGGGAAATACAGCCGTTTTCATGTGCGATCCGCGCCTGTTTCTGCGCCGCCTCTGGCGTGGGGCCGAGACACAGGACAACGCCCCTGCCATATAGCGACAGACGGTTGGATTCCCCGGTCGGCCCCGGCAGATCATGCGTTTCAAGCTTTTGACCCCAATGGGGTGCCAACTCGTCCAGTGCCGCCTGGATGGTTTCAAATGTCGCGGAGGGGGCCTTGGCGATTGCAAGGTGACGCGCCGCCTGCCGCTGAAAACGGGGCAGGTAATGCGGCCCGCCTGCCTTGGGGCCGGTGCCGGAAAGACCCTCGCCACCAAAGGGCTGGGATCCGACCACAGCACCGATCTGGTTACGGTTGATATAGATGTTGCCGGCGCGGATCGTTCTGGTGACGCGCTCGACCCTGTCATCGATTCGGCTGTGCATGGCAAAAGTCAGGCCATAGCCGCGCGCGTTGATCGCATCGACCACGTGATCCAGCTCGTCCTGCCCGAAAGTGGCGATATGCAGGACCGGACCAAAGACCTCTTTCGACACCTGTTCGATCCCCGATACCCGCAGCACAGCAGGTGCAAGAAAATCCCCCCCCTTGGGGCAATCGAGCTGCTTGAGCAAAATGTCACCCTTTTTGGCCGCATCGATATAGGCGCCGATTTCGGCAGCCGCCTCTGACGTGACAAGGGGGCCGATATCGGTGTCGATTTCCCAGGGATTGCCGATCTTGAGTTCATCCATCGCGCCGAAAAGCATGGTCTGAAAGGGCTCGGCAATATCCTCTTGCAGATAGAGAACCCTCAGCGCCGAACAACGCTGCCCGGCCGACTGGAATGCAGACACCAGAATATCGCGGATCGCCTGTTCGGGCAGCGCCGTGCTGTCAACGATCATGGCGTTTATGCCGCCGGTTTCGGCGATCAGCGGGGCAGAAGGGTCAAGGTTTTCAGCCATCGCGCGGTTGATCAGCTGCGCGGTTTCGGTCGAGCCGGTAAAGCACACGCCGTTCACGCGCGCGTCCGATGTCAGGCGCGCGCCCACACGCGCGCCCTCGCCGGGCAGGAATTGCAAGACCTCGCGCGGAACACCGGCCTCGTGCAGCAGTGAAACGGCAAGATGCCCTGTCAGCGCTGTTTCCTCGGCCGGTTTGGCCAGCACCCCGTTGCCCGCGGCCAAGGCGGCCGCGATCTGGCCCGTGAAGATCGCCAGCGGAAAATTCCACGGCGAAATGCAGGTAAATATCCCTTGCGGGGGAAGGTCCGGCAATGCACGGGCGCGCGCCGCGTAGTAGCGGAGGAAATCAACGGCCTCGCGGATCTCGGATATGGCGTCGGCTATCGTCTTGCCGGCCTCGCGGCACAGCAAGGCCGTGAATTCGCCGTGGCGATCCTCGATCAGGTCCGAGGCACGTTCAAGAATTTCGGTGCGGCACCCCACATCAACCCTGGACCAGTCGCGCGCAACCGCAAGCGCCACCTCGATGTCGTGATCGCTGGCATCTGCCACATGGCCCACCAGATCGCCCGTGGCCGGGTCATGGATTTCGTGTTGGGCCAACGCAGAGGCCTTGCCCGCAATCAGAGGCGCTGCCTGCCAAAGCGTATTCGCAAAAGGCGCCCTGGCACTGTCGATCAGTGCAATATCGCCCTCGTCCTGCACGTCGAACCCGCGGGAATTGCGCCTCTCGGGCTGAAACAGATCGGCAGGCGGACACAGCGCGCGGATATAGGGGGCGGGCTGATCCAATGCCTCTATGGGGTCGGCAGCAAGATGCTCGGCCGGGATATCGGCATCTAGCAGCTGGTTGACGAAAGAACTGTTGGCGCCATTTTCCAGAAGCCTGCGCACGAGATAGGCCAACAGGTCGCGATGCGCACCCACCGGCGCATAGATACGGCAGCGCGTGCCGTTTTCCCGCAACACCAGATCGTGCAGGGCCTCACCCATGCCCTGAAGGCGCTGGAACTCGAACAGGTCGGGATCGGGCGCCATTTCAAGGATTGTGGCAACCGTATGCGCATTATGCGTGGCAAATTGTGGATAGATGCGGTCAGTCATATCCAGCAGCTTGCGCGCGCAATACAGATAGGACGCATCGCTTTCTGCCTTGCGGGTGAAAACCGGAAAGCCCGGCAGGCCAAGAACCTGCGCGCGCTTGATCTCGGCGTCCCAATACGCGCCTTTGACCAGACGGACCATGATGCGGCGGTCATGCTTTTCCGCCAGCGCATGCAGCCAGTCAATCACGGGGCCGGCGCGCTTGCCATAGGCCTGAACCACGACACCGAAACCATCCCAACCCCTCAGCTCGGGGTCGGCGAGAACCGCGGCAATCACGTCAAGAGAAAGCTCCAGCCGCTCGGATTCCTCGGCGTCGATATTGAAACCCATATCGGCCTTGCGCGCCATCCGGGCCAGCCGTTTGAGAGTTGGAACCAGCTCGGCCATCACGCGGCTGTGCTTGGCGCTTTCATATCGGGGGTGCAGGGCAGACAGCTTGACCGACAGGCCCGGATTGCTGCGCACATCAAGGCCCTTGCAACAGTCGGCAATGGCCCAGATGGCGCTGGCATAGGCATCGTAATAGGCGGTGGCATCATCATCCGTCAAAGCGGCCTCGCCCAGCATGTCGTAGGAAAAGCCATAGCCCTGATCCTCGAACTTGCGGGCGCGCTGCAACGCCTCGCGAATATCGCGGCCAAGCACGAACTGGTGACCCAGCTCGCGAATCGCGCGCTGCACCGCTGTGCGGATCACCGGCTCTCCCAGGCGTTTCACCGCCGTGCGCAATGTGTTTGCAACCCCCTCACCCGTTTCCTGTTTCAGCACCTTGCCCGTCAGCATCAGCGCCCAGGTCGAGGCGTTGACAAGCGGCGAGGACGACCGCCCCAGATGCCGCCCCCATTCCGAAGGCGCGATCTTGTCCTCGATCAGGGCATCCATTGTGGGGGCATCGGGCACACGCAACAAGGCCTCGGCCAGACACATGAGGGCAACGCCCTCATCGGTGGACAGGCCATATTCGGCAAGGAAAACCTCCATCAGGCCGGGGCGGCTGGCGCTGCGGATGCGGTTGACAAGATCGATCGCCCTCTTTCCCGCCCGCTGGCGCAGATCGGCGTCAAGCGACGCGCGCGCCTTGAGGGCGGCAATCACATCGCCCGCCTCGGCATAGCGGGCATCCCTGATTTCGTTGCGAAGTTCGTCAAGTCGGGTCACGCCAAGATCCTGTCATTTGAGGGTTGAAAGGATTCTAGCAAGAAAAGGAACGTATTGTTTCCCGATTACAGGAAAAATATACTATGTTTTGACTGCACTTGGAAGAAATATCAGGCGTTTGATATGGAAAACGACAGTATTACAGGCGATCTGGATCGTATAGATATAAAAATAGTCGAGGCTCTTTCGACCGACGGGCGCATGCCGGTAACCGAACTGGCCCGCCGTGTCGGCCTGTCAAAAAGCCCCTGTCAGGTGCGGCTGAGGCGGCTGATCGACAAGGGCTATATTCTGGGGTTTCGGGCCATTCTTGACCAGGCCAAGCTGGGCCGCGATCATGTCGCCTTTGCCGAGGTCAAGCTGACCGACACCCGCGAACAGGCGCTTGCCGCCTTCAATGATGCCGTCCGCAAGGTTCCAGAGATCGAGCAATGTCACATGATCGCGGGATCATTCGACTATCTGCTCAAGGTGCGCACCAATGATATTCACGCCTATCGCCGGGTTCTGGGCGAGGTGATTTCCAACCTGCCCCATGTCGGCAGCACCTCGACTCATGTGTCGATGCAGGCGGTCAAGGATGACAGCTATTGATGATCCTTGCGGATATGCCGGTTCAGCCGCCTGCCGGCAAAACTGAACAACAAGGTCAGCAGCAGGGTAAAGATCACGAAATACAGCGCAATGATCGGGTAGGGAATGAAGGGGTCGAATGTCTTGTCGGCGAAATAGCTGGCATAATACAGTGCATCACCCTTTTGCCGCCACGCCGGAAAGGATGAAAAGAACACCAACGTGGTCGCATGAAACAGAAAGATCGCCTCGTTGGTGTAAGACGGCCATGCCAGTCGCAGCATGGCGGGAAACACGATCCGGCGAAACTTCTTGAACCCGGACAGGCCGATCGCATCGGCCGCCTCGAGGTCGCCCTTGGGCACCGACATCAGCGCGCCGTGAAAGATCTGCGCCGTATAGGCGGATGTATTGAGAAACAGCACGATCAGCGCCCCCAGCCAGGCCTTGGTCAGCCAGCGGGTTTCGACGGTGATTTCGGTAAAGCCCAGATTGATGTCGATCCCCATCTTGGGGATCAGGACAAAGGCCTCGTAGGCGATGAAGAACTGGATGAACAGAGGCGAGCCACGAATGACAAAGATGAAAGCCTTGGCGGGCAAGCGAAAGAACCAGCGGTCGCTGGCCCGCGCCAGGGCCACGGCTGTTGCCAGGAAGAACCCGAAAAACACCGCCAGCACGGCAAAATAGATGTTCCACATCATGCCCGAGCCGATCAGCACGAATTGGTCGCACAGCGTGATGTCGTGTTTTGGCAGCAGACGCTCGCCGATGCCGATGGCCCTGAGGGCGTAGTCCGAAAATTCCTGGGCGCACACGCTCATGTCGTGCCCCCCATGGTGGCCTGCCCGCGGGAAACACGCTTGGTGAGGCGATCAAACACGCGTTCGCTCAGCCAGGTCAGCGCCAGATAGAACACCAGCAGCACCAGAAAATACCCAAGCCGCCAGTCGCCATGCGGATAGGTAAAGCGCGCGGTCTTGGCGCCACCCAGCTCCTTGGCCCAATAAACGATGTCCTGCACCCCCAGCAGAAACAGCAGTGGCGTGGCCTTGATCAGGATCATCCACAGATTCGACAGCCCCGGCAGCGCGTAGACCCACATCTGCGGCAGCAGAATGCGCCGGAACATCTTGGCGCGGCTCATGCCAAACGCGGCGGCGGTTTCAAGCTGCGCATGGGGAACCGCCTGAAAGGCGCCGTAAAGGGTGTTGGCGGCAAAGGCGCCAAAGACAAAGGCAAAGCCTATAACGGCCAGAAAGAAGCCGTAAACCTGGTGCACCCATTGCGGTGCGCTGCTCAACGGCATCTTGGCCTGCGGACAGACCACGAAATCGTTGCCCTGCCGGACGGGCTCGGTCCAGTCGGGGCACAGGGTGATGTGGCGAATATATTCGATCCCCTGATCCAGCGCGATCAGGGCAAACATGAAAAAGATGATGTCGGGAACGCCGCGAACCATCGAAGAATATGCCAACCCGAACCAGCGCAGAGGCAGAACCCGCGAGCGCCGCGCCATCGCACCACCGAAACCGAACAGCAGGATCACGGGCGCGGTCAGGAAAAGCAGCGCCAGAACCGTCCCGAAGGACTCGTAAAACATGAATTGCTTGCCCGTGGTGAGATAGCAGGACCACCATTGCAGGGAGTCCAGACTGCCGGGATCAGCGCAATATTCAAACATGTCAGGAATATCCGGTTGGCCGGGCCCGAGTGGCCCGACCGGTTTGATGTTTCAGATCACCAGGTAACCTTGCGGCCATTGAACCACTTGGCAATCAACGCACTCAGAGAGCCGTCTTTCTTCATGGACGAGATCGCGGCGTTCATCTTGTCCTTGAGCTCGGTGTCGGATTCGCGGACGCCCATGCCGACACCGCCGCCGATATAGATCTTGTCACCGACAAAGGCCAGCTCACCGTTGGACGCCTTGACGATGTCTTTCAGATAGGCGGTATCTGCCAGAACCGCGTCGGCCTCGCCCGATTTCACGGCTGCAATGGTTTCGTCGGCAGTTGCGAATTCAACCAGCTTGGCCCCGCTGGAGGCAACATAGTTTGCCTGAATTGTGTTGGTCTGTGCGGCAATCACCCCGCCCTTGAGATTGGGATTGGAACCGGCCAGCGCAACATAGGACGACGGGTCAGGCGGAAAATATTCCTGCGTGAAATCGATGACCTTGTCGCGCTCGGGTGTGATCGACATGCCGGCAATGATGGTATCGTAGTTGCCCGAAACCAGGTTCGGAATGATCGAATCCCAGTCGTTGGTGACCCAGGTGCAGGTATAGCCGGCGCGCTTGCACAGCTCGTCGCCCAGCTCGCGCTCGAACCCGTCAACCTGGCCGTTGTCATTGACAAAGTTGAACGGAGGATAGGCACCCTCGGTGCCCATGCGAATGGTCTTGGCGCTGACACCCGTGACGGCAAAAGCCACGGCAACGGCCGCAATCCCGGCAATTTTTACTAGAAATTTCATGTCCTTCTCCTCTGTTGATGTTATTGATACTAGTCAAAGAGTGCTTGACAGGAAAGCCCGGCAGCGATCGGATCGCGGGTTTCCGAAGACCTGCGACGGGGGGCCTTCTTCCTCGACCCGGCCTTTGTGCAGGAAAATGGTGCTCGAACTCACCTCACGGGCAAAGCCCATCTCGTGGGTGACGACAATCATGGTGCGTCCGTCCTCGGCCAGTTTGCGCATGACGCGCAGCACCTCGCCCACCAGCTCGGGGTCAAGCGCCGAGGTGGGTTCGTCGAACAGCAAGACCTTGGGGTGCATGGCCAGCGCGCGGGCAATCGCAACCCGCTGCTGCTGCCCGCCCGACAGCTGTGCCGGATAGACGTCGTGCTTTTCGGCAATGCCCACCTCTGCCAGTACCTCCATCGCCTCTTCGCGCACCTCGGCCTTGTCGCGGCCCAGAACCTGAACCGGCCCCTCCATCACGTTCTGCAAGACGGTCATGTGGGACCACAGGTTAAAACCTTGAAAGACAAATCCCAGCTGCGTACGCAGGCGCTGGATCTGCTTTGCATCCGCACCCAGCAGGCGGCCACGGCGATCCTTGCGCACGACGACCTCTTCGCCATCCAGAACGATGCGGCCCTTGTCTGGCGTTTCAAGAAAGTTGATGCAACGCAGGAACGTACTTTTGCCCGAGCCAGAGCTGCCGATGATAGAGATCACGTCGCCTTCCCGGGCCGTCAGGGAAACCCCTTTAAGAACCTCGAGATCACCAAAGCTCTTGTGGATGTCGTCTGCTATCAGCGCGGTGGGTCTGTCGCTCAATTCCGGGAATTCCTCGTGATTTTCGATCCCCGCAGCCTGTTGCAGAACGGTCTGTGACGCAAGCAAAAAATATTGCTTTCAGCGCGACCTTTACCTGACGTCGCCGTTGTCCCGAAAGCGGCGGAAACGCCGGCCTCCCGGTGGTGATTTCAACTGCAGCAGGCGATATTGGCGCGGTAATGCGCGATGGCCTCTTCCAGATCATCATGGTAGGTCAATCGCCCCTCGTGCAGCACGGCACCAGCGGTGCAAAGCTGGCGCAAGACCGGCAGCGCGTGGGAAACGACAATCGCACCGCTTTCCTTCAATCGGTCCGCCAGCACGATACGCGATTTCGCCTTGAAGGCGGCGTCACCCGTCGCGGTGACTTCATCCAGGAGATAGGTATCGAACCGGATGCCCATGGAAATACCAAAGGCAAGCCGTCCACGCATACCGGCGGAATATGTGCCGACAGGTCGGTGGAAGTGATCGCCAAGTTCGGCGAAATCCTCGACAAATCCGACAAGATCGTCGCTATCGACCCCGTAAATACGGGCCATGAAACGCGTATTCTGTTGCCCCGTCATGTTGCGGTGTAAACTGCCGGCAAAACCCACCGGCCACGAGACGGTTCCCCTGACCTCGACCCTGCCGGTGTCAGGCTTCAGAACGCCCGAGATCAGGCGTAAAAGCGTCGATTTTCCCGCGCCGTTGGGGCCAAGCAGGGCCACGCAGGTGTTTTCGGGAAAGGTGGCATTGATGGCATCGGCCACGATCTTGCGCCGTCGCCCTGCCCCAAAACCCTTTGAAAGGTTGCACAGCCTGATCACTGTCTCAGCGCCGGCCCCTGACCGTATAGGCCACAAGAACGGCAATGCCCCACCCCAGCGCCAGAAACAACCCCAGCTCGGCCAGCAACAGGGCGCGTTGGGGGTATTGGGCCGTCTGGGCAAGGGTCGGGGCAACAAACACCGCCAGGTAAAGGGCCTGGCGCCGGGCCTCGGCACGGGCGGCCTCGAACGCGGAGAGGGCCGACAGGTAATTGCGCTGGGCAAATTCAAGATCAACGGACAACCCCTCGTATTCGTCAACCACCGAGGCATAGTCCGCCCCCTTTGCCACACCGTTCCCTTCCCCGAATTTCCTGCGCTCTTGCGCGATTCTCTGCTTGATGGCAGCGATCTCGCGCCTGAGCTGCGCCGCCCGCGGCCCGGCCACAGGCGCCGTTTCCCGCAGAAGGTCCAGCTTGACCAGGGCCGAGGCCAGCTGTTGCTGCAAGGTGTTCAGCACCCCCATCTGGCCCTGAATGGCGGCCTGGGGGTCAACGATCTGGGTCCGACTGCGAAAGGCGGTGATCGCGCGTCGCGCGGCCTTGAGCCTGGTGACAGCATGATCAAGTTCTTCCCGGGCATGGCGGATGGCATCAGCTCGGGCCTTTGCGCTCAGCCGGTTGATCATGGTGTCACATTCGGCAACGATGGCGCGGGCTATCTGACGCGCATCCCGGGGATCAAAGGCCCTGACCCGCAGCTGGATCAGCCCGCTGCTGCCATCATGATAGACACTGACCATATCCTGCCAGTAATCGACCAGATCCTCGATCGAGCCGCGCGTATCAAAGGCGAACACAGGGTCATTGGCGGGTTTGGCCCATTTCGCCCGCAAATCGACCCTTGCATCGACCTGCTCGACCAGCTTCTGGCTCTGGATGAACTGCTGCAGGATGTCCCCGTCCGTGGACATTCCCAGGGAAAGCTGCCCCAGCCCTGTTGGCAGGGCACCCGTGGTGGCGGGCAACGCATCAACACGACTTACTGTAAAGCCGGTGGTCGATTCATATTGGTCGGCCGCCCTGCTTTCCAGATACCACAAAGACACGGCCAGCGGCGCGATGACCACAAGGGCAAAGCTGGCAAGCGTCAGATAGTGCCGTCTTTTCATCCTCGCGGGCGAGGCTGGCGGCGAAATCTGAGGGGGCGTTGAGGGGGCAGCAATATGGTGCCGCGGAGGTGAAGACAACGCCCCGTCACCCCGGCCACGACCACGGGCCTTGCCGACCGACGGGGCGTTTACCTTTGCATGCATGGCATCCGGATGCCAGACCCGGTTCACGAAACCGCCTCCTCTTCGTGCACCGGCCC
>JAUZRU010000032.1 GCA_030950185.1 Paracoccaceae bacterium | reverse complement strand
ATGTTCTGGGCCTTTTCGGGCAGCTTCCCAAGGGCCCCGTTCACCAGCAGGCCAAGCGCGCCCTTGATCGAGGTCAGCGGCGTGCGCAACTCGTGGCTGACGACCGACACGAATTGTGACTGCATCTTGTATGCGGCTTCGGCGCGGTCCCTCTCAGACCGCAGATTGTCGATCTGGACAAGGCCATTGCGGTAGAATTTCAGAAAAATCCGCGAGCAATCGACGATGAAATACAGCACGAACAGTACGGTTGCGAACTGCATCCAGAGATCCGAACTGATGGCCGGGCGCGCGATGACCAGGTCACGCGCGGGGATATAGATGAAGGCCGCCCCATAGATGACAAGCCTGACAAACAGCACCCCAGGGAGCTGATGGTTGTTCATGGCTGCGAAAAGGGCCGCCGAGAAAAGGAAAAACAGCGGTGCAAAGTGAACGATCTGACCTTCCTGACGGGAAACCAGCACGACATACAGGCTTACGGTTGATGCGCTGAGGATCGAACTTAACGTCAGAAGGCGCAAAAACCGGTCTGCCTCCTGCATATCCTGACCGTCCCAGCGCAACACCTGTTTCGAAATATGCAGGTCGATGAATTCGGCGACAAGGCAGAGGAAATAGCAGATCAGCGCTATCTTGAGATCAAGAAAGATCCCCACAATCACGGTTGCCCCAAGGAACATCAGTTGCCGTTGCCAGAACAGGCTCAACCCGCCGCGAACATAGTCTTTTATCTGTTGTTCCAACACGTTCATGATAAATGCCCCGCCACGGCCCTGCTGCGTGCCTGTGTCGGAAACCGGAATTTTCTGATATTGTTATGCCCCGAACAGATCATGGTATTTCGAACTTACGCCTCGTATATGGTCCGCCATTGCAGCGGTCTTTGCCCCGATGCCGCCAAGAAACCACTTGGCCGCCCATAGGGGCACGCTGCAAGGTATCAGGGTTGAATAACTGCCGCCTGATCGTGGCGTCAAAAGGGCGAACAGCTGGCAATTTCGCGGATTGTTGGCTGAAAAGAGCGGCTGATGAGGCCCGTGCGGTTTTGTCTTCTATTGCGAAACCCGCTTGCGATCATTCGGCAAGGGTCAGCAGCAGATCCAGATCGATATGGCGCTCCAGATGTTCTGCCAGCCTGTCGAGCGTGGCCTCTATTTCGGCCGAAAAGGCCAGACCTGATCCTTCACCGCCCATTTCGCGTAGCCACAGTGCGCGGAACCGGTCTGATGCAAACATCCCGTGCAGATAACACCCCTGCACCCTGCCGTCGGGCGACATGGCGCCCTCACGTCGGTCGCCGATCACCAACCAGGCGCGCTTGCAGTCCGGGCCGGTCGTGCGGCCCATGTGAATTTCATAGCCTTGCAGCATCACGCCGCTGGCCAGATGTTCGGCCTGGATATTGGCCAGATGTTTTTCGGGTTTCATTTCTGTGACCACATCAAGCAGGCCAAGCCCGGCAACCCTTCCAGGGGGGCCTTCAAGGCCATCCGCATCAATGATTTCGCGTCCCAGCATCTGATACCCGCCGCAGATGCCCAGAACCCGCCCGCCTCGCCGGACATGGGCGGTCAGGTCGATGTCCCAGCCTTGCTGGCGAAAGAATTTCAGTTCGGCAATCGTGGCCTTGGTGCCGGGGATCAGGACAAGATCGGCATTGCCCGGCAGGGGGGTGCCCGGCTCGATGATCTCGATGCTGACACCGGGCTCAAGGCCGAGCGGGTCGAGATCATCGAAATTCGCGATCCGCGACAAGCGCGGCACGGCAATGCGAAACGCCCCCTTTGTGCGGGTGGGCCGAATATCCATGATGTCTTCGGCGGGAAATTTCCCTGCATCATCGAACCAGGGCACGACGCCAAGGGAATGCCAGCCGGTGCGCTCTACGATCTCGCTCAGACCCTGGTCGAAAAGGGTCGGGTCACCCCGAAACTTGTTGATGATAAACCCCCTGATCCGCTTTCGGTCCGAAGGGGAGAGAACCGCACTGGTGCCGACAATCTGTGCGATGACCCCGCCGCGGTCGATGTCGCCGACAAGCACGACAGGCGCATTTACCGCCTCGGCAAAGCCCATATTGGCGATATCACCATCGCGCAGGTTTATTTCGGCGGGCGAGCCGGCACCTTCGACAATCACCAGATCGGCGCGCTTGCGCAGACGCTCAAAGCTTTCGACAACCGCCGGCAGCAGCTTGGGCTTGAGTTGCGCATATTCCCGCGCCCGGACCGAGCCCAGCCGTCGCCCCTGCAGGATCACCTGCGCCCCGGTTTCGGTTTCGGGTTTCAGCAGCACGGGGTTCAGGTCGGAATGCGGATCGACCCGCGCGGCCCAGGCCTGCAACGCCTGCGCACGGCCGATTTCGCCGTGGTCCACTGTGACGGCCGCATTGTTCGACATGTTTTGCGGCTTGAACGGAAACACGGTCATGCCCCGCTGCCAGCAGGCACGGCACAGCCCCGCAACAAGAAGCGACTTGCCGACATTCGAGCCGGCCCCCTGAATCATGATCGTTCTGGCCATGCACCCCCCTCGCTTCGAGGCCTATCTCATAAGGCCCCCTGAAAAAAGCGCCAATAGCGGTGGCGCCCGGTCAAATGCGGGGAGTGCCCATATTCGGCGCGTCTGCATTCGGGAAGGGCAGCTTGATCCCCGATTCTGCCACGCTGGGATGTATGTATTCGGACGGGTCCTGCAAAGGCCGCCGTTTCTGGCGCAGCAGGAAATATTTTCCGATCCCCCGGTACGTTCCGTATGCCGGGGCCGTCGGATCTGTCGGGAACTCGGCCCGCCACCCGCTCGGCAGTGGCAGGCCACAGGATTCGGCTTTTTCCAGCATCCAGACCAGGGGAATGTTTGCCAGAGGACGGGCCTTGAAAAATCCTCCCAGCTGGCCTCCAACATCGGGGTGCGCGCCGCGAAACCATGCCTGTTCCAGATGCCCGTTCCAATCTGGCCTTGTATGCCACAGGACCGGGGCAAAGGCCTTGCGGGTTTCGTTCAGTGCCAGCGCATGAAACCCGTTTCTGACCGAGGAGCCCAGCGCGGCATTGTGAAAGTCCACCGGCTGCGGTGCCAACCGCCAAAGCAGCGGATAGGGGATTCCCAGCGACTTGACCGTATCCCAGACCCCGATCATTTCGACCGGCGTTCCGGGGTGACAGTAAAGCCGCGCGAAACCGGCGGCCGCTTTTCCCGGCTTGGGGTTTCGATAATGCCGGAAAACCCGGTCCACATGGCGTTGGGTTGCGAATTCCTGCCGCAGCAGGCCGATCTGGTCGATCACGCCGGCCAGCGAGCGCACCGCATAGGCGCCGCGGGAAAAACCGAACAGGAATATCCTGTCACCGGGGCGATAGCGGGCGGCGATAAAACCATAAGCCTTCTGGATCTGGCGGGTGATGCCGCGACCGGCCGCAAGGTCGATCAGGCTGTACATGTTGCACCACTGGATTCCCTCGACATAGAAAAGCGACATGTGGGCCGAGGGCGCAAGCCTGCACAGCAGCTTGTAGGTCAGCCCGGCATTGCTTTCGAATTCGGGCTGAAGGCTGCTGAGGGTGCCGTCCATGATGACGACATGGTTAATGGGTTTGCGGGTCATGTACTTGCAGATATGGGTTGTTGTGGCGGTCTGGCCAAATCACTTCACCGGTATCATGTGCCGGGGCCTTGCCATATTTATTGCAAAATTCGGTGAATCGCGTCTTTATGAATACAGATATCTCCTTGGGAATGGCGCGCAATGACACTTCAAGGCTTTCAGAAGTTCGATTTCGAAGGCCCGCTTGGCAGCGGTGATTCTGTCATCCACCCGGTCTATTATCGTGGCGACGGTCCGCCCATTGTCATCATGCAGGAATTGCCCGGCATAGGCCCGCAAACGCTGCGCCTGGCGCTGGGCCTGATCGACGAGGGGTACAGCGTTTATCTTCCACATCTGTTCGGCCCCCTTGGAAAGGTCAGTTTTGCCGGCAACATCCGCCGGCTCTTTTGCCTCAGACGCGAATATCACCTGTTTGCCGCCAACAAGGCGAGCCCGATCGTTGACTGGATGCGGGCGTTGTGCCGCGAGGTGAAACAGCGTTCCGGCGCCCGAGGGGTCGGGACGATCGGCATGTGCCTGACCGGCGGTTTTGCCCTGACGCTGATGGCCGATGACGCCGTTCTTGCCGGTGTTGCCAGCCAGCCCAGCTTGCCGATTTTCAAGAACCGCGCGTTGCACATGTCGCAAGACGAAGTGGCGGCAGCACGCAAGGGGATGGAAGCCAAGGGCCCAGCCATGGCCATGCGCTATGCGGGCGATCCCATATGCCGCGCGACCAAGCTTGATGCCCTGAAAGAGGCCTTTGGTGACAACATCATCACCCATACATTCGAAGGCCGGGGGCATTCACTGTTGACGCTCGACTGGAATGACAAGGCGTTCGATACGGTCAAGGCATATTTCAGGGACAGCGCGCTTCATTGATAGCGGTGCAGGTGACTAGAGGACTGACTGCAGAAGATCACGCACGCTTGCCAGAAGGGCGTTGACCCCGGATGCAAGCAGCAAGCGCGCCTTGTTCACAGCGGATGCATAGATATCCAGCCACGGCCCGATTTGGGGCAGGGCCTCGGTGATCTGCCCCCTGAAGGCATAAAGAGCGAACAGGGCAACAAACAGAAGGATGGCCAGATAAAAGCCAAGTCGCCCTCCCCTTGCGTCATCCTGTACCGGGTATTCATCAGGCCCACGCAGGTCGTCACTGGCGGGGGTGTCTGCATGCAGTGGTTGGTTCTTGACGGCATTGAAATCGGGCATGCCACCGGATGCGGCGGATTTTGATGTTGGCTCGGGCTCGGGCGCTGGGGGCGGTTCAGATGGCGTGGGTTTGGGCGCCGATCGGGGATCGCGGTGGGTTGTTTCCTGCCCGAGGGCGAGTTCCCTGTTTCGGTTGAGCTTGTCCAGAAAATCCTGGACTGAGTCTGCTGGCGGGGCTTTTTCCTGTGGTTCGGCGGCGGGCGGCTGTGCCTCGGGGTCTTCAGCGTCGTCGGTTTCGGGTTCTGAGGCTTCAGACTGGCGCAGCTTTTCTTCGCGCTCTGCCTCACGCTTGATGATTTCCAGAATCTTGTTGTCGATAGGCCGCGGCCTGGGTGCGGAAACGTCATTGTCCTTGTCGGCCCCATCGGGCGACGTCGCGGTTTCAGGGGCGGGCGCAATATCGTTCGGCTGGTCGCCGGATGTAGTTGCCGGCGTGTCTTGAGTTTCGGATGGTTCTTTCTGCTTGGCATCTCCCGGCGAGTCGGGTTGATTCTCAGGCTCAGGCTCAGGCTCAGGCTCAGGCT
>JAUZRU010000031.1 GCA_030950185.1 Paracoccaceae bacterium | reverse complement strand
CCAGCTGGGTCTGGTCTATGACGGGCCGGCCGAGGCACGCAACTTTGCCATGCTCGACGGACACCCGGTGGTGGCGCTGGGTATCTATCGGCAGTCCGGCTTTTCCGACCTCGACACCGCGCGCAAGGTTGCGACCCAGCTGAAGGACATCAAGAAACGCTATCCGGATGTGCAGATCGAAAAGATCGACGATTCCACGATCCAGACCGAAGGCTCGTTCACCAGCGCCATGGAAACCCTTTACGAGGGTGCCGCGCTGGCGGTGATCGTGGTATTCCTGTTCCTGCGCGACTGGCGCGCGACCATCATCACCGCGCTGGCGCTGCCGCTGTCGATCATCCCGACATTCTTTGCCATGGATATCCTGGGCTTTTCGCTGAACCTGATCAGCCTGCTGGGAATCACGCTGGTCACGGGGATCCTTGTCGATGATGCCATTGTGGAAATTGAAAATATCGAGCGACACCGCGCAATGGGCAAATCCGCCCGCAAGGCCGCGGCAGATGCCGCAACCGAGATCGGCCTGACGGTGATCGCGATCACGCTTTCGATCGTTGCCGTGTTTGCGCCGGTCAGCTTCATGGGCGGAATTCCGGGGCAGTTCTTCAAGCAATTCGGCCTGACGGTCGCCATTGCCGCACTGTTTTCACTGCTGGTGGCCCGCCTGATCACGCCCATGCTGGCGGCCTATTTCCTGAAGGACGGCCATCAGACGATCGAAAAGAAAGATGGCTGGCTGATGCGCGGCTATCTGGCCATTCTGCGCTGGACGCTGCGGCACCGCGTCCTGACGATCATGGCGGCCTTCGGCATCTTTGCCGCCTCGCTTTATTCCGCCACCCTGCTGCCGGGTGAATTCACCCCGAAAAAGGATATCGGCCGCACGCTGATCACGGTCGAGCTGCCGCCCGGCTCGACCCTTGACGACACGCGCAATGTGACGCGCGAGATCACCCGGCGCATCTGGACCGTTCCCGAGATACGCAATGTCTTTGTCGATGGCGGCTCGGGCGGGATCACCAAGGCCACGCTGATCGTCAACTACGGCACCAAGCTCGAACGCGAACGCACATCGTTCCAGATCGAAAGCGACATGCGCAAGCTGCTGGCCGATATCCCCGATGCACGGATCAACTTTGTCAACGAACGCGGGCAGAAGGATATTTCTCTTTCGGTCCTCGGGGATGACCGCGAAGTGGTTCGCCAGGCCGCCCTGCGTCTGGCCGATGCCATGAAAAAACGGCCCGAGCTGCGCAACGTCACCACCACCGCCGCCCTGCCCCGGCCGGAAATCCAGATCCTGCCCAAGGGCGATCTGGCGGCCGAGCTTGGCGTCACTGCCAATCTGCTGGCCTCGACCCTGCGCGTGGCAACCATCGGTGACGTCAATGCCAACCTGGCCAAGTTCAACTCGGGCGACGAGCAGATCCCGATCAGGGTGCGGCTGCGTGAATCGGCGCGCAAGGATCTGACCAACCTGGCCGGCATCCGGGTGCGCACGCCCAAGGGCGTATCGGTACCGCTGCTGTCGGTGGCCGATGTCACGGTATCGACCGGCCCCAGCATCGTCACGCGCTATGACCGCAAGAATGAAACCAAGGTCGAAACAAACATGGGCCCCAATACGGTTCTGGGGCAGGCAACCGACCTGATCATGGCCCTGCCCGAGGCGAAGAACATGCCGGAAGGCACCCGCATCCAGACATCGGGTGATGCCGAGATCATGGCCGACATCTTTTCCGGCTTTGCAACGGCAATGGTCGCGGGCATCCTGCTGGTCTATGTGGTGCTGGCCCTGCTGTTCAGCAGCTTCGTGACGCCGATCACCATTCTGATGACCCTGCCGCTGGCCATTGGCGGGGCGATCTTTGCCCTGTATATCATGAACCTGGCGATCAGCCTGCCGGTGGTGATCGGGTTTCTCATGCTGATGGGAATCGTCACCAAGAACGCGATCATGCTGGTGGGATTTGCCCAGGATTCGATGAAAAAGGGCCTGTCGCGCCCCGACGCCATGCTGGAAGCCGGGCACAAGCGCGCGCGCCCCATCGTGATGACGACGATCGCCATGACCTCGGGCATGATTCCCAGCGCGCTGGCGTTCAGCATCGGCGGCGAATTCCGTTCACCCATGGCCATTGCGGTGATCGGCGGGTTGATCCTTTCAACCCTGTTGTCGCTGGTTTTCGTGCCGGTTCTGTTCAGCCTGGTCGATGGCACCAAGGCCTGGTTTGTCGATCGCCTGACGGGAAACGGGCGCAAGGACAAAATGTCCGCCGACAAGGCAGCCGCCGCGCCCGGCACCCCCAGGCTGGACCAGCCCATTGTCAAGCGGAAAAAATCCTTGCCTTGACCCCCGGTCAACTGCAAATTCGGTATCGGACAACAACCGCTGCCGAATAACCGGGGGTCACATGATACCCCGGGGGCAGCATATCAACCGGGAGAAACACCAAATGTACATGAAACTTGCAACCGCGCTGGCTGTTGCGGTGGGGATTTCCGCACCAGCAATGGCCACCGACTGGAACATGCCGACGCCCTATGGCGACAAGACCTTTCACACCGTCAACATCCACGAATTCGCCAAGGATGTGAAAGCGGCCACAGGCGGCAAGCTGAACATCACCGTTCATTCGGCCGGCTCGCTGTTCCCGCATCCCGAAATCAAGAACGCCGTGCGTTCGGGCCAGGTGCAGATCGGCGAATTCTTCCTGTCCCGCCTGTCCAACGAAGACCTTGCCTTTGGCATCGACAGCCAGCCCTTTGTTGCCACCTCATATGACGACGCCGCGCGCCTGTGGGCCGCACAGAAACCCGTCATCACCAAGCTGCTGGCCAAGCAGGGCCTGATGCCGCTGTTCTCGGTTCCTTGGCCGGCCCAGGGGCTTTACACCAAGAACGAGGTCAAGACGGTTGACGACCTTGCCGGCCTGCGCTTCCGCGCCTACAACGCCGCGCTGGAAGAATTTGCCACCCTTGCCAAGGCATCGCCCGTGCAGGTCGAGGCCCCCAACATTCCGCAGGCTTTTGCCACCGGACAGGTGCAGGCGATGATCACCTCGCCCTCGACGGGCGCCAACTCCAAGGCCTGGGATTTCGTCAACTACTATACCCCGATCAACGCCTGGGTGCCCAAAAATATCGTCGTGGTGAACAAGCGGGCGTTCGACGCCCTGCCGGCCGACGTGCAAAAGACCGTGCTTGACACCGCCGCCAAGGCAGAAAAGCGCGGCTGGGAGATGTCCAAGGCCGAAGCCGCCGCCAAGACCAAGGTGATGGCCGATCACGGCATGAAGATCGTGCAGCCCTCGCCCGAGCTGATGAAGGGCCTGCGTGAAATCGGCGCCAAGATGCTTGAGAACTGGAAGGCCAATGCCAGCCCCGACGCGCTGGCCATTCTCAAGGCCTATCAGGGCGGCTGAGCCTGCCCTTCTGCCCTCAACAGACGACGGGCAGCAACACATCGAAGGGGCCGTGCCCGCCATGGGTGCGGCCCACTTGACAAAGGGGGAATGATGCGGCGTTTTCTTGATCGGCTTTACCTTGTCGCGGGCGGTATTTCCGCCTTGTGCATCATCTTGATCTGCCTGGTTGTCTCGGCCCAGATCCTGCTGAACATTCTCGCGCGTCTGGGCGGGCCTTCACTTTCCTTCACCATCCCGTCTTATGCGGATTTTGCCGGTTTCTTTCTGGCTACAGCCAGCTTCATGGGGCTGGCCTATACGTTGCGCCGCGGCGCGCATATCCGGGTGAACCTCGTCGTGCAGCTGCTGCCCATGCGGGCGCGCATGTGGCTTGAAGTGCTGACGCTGGCCGGCGGTGGGGTGATCTCGGGCTATGCCACATATTACATGGCCGACCTGCTGAGCCAGAGCTGGCAATATGGCGACAAGTCGCCCGGCATCATCGCCATTCCGCTGTGGATCCCGCAGGTGATGGTGGTAACCGGCCTGGCCTTGCTGACCGTTGCGTTTGTGGACACTGCCCTTGAGGCACTGCGCAAGGGTGCGCCGGTTCTGGTTGACGAAGGCGGGGTGGAATAGCGCCATGTCCGATCCGATGATCTTTGCCACATTGCTGGGCCTGCTGCTGGTGCTGCTGGCCGCGGGCATGTGGGTTGCCGTTTCGCTGATGATCGTGGCATTCGTGGCCATTGTCGCATTTTCCTCGGCCCCTGTGGGCATGGTCATGGCAACCACGCTGTGGGGGCACAGCCATTCCTGGCCGCTGGCCGCCCTGCCCCTGTTCATATTGATGGGCGAAATATTGCTGCGCTCGCGCCTGTCAGAAGACATGTTTTCGGGCCTTGTGCCCTGGCTGGGCCGCGCGCCGGGGCGCCTGTTGCATGTCAACATTCTGGGCTGCGCGATCTTTGCCGCGGTGTCGGGCTCATCCGCCGCCACGGCCGCCACCATCGGGCGCATGTCGGTGCCCGAGCTGACCAAGCGCGGCTATCCGGAATCGCTGATCATCGGCACGCTGGCGGGATCCGCCACGCTGGGGCTGTTGATCCCCCCCTCGATCATCCTGATCGTCTATGGGGTCGCGACAGAGCAATCCATCGCGCGCCTGTTCATCGCGGGGATCCTGCCGGGGCTGATGCTGGTCACCCTGTTTGCCGGCTATGTGATGATCCGCGCCCTGGTGAACCCCGATGCGATCCCGCAGGAAGAGGCCCGCCCCAGCCTGCGCGAAAAGATCATCGCCTCGCGCAGGCTGATCCCGGTGATCGTGCTGATCGCCGGTGTCATCGGGTCGATCTATACCGGCGTCGCCTCGCCCACCGATGCGGCCGCGCTGGGGGTTCTGCTGGCCACGATCCTGGCGGCAACGACCGGCAGCTTTGGCTGGCGCGATTTTATCGACGCGTTGATGTCGGCGACACGCACCTCGGTGATGATTTCCTTCATCCTGCTGGCGGCGGCCTTTCTGACCATCGCCATGGGCTTCACCGGCATCCCGCGCAACCTGGCTGCCTGGATCGGAACATTTCACCTGACCCCTTACGAGCTGCTGGCGGCGCTGACCGTGTTCTTCATCGTGCTGGGCTGTTTTCTGGACGGCATTTCGGTCGTGGTGCTGACAACCTCGATCATCCTGCCAATGGTGCAGGCCGTCGGGATCGACCCGCTGTGGTTCGGGATCTATCTGGTGCTGGTGGTCGAGATGGCCCAGATCACGCCGCCCGTGGGATTCAACCTGTTCGTGATCCAGGGGCTTACGGGGATCAACATATTGCGGATCGCGGCACATGCGCTGCCGTTCTTCCTGCTGCTGCTGGTGGGGGTTTTCGTGATCACGGCCTTTCCGCAGATCGTGACGGTTCTGCCCTCGATGATGGGGCGCTGAGAACGCCGCGCCCGAGGGGCGCGACGGGAGTATTTGGACAAAGAAGAAGGCTCAGGCGCTGTCCAGCACCCGCAACACATTGCCGCCCATGATCTTGGCAAGGGTTTGCGTGCTGTAGCCGCGCTTCATCAGCGCGCCGACGACCAGCGGCATCTTGCGATAGGTCTCAAGAACCGGCTTGTAATTGGCATCCATGTCGGAGCCCATGGCGACGGCATCCTCGCCCACGGTTTCGACCAGAAAATCGATGCGGTCGATGAACTGGGCCAGCGTGGTGATGCCGATGCCCGCAGGCCAGGCGCCGATATAGCCGCCCGTGTCGGCAACCGCGCGGGCCAGCTCGGCGCTGACAAAGCGGGGATTGTCAAGCTGGGGTGTCTTGATATGGGTATGGGTCAGCACGACCGGCTTGCTTGTGATCGACAGAACGCCTCGGGCCGTCTTTTCCGACGCATGGGACAAGTCGATGGTGATGCCCGCCTTGTTCAGGGCCGGGACCAGCTTGCGCCCGAAATCGGTCAGGCCCCTGTTGCCGACAGGGCCGGTCATGATATCGCCGATGGTCGAGTTGTGGTAATGCACCAGCGTCACCATACGCACGCCATCGCGCGCCAGGTCATCGACGCGCATCAGGTCGCGCTCGATGAAATCGGCGCCCTCCATGGCCAGGATCATGCCGCGTTGGCCGGCCTTCTTGGCGGCCAGCACATCGGCCGTGTTCAAACATATCCGCACCTTGCCGCTGTCGGCCAGTGCGCGCAGATTGGCGATCTGGCGCTGGTAGGATTTCCAGGCTTCGCCGGGCTGAAACTCGCGCTCGGCCTTCAGGCCCGTCTTGCCCAGCGTCAGCAGCTGGATATCGGCGACACCGTTAAAGGCGGCACCATCCACGCCGCCGGCCTTCATGTCGGCAAGGGTGCTGTCCTCGAACGTGCCGCCAAGATTCTTGTACAGCCAGATCTTGGAACTGAGGTTCTCGGCCCCCTTCAGGAAGGTGCGCCCCTGATGGGCGTGGCTGTCAATGATGGGATGGGCGGCCATGAAGGCATGTGCAGCGGCAAGTTCATCTTCGGTCAGGGTAAAGCCGACCTCGGCCTCTTTGCCATACAGCATGGGCCTGAGACCGAACTGATATGCTGCCGCCCCGGCGAGCCCAAGCCCGCCAAGTATGATGAATGCCCTGCGTGTATGCATGTCTTCCCCCTATATGCACGCCTCGAGAAGGGCGCGCGTGTTTTCCGGTGTCATGCGCACAGGATTGCCGCCCACCGAGGGGTCGTCAAGGGCCGAAACCGTGAGCGCGTCGAGATCCGGGTCTTTCACGCCCAGCTCGGTCAGGTTTTTCGGGATTCCGAGTTCGGCGTTGATCCGGCCCACAAAGTCGTAGAAGCCCTGGAAACCGCCCTCGATATCAAGGTAGCGCGCGAGCGCATCGATGCGGTCCTCGATGGCCGGGCGGTTGAACAGCAGCACGGGCTGCATCACCACCGCATTTGTGGTGCCGTGATGGGTGCCGTAGACCGCGCCGATCGGGTGGCTGATCGCGTGGATGGCGCCAAGGCCCTTTTGAAAGGCGGTGGCCCCCATGGCGGCGGCGGCCATCATCTGGGCACGGGCCTCGATATCGGTGCCGTCGCGATAGGCGCGCGGCAGGTATTCCTTGACCAGACGCATGCCCTCGATGGCGATGCCCTGGCTCATCGGGTGGAAATGGGGCGAGCAATAGGCCTCGAGGCAATGGGCAAAGGCATCCATGCCGGTGCCGGCGGTGATCGCGGGCGGCATGCCGACGGTCAGTTCCGGGTCGCAGATCACGATCGAGGGCAGCACCCTGGGGTGGAAGATGATCTTTTTCTCATGCGTCTGCGAGTTGGTCAGAACGCTGGCGCGCCCCACCTCGGAGCCAGTGCCGGCGGTTGTCGGCACGGCGATGATCGGGGCGATGGCGTCGGCATTGGCGCGCGTCCACCAGTCATCGACATCCTCGAAATCCCAGACCGGGCGGCTCTGGCCGGCCATGAAGGCCACCATCTTGCCCAGATCCAGCCCCGAGCCCCCGCCAAGGGCGATCACCCCGTCATGGCCACCCGCACGATAGACCTCGACCCCGGCCTGCATGTTGATCTCGGTCGGGTTGGGATCGACATCCGAAAACAGCGCGCGCCCCAGCCCCGCGGCATCGAGAAGGTCAAGCAGGTTCGCCGTCAGCGGCAGTTGCGCAAGCCCCCTGTCGGTGACAACCAGCGGCTTTTTCATGCCGGTGGCGGCGCAGGCCTCGGCAATTTCGGTGATGCGCCCGGCACCGAAACGGATATTGGTCGGATATGACCAGTTTGCAGTCAGGTTCATGGCAGTTTCCTCAGGTGATAGGATTTCGGTCTTGTCAGGTTGTGATAGCCGATGACGGACAGCCCGCCACCGCGGCCGGTGTTCTTGCAGCCGGTCCAGCACAGGCCGGGATCAAGGTAGTCGGCCCGGTTCATGAACACGGTGCCGGTTTCGATCTGCTGGCCGATGCGTTCGGCGCGTGCGATATCCGATGTCCACAGCGACGCGGTGAGGCCGAATTCGGAATCGTTCATAAGTTCAATGGCTTGCGCGTCGTCCTTGACCGGCATGATGCCAACCACGGGGCCAAAGCTTTCTTCGCGCATCACCCGCATGGAGTGATCGACATCGATAAGGATCTGTGGCGCCAGATAGGTGCCGGTGCCGTCATCTGCCGGAAACAGCGACGCATCGATCAATGGGCGTGCGCCCTTGGCAACGGCCTCGGCGATCTGGTTGCGGACAAGATCGGCAAAGCGTTTCTGCGCCATCGGGCCAAGGGTCGTTTCGGGATCCAGCGGGTTGCCCAGCTTGTAGGCCGAGACGATCTTTACCGCCTTTTCGACAAAGGCATCAAACAGGCTTTCGGCCACATAGATGCGTTCGATCCCGCAGCAGCACTGGCCGGCATTGTACATGGCGCCATCGATCAGCGTGTCAACGGCGGCGTCAAGATCGGCGTCTTCCATGACATAGCCGGGATCCTTGCCGCCAAGTTCCAGCCCCAGCCCGGTAAAGGTGCCAGCGGCGGCGCGTTCGATCGCGCGCCCTGCATTGACCGAGCCCGTGAAGTTCACGAAATCGAACAACCCTGCGGCGATCAGATCCGATGTGGTGGCGTGATCCAGAAACACGTTCTGGAACACGTCCTCGGGAATGCCGGCGGCGACAAAGCCCTGCACCATGCGCTCGCCCACCAGCGGGGTCTGGCTGGCATGTTTCAGGATCACCGCATTGCCCGCGATCAGCCCCGGCGCGACCGTGTTGATGGCGGTCATGTAGGGATAGTTCCACGGCGCCACCACCAGGATCACGCCCTGGGGTTCGCGCGCGATATAGCGTTTGAAGCTGTCGCTTTCCTCGACCTCGATGGGGGCCAGCGCCTTGGCGGCGATTGCGGCCATGTGAGTTGCGCGTTCGCTGAAGCCGCCGAATTCGCCGCCATAGCGCACCGGGCGGCCCATCTGCCAGGCCAGCTCGGTCACGATTTCATCGTTCATGGCGCCGACATTTTCGACGCCCTTCAGAACCAGCTGAACGCGTTCTTCCAGCGGGCGTGCGGCCCAGGCCTTTTGCGCGGCGCGCGCGCGTGCCACGGCCTGTTTTGCGGCCTCGGGCGCAAGCGTGTCGCGTTCGACATAGACCGACCCGTCGATCGGGGAAATGCAGGTGATCTTGCTCACAAGGATGACCTTTCACTGGCTGGGGCCCTGCGGGTTGTCGTGTGCAGGGCGGTGGTTGTGTTCATGGTGTATTCGTCTGTTTCAGGGCCGCCGTCAGCAACAGGCATGGCGCCCCCTTCCCTCAGGCCCTCTCGAACCCGCGTTTGATTTCGTAATCGGTGACGATGCGGGCAAAATCCTCTTGTTCCCACTCGGCGCAACGGAAATAGTGGTCAACCACGTCATCCCCCATCGCCGCCCGCAGCATGGTCGAACGTTTCAGCGCCTCGCCCGCCGCGCGCAGGCTGTGCGGAATTTCAGGGGCCTCGCCGGCCTCGTACACGTCGCCGCTGGTGGGGGGCTGCAACTCAAGCCCCTCTTCGATACCGGCAAGACCCGCGGCCAGCTGGCCGGCCAGCGCCAGATAGGGATTCAGGTCCGACCCGCCAATACGGCACTCGATCCGCACGCCCTTGGTGCCCTCGCCGCACAGGCGGAAGGCGGCGGTACGGTTGTCAACCGACCAGACGATTTTCGTCGGCGCAAAGCTGCCCTTCTGAAAGCGCTTGTAGCTGTTGATATAGGGGGCCAGGAAAAAGGTGATGTCGGGGGCATATTTCAGCAGCCCCGCCACATAGGAGCGCATCATGCCGGACATGCCGTATTCGGCGCCCTTGTCGTAAAAGGCGTTTTCGCTGCCGCGCCACAGCGACTGATGCACATGGCTGGACGAGCCCACCTTGTCATGGCGCCACTTGGCCAGAAAGCTGGCCGAAACGCCCTGCTGCCAGGCGATTTCCTTGGTGGCGTGCTTGGCAATCGTGTGATGGTCGGCGCAATCCATCGCGGCGGCGTATCTGATGTTCAGCTCTTCCTGCCCGGTCTCGGCCTCGCCCTTGGAGTTTTCGATCGGAATCCCCGCCGCATACAGGTGGTTGCGCAGCGGGCGCATGAGCATTTCTTCCTTGGTGGTCTGCAGGATATGGTAATCCTCGTTATAGCCGCTGATCGGGGTCATGGGCCAACCGGCCTTGCGGTTGTCGTCATAGTTGCCCTCGAACAGGAAGAATTCCAGCTCGGTCGCCATCATCGGGGTCAGGCCCATTTCTTCGGCGCGCCGGATCTGGCGGCGCAGCACCGCGCGCGGCGAATGGGAAATTTCCTCATGCGTGTGATGATCCATCACGTCGCACAGCACCATCGCGGTGCCTTCCAGCCAGGGCATGGGGCGGATGGTGGAAAGATCGGGCTTCATCACATAGTCGCCATAGCCGCCTTGCCAGCTGGTCGAGGCATAGCCGTCGGGCGTGGCCATTTCCAGATCGGTTGCCAGCAGGTAGTTGCAGCAATGGGTTTCCTCCCAGGCGCTGTCAACAAAGTGCTGCGCAAGGAACCGCTTGCCCATCAGGCGGCCCTGCATGTCGATGATGCAGGCCAGAACCGTGTCGATACGGCCGTCCGCGACGGCCTGTTTCAGCTCGTTGAATGTCATTGCTCCGGGCATGGCTGCTCCTGCTGTTGTGAGGTCCTGTTTTCCGGCAAGCGGCGACCCCGACATCCATCGGGGCCGCCATTGTCCTGCATCGTGACGGGACGACATGCAAGTGCTGCCGCCCCGTCACATGTTGTCAGCCGTAACGATAGGGCCGTCCGGCCTTTTCCATCGTTGCGTTGTAGTCCTTGATGATGTTCACCACCTTGGCCTTGAGCGGCGACTGCGCGGCGATCTCTTCCCAGAACTTGTGGGCTTCGGCCTCGACCTTGCCCCATTCGGAATCGGGGATGGTGGTCAGCTTCAGCTTGGTGCCCTTGACGCGCAGGCTGGCTTCGCCGCCCCAATACCACCACTGGCGATGATAATGGCTGTCGTTCATGCAGACCTGCAACAGGGTCTTGAGGTTGTCGGGCAGCTCGTTCCAGCGATCCATGTTGGCAAAGA
>JAUZRU010000030.1 GCA_030950185.1 Paracoccaceae bacterium | reverse complement strand
ACCGCTTCTACCAGAGCGATACGATGATGATGAAAGGCTCCGCCATGGCGGGGCCTTTTTTGATTTTTCTAAATAAAATGATATGGTTGTACAAAAGCCGGCAAGGTTTTTTCGAAACGGGGGAGTGTAATGCATAGATTTCGGAGCGATATACTGGGTGCCGACCGCGGCTCAAAGCTCTTGTTTTCAGATTTCGAAGGCGAAGGTGAAATGTGGGTTGGCGATGGCCCGCGAGAGCGTATTTCACCAATTTCTTTTACCCAGCCGTTCAGGAAAAAGCCGCTGGTGTATGTATCACTAGAGATGTGGGACACTGATCAGGCGACAAACCAGCGTGTCGATCTATCTGCGTGCAATGTCACAGAGGAAGGGTTCGATATCATCTTTCACACCTGGGGAGATACCCGCATTGCCCGCGCACGGGCCAGTTGGTTGGCCATTGGTGAACTCGAGGAAAAAGACAGCTGGAATGTTGATTGACGCGTCTGACCCGAACCAGGCTTTCCCGCCGAGCCTGAAGGATCAGATATTGCCGAAATGCCCCTGATAGATCGTGCGCAGCGTCTCTGTTTCGAACAGTGACGACACCGACCGCCCATTGGCGATGTTCAGGATGGCCTGTGCAAAGATCGGGGCCGTAGGCACCACGCGGATGGAAGCCGAGGCATTGACCGCATCGGTCGCCTGAATTGAATCGGTGATCACAAGGCTTTTCATCACCGATCTTTCGATCCGCTCAACGGCGGGGCCGGACAGAACGCCATGGGTGATATAGGCGTGAACCTCGGCTGCCCCCTTTTCGATCAGAACCTCGGCCGCCTTGCACAGCGTGCCGGCAGTGTCACAAATGTCGTCAACGATCAGGCAGGTGCGTCCGGTCACGTCACCGATCACGTTCATTTCCGCCACCTCACCGGGCGCCGAGCGGCGCTTGTCCACGATGGCAAGATCAAGATCAAGGCGCTTGGCCAGTTCGCGGGCGCGACCAACGCCGCCAACATCGGGCGAGACGACCATCAGCTTGGAAAGGTCGTCGAAATTATGGGCGATATCCATCGCAAAGATCGGCGAGGCATAGAGATTGTCCACGGGGATATCAAAGAACCCCTGAATCTGGGCCGCGTGCAGGTCCATGGTCAGAACCCGTTCGACCCCGGCCTCGACGATCAGATTGGCGACCAGCTTGGCGCTGATGGGGGTGCGGGCCTTGGTGCGCCGGTCCTGCCGCGCATAGCCGAAATAGGGGATGACCGCGGTGATCCGCGAGGCCGAGCTGCGCCGCAGGGCGTCCGAGATGATCAGCAGCTCCATCAGGTTGTCATTGGCGGGGTTCGATGTGGGCTGGACAATGAACATGTCCTCGCCGCGCACATTTTCGTAAACCTCGACAAAGATTTCCTGATCGTTGAAGCGTTCGACCCTGGTATCCACCAGCTTGACCGCGTCGCCCCGATGCATCGACATGCGCCGGGCTATGGCACGTGCGAGCGACGGGTTTGCGTTTCCTGCTATCAGCTTGGGTTCGACACTGGCTGGCATCCGACGCCCCTTGTCTCCGTTGTCGCGCTGATCCGTGTGGCCGATCTACGCGACGGAATTCATGTTCGCGCCCCGCTTAGCATTGCAAATCCGATTTGCCTAGTGGCATAGCCTGGGCAAAGACCAGAAAACCGGGGGTTCGCAGCAACACATGGCCCATATCGACTATTTCCTTTTTCCGCTATCGCCCTTTACCTATCTCGCAGGCGACCGGCTGGAAAAGATTGCCCAAAGGCATGGTGCAACCATCACCTACAAGCCGTTCGACCTGATGTCCGTTTTGCCACGCACGGGCGGGCTGCCTGTGAACGAACGGCACGAGTCGCGCCGGACCTATCGCTTGCAGGAACTCGCCCGCGTTTCAAGAAAGGTGGGCCTGCCGATCAATCTGCACCCCGCCCACTGGCCGACCAACCCCGCGCCCGCCGCCTATGCCATCATTGCCGCGCAAAACGCCGGTGGGGGCGATGTTGGCGGTCTGGTGCGCTGCATTCTTGCGGCCTGCTTTGCCCAAGAGCGCGACATCGCGGACGAGGCCGTGATCCGCGACTGTCTTGCACGCAACGGCTTTGACGAAAACCTTGTCAATTCCGGCATGATCACCGGTGCCGAAACCTATGCAGCCAACACCGAAGAGGCCGTTTCGCGCGGCGTGTTCGGGGCGCCTTTCTATATTGTCGGGGATGAAAAATTCTGGGGGCAGGACCGTCTGGATTATCTTGACGACACCCTTGCGGGGCTGGGCTGATGCCGGGGGCGGTTCTTGCGGGCAGCCAGACGTGGTGGCGCGAACAGGGCCAGGGCGCGGGCGAGATGCTTTTCCTGCATTGCAGCCTTGCCCATTCCGGAGCGTGGAAAGGGGTGCTGGACCGGCTTGACGACCTTGCCCATATGGTGGCGATGGATCTTCCCGGCCACGGCCGCAGCGGGCCCCGTGACCCGTCGCGCAGCTGGCAGAGGCAATCGGCAGACATGGCCATCGCCCTGATCGAGAAGGGGGGGAAACCTGTTGATCTGGTCGGGCATTCCTTTGGCGCAACGGTCTGTCTGCGCATCGCCCATGACCGCCCCGACCTTGCCAGCAGCCTGACATTGGTCGAACCGGTCTTCTTTTCCGCGGCTCGCGATGCCGGCAGGCCCGAATTCGCGGCCCATCTGGTTGAAAACGCGGCCGTGTATGAACTTCTGGACAAGGGCGATCTGGAAGGTGCGGCCCGCGCATTTACCCAGCTGTGGGGCGGTGGCGTGCCGTGGGAAATGCTGCCGGTTGAGCAGCGCCAATACATGACCGACCGGATCTCGATCATCCGCGAGGGCGGCGATTCCGTTCTTGGCGAGGGCCCTGACTACATCCCGCTTGAACGGATTCGCCAAATGGATTTGCCGGTGCTGCTGATCGATGGCGAAAAGACCGACCCGATCATTCATGCCGTTCAGGAAACCCTGAAGGAAAATTTCCCGGATGTGCGGCGCGAGAGTGTTGCCGGGGCCGGCCACATGGTGCCGATCACCCATCCGGGCGAGGTGGCCAATGCCGTTCGCGCCTTTCTTGATGTGCCCGCAGATCAGGCTGTTGCGGCCAGTTTTTCGGGCAGCTGATCCATCACGTAATCGGTCACAACGGCGCCTACCCACATGAAGAACAGCGCAACCCACGATGTCGCCACAAGCAGCGAGGTGCCCGTCACGCCATTGCCGATGGCGCAGCCGCCCGCCAGCATCCCGCCGAACCCCATCAGCGCCGCACCAATCATGCCGCGGCGCATCGGGGTCGGGCCGTCAAAACCCTGAAACACGAATTCCCGTGTCACGATAGAGGCCACGAACGCCCCCAGAAACACGCCGGGAATAAGGCCGACCGAAAACCTCAGCACCGGGTTGCGCGACAGGAAAAACATCAGCGTATCTGCCGAAGGGCCGGTGAAAGTTGCGCTTTGCACGGTGACCGGCTCAAAGCTGACGGCCGCCAGATGCGATGTCATGATCCAGCCCAGCGCCACCGAAAACCCGACACCCGAGGCCATGACCAGCCTTTTCGCACCGATCCGGTTCTGCCAGGAAAGATACAGGGCGAAAATCGCGATCAACAGGCCCAGGACGAAAGCGCCCCAGTCGGGCAGCAGAAATGCCTCGCTCAGGTCGATGTTGCGTCCGCCCGGCGTCGTCCACAAGGCGGCCAGCCGGTAGCGCAAAGGTGCAAGCCAGCCGGCCAGCGCCATCTGGGCAAACACGGCAAAGACCAGCCCGTTCATGACAGACCGCAGATTGCCTGTCGCCGCCAGCACCAGCAGCCGGCCGGAACAGCCACGCGTCAGGATCATGCCGGCACCAAACATCAGGCCGCCAATGATGGCACCTGACCACGAGCCCGCAACCGACATGATGCGCGCCTCTTCCGGGTCGATCATGCCCAGCAGCTCGGCCCCCTGGGTCCAGACCATCGCCGTGGAAAAGGTCAGCAGCCAGACAGCGGTACGTGGGCCCATGCGAAAATGCGCAAATTCCACCGTCGCGGCGCGCAGGCAGAACCTGGATTGTTGGGCGGCAATGCCGAACACCACGCCGACCAGCAGCCCGATAAGCCCGGCTGCATATTCTTCACCAATCGTTTCAACCAACCAAAGCATCTTGGCACCTGTCCACAGTTTTCGGATGCAACTATTAATATCTGATTATGTAACATCCTTGATCCAGGTCAGGTTCGCCTGCGCGTTTTGTCGCGGCTGTTTCGTTGCGGAATGGGTGAAAAAGACAGTGGAACGCCCCCTGCAAAATCGCTAGTTGATTGATCATGGGTCAGTTTTCTCTCTTTTCGCGGGTTGCGCTGGACGATGCTGGCAAGTTGCCCCTGTGGCGACAGCCGGTGGCCTTGCTGTTTGTGATGTCGGCGGCGATGCCGCTTGCCTTTTCGGTGTGGAACGCGCTGCTCAACAATTTTGTGGTCAATGTCGCGGGTTTTGACGGGGTTCAGATCGGCTGGCTGCAGTCGGTGCGCGAGGTGCCCGGCTTTCTGGCCGTCGGGGTGATCGCGGTCATCATGTTCATGCGCGAACAGATCCTGGGTGTTGTTGCACTGGCGATGCTGGGCGCTGCCGTGGCGGTAACCGCCTTTTTTCCCAGTTTCCAGGGGTTGCTTGTCACCACGATGATTTCGTCGATCGGGTTTCATTATTACGAGACGGTGAATCAGTCGCTGCAGCTTCAGTGGATCGACAAGCGTCGCGCGCCGCAGGTTCTGGGCTGGCTGGTGGCCGCCGGATCAGGCGCCTCGCTGGCGGCATATGGGTTGATCGTGCTGGGGTGGAAATACTGGGGCCTGACCTATGCCACGGCCTATATGCTGGGGGGCGGGGCGACATTGCTGCTGGCGCTGTTCTGCTTTCTGGCCTGGCCGCAATTCGAATCGCGCACCGTGCAGGTCAGGCGGATGGTCTTGCGCAGGCGCTACTGGCTGTATTACCTCTTGCAATTCATGGCGGGCGCGCGCAGGCAGATATTCGTGGTCTTCGCGGCCTTCATGATGGTCGAGAAATTCGGCTTTGACGTTCACGCCCTGACGGCATTGTTTCTGATCAACTATGTCGCCAATATCGTTCTGGGCCCGATCATGGGCCGCTTTGTCGCCCACTTTGGCGAGCGCAGGGCGATGGTGGTGGAATATATCGGTCTGACGCTGGTGTTTCTTGCCTATGGCGGGCTTTATCATTTCGATTGGGGCTGGTCGGTGGCGGCAGGCCTTTACGTGATCGACCATCTGTTCTTTGCCCTGGCATTCGCGCAAAAGACCTATTTCCAGAAGATCGCCGCGCCCGAGGATATCGCCCCGACCGCCGCCGTGGCCTTTACCATCAACCATATCGCCGCGGTGTTCCTGCCGGCGCTGCTGGGTTATCTGTGGGTCACCTCGCCTGACATGGTGTTTGGCCTTGCGGCATTGATGGCGCTGACCTCGCTGTTGCTGGTTGCGATGATCCCGCGCCACCCGGTGCCCGGCCATGAAACCGTTTTTGCATCGGGCTGGCGCCCCTTCAGGGCCAGGTAGGGCGTGGCAGGGGCGCGCGCAAGATTTCTGGCAGGCTCGACCATGGGGCATGTGGTGCGCATGACCCTGACCGGCGCGTTGGGCGTCGGTTTCATGTTTCTGGTCGATGCCATAAACCTGTTCTGGATCTCGACCCTCGGGGTAGAGCGCCTTGTCGCGGCGCTGGGATTCGCCTGGATGATCCAGTTCTTCGCGATCTCGGTCGGCATCGGGATGATGATCGCGGTGACCGCCACGGTTTCGCGCCTGATCGGGATGCGCGATCTTGCCGCGGCGCGCCGCCAGACCACCGTCAATGCAGTGATCGCGGTTCTTGTTCAGGTCGTGGTGGCATCGGGAATCTTCATGTTCAGATACGACCTTCTTGCGCGTGCAGGGGCGCAGGGAGAAACCCTTGAGGCCGCGGCGCGCTATCTGGCCATTGCCATTCCGACGCTGCCGATCATGGCCGTGGGCATGGTCGGATCTGCCGTCCTGCGCGCCGAGGGCGATGCCTGGCGCGCCATGTCGGTGACACTGAGCTCGGGATTGATCACGATGGTGGTCGATCCGGTGCTGATCCTCGGTCTTGGTCTGGGCCTGGATGGCGCGGCCATGTCGGTGATTTTCGCGCGCCTGGTGTCGGCCTCGCTGGCGGGGTGGTATGTGATCAGGGTTTACGACCTTGCCGGCCCCATAACCCTGATCGATTTCAGAACCATGAGCCGCCCGTTTCTGGCGATCGCGCTGCCGGCTATTCTGACCCAGCTTTCGACGCCATTCGGCAATGCGCTGATCACGGGGCTGATGGCGGCGCATGGTGACGGGGCGGTTGCCGGCTGGGCTGTTGTCACCCGCATGACCGTGCTGGCCTTTGGCGGCATCTTTGCCTTGTCCAGTGCCATCAGCGGCATCTTTGGCCAGAATTACGGCGGCGCGGAATATGGGCGCGTTCGCCGGACATATCTGGACGCGCTGATCTTCTGCGGCAGCTATACGGTTCTGGCCTGGGGTTTTCTGGCGCTGGCATCCGATACCGCGGTCTCGCTGTTTTCGATGGGGCCGCAGGCGGCCGAGGTCTTGCGGGCGTTTACCATGCTGGCCGCTGGCGGGTGGTTCTTTGCCGGGGGGCTGTTTGTCGCGAACGCGGCCTTCAACGCGCTGGGGCGGCCGATCTTTTCGACCTTGTTCAACTGGCTGCGCGACGGGGTGCTGTTGTGGCCCTTTGCGGCGCTGATGAGTGTGCGCTTTGGTGCCGAGGGTGTGGTGTACGGGCAGGCCATGGCCGCGATGGTTGCAGGCAGCCTGGCGGTGTTTGCCGGCTGGCGGCATGTCGTCAGACTTGGCCGCTGAGGTATTCGCATCTTGCCGGGCCGGTGCGGGCCGCCCTATCATGGGTGACCAACAGGAGGCCATCCATGAACCCTTTCAACAACGACAAGCTGGCCATGCCATCCCCCGGCAACGCACTTGCCGGCCGCCCAGATCCCGTTTCCACGGCCACCCATCATTTTGTCAGCGGGCGCGCGCTTGAGGGCGACACCCCCGAGGGCGCCGAATGGGTGCTGTTCGGCATGGGCTGTTTCTGGGGGGCCGAGCGGTTGTTCTGGTCATTGCCCGGCGTCTGGGTGACCTCGGTCGGCTATGCGGGCGGGGTGACGCCGAACCCCACCTATGAAGAGGTCTGTTCGGGGCGCACGGGCCACGCCGAGGTGGTCAAGGTCGTGTTCTTGCCGCGGGAGGTGCCTTTCGGGGCGTTGCTTGCGCGTTTTTGGGAAAATCACGACCCCACCCAGGGGATGCGGCAGGGCAATGACATCGGCACGCAGTATCGCTCGGCGATCCTTGCTACCAGTGACGCACAGCTGGCGTTGGCGCAGGAAAGCGCCCGGGAATATGGTGCGCGGCTGGCGCGGGCAGGGCTGGGGGCCATCACGACGGAAATCGGTCGCGCCGGTCCTTATTACCTGGCCGAGGAATATCATCAGCAATATCTGGCCAGAAATCCGCAGGGCTATTGCGGGATCAGGGGAACGGGCGTTGCCTGCCCGATCGGGACAGGGGCTTGATCGCCACCGGGGCCAGAATCCAACGGGGGCTTGACCGAAATCCGGTCGGGGCGTATCGCCCGAGGGACCATCGAGCCGAGGACAACATGCCAACCTATACCGCATTGACGACCCTGAAATCCCGCGAACAGGCGGAAGGCCTGGCCGAGGCGCTTGAGCGCATGGAGCCGGCGCCGACCGGAATCGGCACCTTCGAGGTCGAGGACGGCTCCGGCACATGGGAGGTCGGCGGATATTTCCTTGACCGTCCCGATGATGCGGCGCTTGCACTGCTGGCGGCGGCCTTTGACGCCCGCCCCTTTGCCGTATCCGAGCTGCCCGAGGTTGACTGGGTTGCCCATGTCCGGCGCGAGCTGTCCCCGGTCACGGCAGGGCGCTTTTTTCTTTATGGCAGTCACGATGCCGACAAGGTGCCCGATGACGTGGTGCCGCTGCTGGTTGACGCGGCGATGGCCTTTGGAACCGGCCACCACGGCACGACACGGGGATGCCTGATCGCGCTGGACCGCCTGGTTTCGCAAGGAGAGGTCGCACGCAAGGTTGCCGATATCGGCTGTGGCACCGCTGTTCTGGCGATGGCCGCACGGCGTGTCTGGCCGGATGCGCAGGTGCTGGCCAGCGATATTGACGAGGTCGCGGTAGAAACCGCACGCGCCAATCTGGGCTTCAACGACCTCGAGGGCCAGGTCGAATGCCTGTGCTGCCCCGGATTTGACCACGACCGCCTGCAGGCCGTCGCCCCCTATGATCTGATCTTTGCCAATATCCTCAAGGCGCCCTTGCTGGGGCTGGCGCCCGACATGGCGCGACATGCGGCCAAAGAGGGCTATATCATCCTGTCGGGCATCCTGAACGAGCAGGCCGACGAGGTGCTTGCCGCCTATCAGGATCAGGGCTTTGCCCCGGTCGAGCGCGATGTCCTGGACGAATGGACCACGCTGACAATGCGCAAGCTGTAGGTGGAAGACGTCGGACCAGCCGCAGCCCAACCTGCCCCGGGGCGCTTGCGGCCGGGTCGATCGCCTGCCCTTCGGTTGCACCCAGGGTTCAGGCAGATCGGAAAAGGGCGCTAATCGGGAAAATACCCGTAAACACCGCCCGCCTGCACCTTCATGGTTGAAAGCGTCCTGTCGGCATGGCGCATCCTGTGGCTGAGCAGTTTTCGCGTCAGCCGCAGCAGCTCGTTCGCATTTGCGGGATCCTCGGCCAGGTTTTTCATCTCGTGCGGGTCGCTTTCCAGATCGAACAGAAGCGGCGGCAGATCGGCGCCGAAATGGACCAGCTTCCAGCGCCGCTCGTGCAGGATCGCCAGATTGGCGGCGTTCAGCGGGATATTCTGCAAGGTCTGCAGGGCGGTCGGCATGTCGGGCTCGCCGAAATCGAGTTCCATCATTACGCAGTCGCGCCAGTCGGCGGGCGTTTCGCCCCGCAGGAAGGGCGTCAGCGCCCTGCCGTCCAGCATATGCGGTGCGTTGCGGCCCACATGATCAAGGATCGTCGGCATCAGGTCGGTCGATTCTGTCAGCGCATCGACGGTTTGCCCGAAACCCTGCGGCTGGTCGGGGTCGCGGATGATCAGCGGCACGCGAGAGGCGGGGTCAAAGACATGCTGCTTGCCCCACATGTGGTGATCGCCCAGCATCTCGCCGTGATCGGCGGTCAGCACGATCAGGGTGTCGTCATACTGCCCGCTGTCCTTGAGGAACCGGATCACGCGCCCCACATGGTGATCGACCTCGGTGATCAGGCCCAGATAGATCGCGCGCAGCATCTGTACGTCGCTGTCGCGGCGGCTGTCGATCTGCCCGTCACAGCCCTTGACGCAGGCCTCCATCGGCGGGCGCTGGCGGTGGGCGCGCACAAAGGGGTGCATCGCCTCTTCGTCGGCCGGGCTGGGCAGGCGGTCGGGCAGGGGCAGATCCGCCCCGCGATACATCCGATTATATGGTTCGGGCGCCACAAGCGGCGGGTGGGGCCGGATATAGGTCAGCAGGGTGAACCAGCGCTGGTCGGTGCGCACGGCCATTTCCTCGATGAAACGGGTGGTCAGAAACGCCGTGTCGCTGTGCTCGGCCTTGTAGAATGCCGGATCGTCGGGGCGCGCGGCGCGGCCGGGATCAGGGGAAACCGGCTCGTAAAAGCGGGAATAGTCGGGCAGCTCATAACCCTTTGCCTTCAGCCATGCGCGCCAGGGAAAGCTTTGCTCAAGGCACATCTCGACAATTTCGCGAAAGCCGGGCAGCACGCCTTCATATGACGCCAGCCGCGGATCGTTCGGATGCCCGGTGCGGGGGTCGTGGCTGGTATCGGTATAGCCGAACAGCAGCGGGTCATAACCCGACTTGCGCATTTCCAGCGCGATATTGGTGATGCCGGCCGACAGCGGCGTGCCGTTGCGCACCGAACGGTGGTTCATCGCATAAAGCCCGGTCAGCATGCTGGCGCGTGACGGCCCGCAGGGGTTGGTCACCGTAAAGTGGTTGGTAAAGGTGACCGCCTCGGCCCGCAGCGCGTCGATATTCGGGGTGTCCACATGGGCGGCAAGCGCGCCGGTGATGCAGTCTGCCCGCAGCTGGTCGATGACGATGAACAGAACCTTTCGTTCAGGCATGATGCCTCTCCGCTTGTTCGCAACAAATGCACATAAACACACGTTGTTGAATGGTTTCGGGCGGTTTTCAACTGGACGTAGGCGCGTTTATGTGGTTTTCAGGCCCATAATGCGGATTGGTGGGATTGATGCCAGCGGAAAAGAACAAAAAGACCCATCGAGCGGTCGAAATTCTGGATACGCTTCGCCGGCTGGGTGGCTCGGCGCGGACCAGCCAGCTGGCCCACACGCTGGACGTGTCCGAAGAAACCATCCGTCGCACCGTCAAGAAGCTGTCGAAAGACGGGCTTGTGACCCGCGTTCACGGTGGGGTGTTCCTGTCCGAAGGCGATGCGCCCGCTACCTTTCACCAGCGCATCGGCACACAGGTTGCGGAAAAGCGGCGCATGGCCCGGCTGGTTGCCGAAATGGTGCCCGATGGCGCATCGCTGTTCATGGATGTGGGATCTTCCACGACATTCGTGGCCGAGGCGCTGCGCGTGCGTGACGGGCTGCTGGTGGTCACCAATTCCCTTGCCGTGGCGCAGACGCTTGCCGGCCACCGTGGCAACAAGGTCTTTCTGGCCGGCGGCGAGGTCTCGGCCCATGTGGGGGGGGCGTTTGGGGCCAGCACGCAGGAATTCATCTGCCGCTTCCAGATGGACATGGCGATTCTCAGTGCCGATGCTGTGGACGCGCAGCGGGGATTCCTGCTTGCCGATTTCAACGAGGCCGGGGTTGCGGGCTGTTTTCTGCGCCAGGCACATCGCACCATCATGGTGGCCGACCACACCAAATTCACGGCCTCGGCCCCGGTGGTGATCGGTGCGCCGAACGAGATCGACATCATGGTAACAGACGAGGCCCCCCCCAACGTTCTGAGCAAGGCGCTGGACAACTGGCAGGTCGAGGTCAGGGTCGCCCCTGCCAAGGCCGGGAAGCCCCCGAAAAAGGAAAAGAAGGCATGAAACCCGATTGGGCACAGGACAAGCTCGTTGCACGCGTGCTGGAGATCGCCGCGCAGGCAGGCGAGATCGCGCGCAGCTATTTTCGCGCCCCCCTGGGTGTTGATTTCAAGGCCGATGAAAGCCCGGTGACCATAGCCGATCGCAGTGTCGAGACCTTTATCCGCAAGGCGCTGATGGACAGCTTTCCGGCCGACGGCATTCTGGGCGAGGAACACGGCACCCGGGCTGGCGACAGCGATGCGATCTGGATCGTTGACCCCATTGACGGCACGCGGTCCTTCATCTCGGGCCATCCGCTGTTCGGCATGCTGATCGGGCGGCTTGCGGGGGGCGTGCCGGCGCTGGGCGTCATCGGCATGCCCGCACTCGACGAGGTATTTGTCGGCATGCCGGGCCACGGCGCCCTGCTGAATGATCGTCCCATCAGGGTTTCCGAACAACGCGACCTGAGTGCGGCAACCCTGTTCATCAACGAGGGAGAAAAGATCTTTGCCGACCATGAGGGGGTGTTTCGCCGTCTGGTCAGCGCAGGGCAGACGCGCCGTTTCACCTATGACTGCTATCCCCACGCCTTGCTGGCCGCGGGTCATGTGGATGTGGTGGTCGATTACGATCTGCAACCCTATGACTATCTGCCCGTTGCCGGCGTGGTGCAGGGCGCTGGCGGCATCATGACCGACTGGCAGGGCCGCCCGCTGGGCCTGAAATCCGACGGCAGGGTGGTTTCCGCCGCCACGCCCGAGCTGCACGCGCAGGTTCTGGAACTGTTGCCGGGTGACGCCGCATGAGCATCATCGCCTTCATCATCTCGCTGACCGGTGCGACCATGCTGTTGCTTTATGCCGTGCGCATGGTCGGCACCGGGATCGAGCGCGCCATGGGGCCCAGCTTCAAGCGGCTGATCACCGCGCAGAAAGATCGGGTGATCAACATGGCGCTGGTGGGTGCCCTTCTGGCGGTCATCCTGCAAAGCGCGACCGCTGCCGCGCTGCTTGCAACCGGGTTTTCGGCCAGCGGCATGATTTCCCTTGTCGGCGGGCTGGCGCTGGTGCTTGGCGCCGATGTGGGCTCGGCACTGGTCATCCAGATCCTTTCGTTCAAGCTGGCCTGGCTGATCCCCGTATTGCTGTCGGTGGGGGGCTATCTTTTCCTGAAGGTCGAAAACCGCACGCCGCGGCAGGTCGGGCGCATCCTTCTGGGGATCGCCTTCATCCTGCTTTCCCTGCGCCTGATCGGCGAAGCCGTGCATCCCATCCGCGAGGCCGCCTTCATGCCCGCAATTGCCGGCTATCTGGCCAATGACTTTGTGACCGCCTTCATCGTGGGCGCGGTCATCACCTTTGCCATGCATTCCTCGGTCGCTGCGATCCTGATGTTCGTGACCTTCGTTTCCATCGGCGTGCTGCCGGTCGAGGCAGGGGTGTCGGTGGTGATGGGGGCCAATTTCGGCTCGGCCACGCTGCCGATATGGCTGTCGCGGGGGATGAGCCCGGCTGCGCGGCGCATCCCCTATGGCAACCTGTTTCTGCGTGGGATCGGTTCGGTGTTGGGGCTGCTGGTGATCAACCTGACGCCGGCGCTCGATCTGCTGTCGTTCTTCCCGGCCCCGCAGATTCTGGTGTCGGTGCACCTGATCTTCAACCTGGCACTGCTGCTGCTTGGCCTGCCGATGGTGCGTTTGTTCGAGGCCCCGCTTGTGGCGATGTTCCCCGAGCGCGGCGCCGATGATGCGGGCAAGGCATTGCAGCCCGGCACGGCGCTTGATCCGCGCGTGACCGACCAGCCGCACCTTGCCATTGCCGCGCTCAAGCGCGAGGTGCTGCGCATGAGTCAGCTGATCGAGGCCATGGCGCGCCCGGTGATGGAGGTCTATGAGAACGGCGATGCGGATGTCATCGAACAGGTCCGTGACATGGATCACGAGGTCAATGCAATGCTGTCGGCAATCCGGCGCTATGCGGCCTCGATCCCGCGGGATAAGATGACCAAGGAACAGAACCGCAAGGTGCGCGAGCTGACCGAATATTCCATCAACCTTGAAACCGCCGGCGACATCATTTCAAAACGCCTGATGGATCTGGCCGAGGAAAAGGCCCGCAAGCGCCTGCAATTTACCCGCGAAGGCTGGTCCGAGCTGCGCGGCCTGCATGAGCGCGTCATGTCGAACATGGCGCTGGCCTTCAACGTGCTGGTCAGCGAAGACATCGAAAGCGCGCGCCTTCTGGTGCAGGAAAAGACCGAGATGTCGGCCCAGGAACGCAAGAGCCGCAAGAAGCACCTGAAACGGCTGCGCGAGGGGTTGGAGCAGAGCTTTGAAAGCAGCGACGTGCATCTGGAGACGGTGCGTTCGCTCAAGGATCTGAACTCGCAGATCGCGGCGGTGGCCTATCCGATCCTGTATCGCCACGGCCAGCTGCTTGAAACCCGCCTGGTTCACACGATGGACGAGGACCATGCCGCGCAGGGCGGTGGCAAGGGCTGATCCGGGGATGGTTTTCCGGTGGATCGGTTTCCGGGGGCCAGCCCCCGGACCCCCGGAGTATTTGCGCAAAGAAGAAGGCCCGCCCAGTCGGTCCTGTCATTCGGTCTTGCCGACATTTTCGGCAAATGCCTTTTCAAAGGCCGCCTGCTTTTCGGGGCTGGCCTCGGTCTGGTTCTGCGCCTTCCATTGCGCATAGGGCATGCCGTAAAAGATTTCGCGCGCCTCTTCCTTGGTCATTTCGATGCCGCGTGCATTGGCGGCCTCCTGATACCAGCGGCTGAGGCAGTTGCGGCAGAAACCCGCAAGGTTCATCAGGTCGATGTTCTGCACATCGGGCCGTTTGTTCATCAGGTGGTCGCGCAGGGTGCGAAAGGCCGCGGCCTCGAGTTCGATTCTGGTCTTGTCGTCCATGTCTTCCCCTTTCTGGTTACAGGTCGGCTGCCGCGATGACCTCTTGCAGGGTCGGCGCAAGGCGGGCCGCCCAGTGTTGTTGCTGTTCGGGCGCGCGGATCAGGTCGTTGCGCAGCTCGATCAGGACATTGGGACGATCATGCCGGATCGCATGTCTGTCAATGCTGTCGCCGTCCAGATGGCCGCCATAGGGTTCGTTTTCGCCCACGCACAGGTCGGGTTCGGCCCGCAGGCGCGCAAGCAGGGGCAGGGCAAGGCGCTGGTCGCGGCCGTGCAGGATGCCGATATGCCAGGGCCGCATCGCATGGCCGTTCAGGCGGGGGGTGAAGCTGTGGATGGCGACCATGACGGGGCGCGCGCGGCTGTCCAGCAGCCCGGCCAGCGCCGCGTGATAGGGGCGATAGCAGTTTTCCAGCCGCCAGTTCACCTGCTCGTCCGTCAGGTTGCGGTTGGCGGGGATGATGGTGCCGTCATAGATCTGCATGATCAGCGTCGGGTCGTCTTCGCCCCGGTTCGGGTCGATCACGAGCCGCGAGAAATCCGAGCAGATCACCGGCGCATCCATCAACGCGCCCAGATGCCGGGCTACCCCGGCGGCGCCCACGTCATAGGCGATGTGGCGTTCCATCTCGGCCGGTGGCAGGCCCAGATCGCCGCCATTGACCTGCGGCGGCACGCGGTTGCTGGCGTGGTCGCAGGTGATCACGATGTCGGACGGGCGTTCCTGCCCGATGATGTGACAGGCCATATCTGAAGATGTCATGAATCCCTCAAGAATTTGGGCTATAAACACCGAAAAACGGCTGGGCGACAAGACGCGCATTGCGTAATAATCAAAATTGGATCAGACAAGTGCGAAACGCGCACGCAGGGCGTGTGGTTCGGGCATTCCAGGGAAGGACAAGGCAGGCATGAGACGTCTTCGCAACGTCAAGATCGTGGCAACACTGGGTCCCGCATCCAGTGACAAGGAAATGATCCGCGCGCTGTTTGACGCGGGCGCCGACGTGTTCCGCCTGAACATGAGCCACGGCAGCCATGACGAGCAGCGCGCCCGCCATGACATCATCCGCGAAATCGAATCCGAAACCGGCCGCCCGATTGCGATTCTGGCCGATTTGCAGGGCCCCAAGCTGCGCTGTGGCGTCTTTGCCGACGGGCCGGTGTTGTTGAAAGAGGGGCAGGATTTTCGCCTTGATCTCGACCCCGCCCCGGGTGATTCGCGGCGCGTGAACCTGCCGCATCCCGAAATCTTTGCCGCCATCGACACCGGCGAAATCCTGTTGATCAATGACGGCAAGATCCGCCTTCGGGTCGTGGCACATGGCGATGATTTCGCTGAATGCCGGGTCGAGGTGGGGGGCGAGATATCCGACCGCAAGGGTGTGAACGTGCCCGATGTGATCCTGCCGCTTGCCGCGCTGTCGGACAAGGATCGCGCCGATCTGGAATTTGCCTGCGAGATGGGCGTTGACTGGCTGGCCCTGTCCTTCGTGCAGCGCGCCCAGGACGTGATCGAGGCGCGCGAACTGGCCGCCGGCCGCGCCGCCATCCTTTCAAAGATCGAGAAACCCGCCGCGGTAAAGGCCTTTGACAGCATTCTGGATGTATCCGACGGCATCATGGTGGCGCGCGGCGATCTGGGGGTCGAGCTGCCGGTGCAGAACGTGCCGCCGATCCAGAAACGCCTGGTGCGGGCCTGTCGCCACGCCGGCAAGCCGGTCATCGTGGCGACCCAGATGATGGAAAGCATGATCAGCTCGCCCGTGCCGACCAGGGCCGAGGTGTCCGATGTCGCCACCGCCATCTATGAGGGGGCCGATGCGGTGATGCTGTCGGCCGAATCCGCCGCCGGCGACTATCCGGTCGAGGCCGTCAGCACCATGGATGCCGTCGCCATCGAGGTCGAATCCGACCCCACCTATCGCGACGTGATCGAGGCATCCCGCACCGCCGAACGCAAGACCGTGGCCGAGGCCATCACCGTTGCGGCCCGTGAAATCGCCGAAACCACCGAGGTCAAGGCGATCTGCTGTTTCACCCATTCGGGGACGACCGCGCTCAAGGTCGCGCGCGAACGGCCCCGCGTGCCCATCATCGCGCTGACCCCGCTGGAAGATACCGCGCGTCGGCTGTGCCTGTCCTGGGGCATGCATTGTGTGATGACTTCGGCGGTCAGCCGGTTCAAGATGGCTGTGGTTGGCGCCGCGCGGGCTGCCCATGATTACGGTTTTGGCACGGATGGCGAATCCATCGTGGTGACGGCGGGTATTCCGTTCAACATGCCGGGGACAACCAATATTCTGCGCGTCTCGCCCATTGAGATGCGCCATATCGACGATTTGGAAACTGACTGAGCCCCGACTCATTTCCGGGGCAGGAGGGGGCAGAGATGACATCCGACCTGTTGCTGGTTACGGGCATGATACTTGCGGTGCTTTCGGGCGTATCCCTGATGACCGCGTGGATTGATGGCCGCCGCCCGCGGGTGGCCTCGATCGTTGTCGTGATTTCGGGCGGGCTGATCCTGTGGGGGGCTACCACATCGCCGGGCGGGTTTTCTTTCGACGACATCCCTCGGGCCTTTGTCAACGTGATCGGCGCGATCCTGAACTGACCATTGCGGCCATCGGCACGGGAATCGCTTGAAGTTTCATATTGTTTTCGTGATGGCTGCGAAGAGGTATTTGTCATCCCAAGCGGCTGTTTTTCTTCGGACTTTCATGCTTGCGCTGTCCTCGATCTGTTTGAAGATGTTGAGAGCGGCGTGGCGGATCACGGCCATGTTGGCCGGCCCGTTGCCGGTTCTCAGGCGCATGAGGTCGTCATGGAAGACCGCATCCATGACCCAGTGCAGGCGGTTTTCGATCCCCCAATGGGCGCGCGTTGCATGCAAGAGCTGCCGGGCAGTGAGCGGCGCGGAAGACAGGAAATAGCGGCGGGTGCTCCTGGTCCGTCCCTTCTCTTCGACCTCGGCCTCGACCATGCCGAGGGTGACGAGCCCGGGGAAGCGGTGCACGCCCGGCTCGGCCCGGTCGGGACGCAGCCAGCCGACCTCGTGGCTGACCCATGCGCGGCGGGTTTCCAGCCGCCCGTGGTCGGCATCGGTGGTCTCGAAGCACTCCAGCCCGGCGGCCTGATCGAAGAACAGCCGCACCTCG
>JAUZRU010000003.1 GCA_030950185.1 Paracoccaceae bacterium | reverse complement strand
ACGACGCTCTTCCGATCTTCTTTGCCAAAATACTCCCGCCGGAGGCCTCCGCACCATCCGGACGCGGCCTGCGGGGGCTGTCTGCCCCCGCACCCCCGAGAGTATTGTCGCAAAGAAGAAAGACCGGGGCCCAAACCCCTGATCAGCCCCCGACAAGGCGGTTGATCATTACTCGGCATTCCGGCCGCTTGCCCACCATTTCCTGACCAATCTTGCGCACGGCGCGGGTGATCAGCTCTTCCAGCGCCTCATCTGACGTGAGAACCTGCTCGCCCGCGCGCTGGAGCTGATATTCGATCCCCTCTTCCATCAGCTCGGCCAGCGAATGTTCGGTGCCCGACGGGTCCGGCAGGCCATGGGTTTCGACCCAGACACCGCCCAGGGGCTCGTCATCCTCGTCGATGACCATGCTGACAGCCACATGCCCGCTCAGCGCCATGCGGATGCGGTCGCGCACGATGCCGTCAAGCGCACCGATCAGCACATTGCCGTCAAGATAGCGGCGACCGGCCTCGATATGCTCGACGATCCGGGGGGCATTGCCGGAAAGTTCCACCATCGCGCCATTGGGGGCGATAATCGACGCGATCCCCTTGGCGGATGCAATGCGCGCATGTTCGCGCAGGTGGCGGTGTTCCCCATGCATGGGGATCAGGAATTTCGGCTTCAGCAGCTCGTGCACGGTTTCCAGATCGGGCCGGTTGGCGTGCCCCGAGACGTGGTAAAGCCCATTGCAGTCATCGACCACATCGACGCCCATTTCGGAAAACGCGTTGACGATGCGGTTGACCGACACCTCGTTGCCGGGGATCGTCTTGGACGAAAACAGGAACATGTCGCCTTCGCGCAGGGTGATGCCGTTATATTTTCCATTGGCCATCTGGGCCGAACCTGCCCGGCGTTCGCCCTGGCTGCCGGTCACCAGGATCATCAGGTTGTCACGCGGGATCTTTGCCGCATCTTCTTGTGGCACCGTTGGCGGGAAATCGGTCAGAATGCCGGTTGCCTGGGCCACGGCAATCATCTTTTTCATCGCGCGCCCCATGACGACAATCGAACGCCCCGCGTCCACGCCCGCCTGTGCCAGCGTCTTGAGGCGTGCCACATTCGAGGCAAAAGTCGTGGCGACAACCAGCCCCTTCGCCCCGCGGATCAGCTCGGTGATCGGGGCGGTCAGGGTCGATTCCGACCGGCCCGCCGTCGGGGAAAACACGTTTGTGCTGTCGCAGACAAGGGCCAGAACGCCGCGGTCAGACACCTTGCGCAGGCTGTCAGGATCGAACGCCTCGCCCACCACAGGGTTGTGATCCAGCTTGAAATCGCCGGTATGCACGACGCGGCCCGCAGGCGTGTCGATCACCAGGGCCGAGCTTTCGGGGATGGAATGCGCAACCGGCAGAAAGCCGACCGTAAACGGGCCGGCGGTCACCGTTTCGGGAAAAGGGGCGACCTCGGTCACGGCGTCGATGCGGCGGCCGTGTTCCTCCAGCTTGAGACGCGCAATCGCGGCCGTGAAGGGACGCACATAGATCGGAAGGTTAAGGTCGCCATACAGCAGGCCCAGCGCGCCGATATGATCTTCATGCGCATGGGTGATGAATATGGCCTCGACCCGGTCGAGGCGTTCCAGCAGCCAAGAGATATCGGCCATGATCAGGTTGACGCCTGGGGTACCGTCCATGTCGGGAAAGGTCACGCCGGTATCGACAAGAATGAACCTCTCTTGCCCCTTGGGACCATAGCCATAGACATAGCAGTTCATGCCGATCTCGCCGGCCCCCCCAAGGGGAAGATAAATCAGCCGGTTTCGTGCCATCAGGCGCCCTTTCCGTTGAATTGGTATATTTCGACAAGCCCGGTCATGGTCAGTTCTGGGTCAACGTGATCGAACAGATCCTGCTCCTGCCCGAACAATGTGGCCAGCCCGCCGGTTGCGACCACCTTCATGGGGCGGCCGTGTTCGTGGCGTATCTCGCGGCAGATGCGCTCGATCAGGCCGACATAGCCCCAGTAGATGCCCGACTGCATGCAGGCAACCGTATTCGTGCCAATCACACGGGGCGGCTTTGTCGCATCCACATGGGGCAGTGCCGCAGCCGCAAGGTGCAGCGCGCGCATTGACAGGTTCACGCCCGGGGAAATCACCCCGCCGATATAGGCGCCGTCACTGTCGATCACGTCAAAGGTGGTGGCGGTTCCGAAATCGACAACGATCAGATCACCCCCGAACTGGCGCCAGGCGCCGACGGTGTTCACCAGCCGGTCGGCCCCGACCTGTGTGTCGGCATCGACGCGCACTTCGACCGGCAGGCGACATTCGGGCTTGCCCACCACCAATGGGCGGCAGTCGAAATAGCGATGCGCCAGAAGGCGCAGGTTGAACACCACCTGCGGCACCACCGACGAGACGATCACGGCGGCAATATCCGGTTTCAGCCCTTGCAATGTCATCAAGGTATTGAGCCAGACGAAATATTCGTCGGCCGTGCGCTGGGGGTCGGTGGCGCAGCGCCAGTCGGCGATGAAACCGTCGCCGTCATGGATTGCGAAAACGGTGTTGGTGTTGCCTACGTCTATGGCCAGAAGCATGGGCGCGCCCTTTCACGTTCAGCGCGGGGGAAAGAAGATGTCGGCCGCGGCGATACGGTGCTCTTCATCTGCTGCTTTTAGAACAAGCATGCCGTCCTCGTCCACCGTCTGAAAAATGCCGGTGATTTCACGCCCCGCCAGACGCGCGGTCAGCGGTTCGTTCAGACGCGCGGCATTTTCCAGCCAGTCGCGCCTGGTGGCGGCAAAGCCGTCGCGCAGGAATTGCGCCTCGCGCCTGGCTTGGGCGGATGCGAGAAGCGGCAGAAAATCCCTGGGTGTGATTTCAGCCCCGGTTTCGGCGGCAAGGCTGACGGGCATGGGGGCATCGGGGCGGGTTTGGCCGATCATGGGGGCCTCGGCCAGATTCACCCCAAATCCGACCGACAGCCAGCGATCACCGCTTTCCAACAGGATACCCGCCAGCTTGCCGCCATTCAGCAGCACGTCATTGGGCCATTTCAGGGTGAATGTGCCCCGCCCGCCGGTTGCCTCAAGGCAGGCGTCGCGCAAGGCCAGGGCCGCAACAAAGGATCGCAGCGCACGTTGTGCGGTCGTGCCCTCGGGATACCAGACAAGACTGGCGGCGAAATTGCCCGCCGGATGCAGCCAGGCACGGCCCTGCCGCCCCCGGCCCCCGGTCTGTTCAAGCGCCAGTATCCACAAGGGGCCACGCAGGCCGGGGCCGTGTCGGGCGGCCTCGGCCATGGTGCTTTCGCAGCGATCGAGAACCAGCTTGTGAACGCCCTCGGGCCAGCGCGCCATGACAGCCTATTTCAGCAGCGTTGCAGCAGCGGCACCTGCAAGATCGAACACGCCGAACAGGTTCAGCACCCCGAACAGCATGACAAAGGCCGATCCCATCAGCGCCGCCCAGTGAACAGCGGGCATGGAACCGTCAAGCCCTTCGCCCTGTTCGCCAAAGAACATCAGGTAAACGATCCGCAGATAGTAATAGGCGCCGATGACGCTGGCGATCACGGCCGCGATTACCAGCCAGCTGAGCCCTGCATCCCATGCCGCCTGCAGCACATACAGCTTGCTGAAAAAGCCGACCAGCGGCGGAATGCCTGCAAGGCTGAACATCAGCACGGCAAGGGCCGAGGCGCGCAGCAGGTCGTCACGGGCATACAGGCTGAGCGCCGATATCTTGGTCACGGGCTGGCCGTCGCGTTCCATGTTCAGGATAAAGGCGAAAACGCCGATATTCATCGCCACATAGACCGCCATGTAAAACAGGGTCGCCTGGACGCCCATAGCCGTGCCGGCCGTCAGGCCAAGAAACGCAAAACCCATATGCGAGATCGACGAATAGGCCATCAGGCGCTTGATATCGGTCTGGCCAATACCGGCAAATGCGCCAAGGAACATCGACAACAGCGCAAGCACGGCGATGATCTGCGACCAGTCCCCGACAACACCGCCAAAGGCATCGAACAGAACCCGCAGGATCAGCCCCATGGCCGCCACCTTGGGGGCGGTGGCGAAAAATGCTGTCACCGGTGTGGGCGAGCCTTCATAGACATCGGGTGTCCACATGTGAAAGGGCACCGCCGAAACCTTGAAGGCCATGCCGGTGATGACAAAGACCAACCCGATCAGCAGCCCGACGGGCAGATGTTCGCCCGTTGTGGCAGCCGTAATGCCGGCAAAGCTGGTTGTGGCCGCAAAACCGTAAATCAGCGACATGCCGTAAAGCAGCAGCCCTGAAGACAGCGCGCCAAGCACGAAATATTTGAGCCCTGCCTCGGTGGAACGGGCAGAATCGCGCCGGAACGCGGCGATGACGTAAAGCGACAGCGACTGCAGCTCCAGCCCCATGTAAAGCGCGATCAGATCGCCAGCCGAAACCATCATCATCATGCCGACCACACTGAAGGTGATCAGCACCGGAAATTCGAATTTCAACAGCTTGTTGCGGCGCAGATATTCCTGGCTCATCAACAGTACGATGGCAGCCGAAAACAGGATGATGACCTTGGTAAACCGGGCAAAGCCGTCATTGATGAACGCGCCGTGAAAGGCGGTGGCGGTGCCCTCGGGCTCCAGCCCGATCCAGGCGCCGAGCCCGGCCATGACCAGGGCCGTCAGCCAGATCAGCATGGGCGTTTCGGCATCCTTGCCGCGCCAGGCGCCCCACATCAGGGCCGCCATTGCATACACAACCAGAACAAGTTCGGGCAGGATTACAGTCAGATCAGTGCCAATCATGTCAGGCCGCCTTTAATTGATCGCCAGTTGCAGCGCGGCTTGGGCCGTGCCTGCAAGGGCTGTCTTGTATCCTTCCAGCAGCGCCTCTACCGAGGGGCCGATGATATCGAAAACCAGGGCCGGATAGACCCCCAGCAGGATCGTCATCACGACCAGCGGGGCGAATATCCATTTCTCACGTGCAGTCATGTCGGTGATGGTTTTCAGGCTTTCCTTGATCAGCGCGCCAAAGATCACCCTGCGATACAGCCACAGCGCATAGGCCGCCGACAGGATCATGCCAGTGGCCGCAAAGAATGCGACCCAGCTATTGGCCTCGAACACGCCGACAAGCGTGACGAATTCACCGACAAAGCCGCTTGTGCCCGGCAGGCCCACATTGGCCAGCGTGAACAGCATGAAGATCAGCGCATAGGCCGGCATCCGGTTGACCAGCCCGCCATAGGCCGCGATCTCGCGCGTGTGCATGCGATCATAGACAACGCCGACGCAAAGGAACAGCGCGCCCGAAATGAAGCCGTGGCTGATCATCTGGAAGATCGCGCCGTCCACGCCCTGCCGCGTCGCGGCAAAGACACCCATGGTCACCAGGCCCATATGGGCAACCGATGAATAGGCGATCAGCTTTTTCATGTCCTCCTGCATGAGGGCAACCAGCGACGTATAGATCACGGCAATCACGCCAAGCCACATCATGAAGGGCGCCAGCAGCGCGCTGGCATCGGGGAACATGGGCAGGCTGAACCGCAGGAAGCCGTATCCGCCCATCTTCAACAGGATGGCCGCCAGCACGACCGAACCCGCCGTGGGCGCCTGAACATGGGCATCCGGCAGCCAGGTATGCACCGGCCACATCGGCAGCTTGACCGCGAAAGACGCAAGAAACGCCAGGAACAGCAGCGTCTGCATGCCACCCTTGATGTGCCAGCCCAGAATCGTGATGGTCGTTGACGGGAAGCTGTGTGTCAGCAAGGTCGGAATGTCGGTTGTCCCCGCCTCGAGATACATGGCGATGATCGCAACCAGCATCAGCACCGAGCCCAGCAGCGTATAGAGGAAGAACTTGAAGCTGGCATAGATGCGTTCCTTGCCGCCCCAGATCCCGATGATCAGGAACATCGGGATGAGGCCGGCCTCGAACACCACATAGAACAGCACCAGATCAAGCGCGCTGAAGACCGCGATCATCAGGGTTTCGAGCACCAGAAACGCGATCATGTATTCCTTGACGCGGGTGTTCACGTTCCAGCTGGCACCGATGACCAGCGGCATCAGGAAGGTGGTCAGCAGAACAAACAGGATCGAGATCCCGTCAACGCCCAGCTTGTAGTTGAAGCCGCCGATCCATTTGTGCTCTTCCACCATCTGGAAGCCCGGATTGGAAGGATCGAACTGAACATATATGACGATCGAGATCAGGAAGGTCGCAACCGTGGTCGCCAGCGCCACGCGCTTGGCGGCCAGCTGCGCGGCTTCGTCCTCGCCACGCAGGAAAAGCGCCAGGATCACGGCCGCAATCAGCGGGATGAAGGTGACGATAGACAGAAGGTTATCCATCAGTGGGTTCCTCCGCTGATCGAGACCCAGGTGACCAGGGCGACAACCCCGACAACCGTGGCCAGCGCATAGTGATAGACATAGCCGGATTGAATCCTCTGGACAAAACGCGTGACTCTTGGAACCAGCCCCAGGGCCACACCGTTGATGGTGCCGTCAATGACCGCGCCGTCGCCCTTTTTCCACAGGAAACGGCCAAGCCATTTCGCCGTGCGGACAAAGACAAAGTCATAGATCTCGTCGAAATAGTACTTGTTCAGCAGCAGCTGATACAGCGGCGCCAGGTGGCGGGCCAGTACGGCAGGCGCCTGCGGCTTGCGGATATAGAACTGCCAGGCCAGCAGGAAGCCCACGACCATCGCGACAAAGGGCGATAGCGCCGCCCATTCGGGAATGCTGTGCGACAGGTGAAGCACCTCGTTTTCGGGGCCGGTAAAGATGGCGCTGCCAAAGAATTCATGCGCCTTCTCGCCCACGAAATCGCCAAACCAGATCATGCCGGCGAAAACCGACCCGACGGCCAGAACGATCAGCGGGATCAGCATGACCATCGGGCTTTCATGGGCGTGCTCATGCGCATGCCTGTCGCCCTTGGGCGTGCCGTAGAAAGTCATGAAGATCAGGCGCCACGAATAGAAGGCCGTCATTGCCGCCGCCAGAACCAGCAGCACAAAGGCGAAATGGCCAACCCCTGCGCCTGCGGCAAAGGTGCTTTCGATGATCGAATCCTTCGACACGAAGCCGGCAAAGCCGATGGGTGTGTCGCCCAGCTTGATCAGCGAAGCGGGGATGCCCACGCCGGTGATGGCCAATGTGCCGATGATCATGGCCCAGAAGGTCACAGGGATCTTGCGGCGCAGGGCGCCATAGTTGCGCATGTCCTGTTCGTGGTGCATGGCAGTGATGACCGAGCCCGCCCCAAGAAACAGCATCGCCTTGAAGAACGCGTGGGTGAACAGGTGGAACATCGCCGCCTGATAGACGCCGACACCTGCGGCTGCGAACATGTAGCCGAGCTGGCTCATCGTCGAATAGGCGATGACGCGCTTGATGTCGTTCTGCACCAGCCCGATCGAGGCCGCCACAAAGGCGGTCACGGCACCGATCACGGTGACGAATGCCAGCGTTCCGGGCGCATGTTCGAACAGCGGCGACATGCGGCTGACCAGAAACACGCCCGCGGTCACCATGGTCGCAGCGTGGATCAGGGCCGAAACCGGGGTCGGGCCCTCCATCGCGTCGGGCAACCATGTGTGCAGGAACAGCTGTGCCGATTTGCCCATCGCGCCGATGAACAGCAGGAAGGCAATCGCCTCGGCCGCGTTCAGATCCATCCACAGGAAGTGGATCGAGCTTTCGGCCAGTTTGGGCCCGGCGGCAAACACATCCGAAAAATTGATGCTGTCCACCATGTAGTAGGTCGCAAAGATCCCCAGCGCAAAACCGAAGTCACCGACACGGTTGACGATAAAGGCCTTCATGGCCGCGGCCCCGGCGCTTGGCTTGCGATAGTAGAAACCGATCAGCAGATAGGAGGCAACGCCGACCCCTTCCCAGCCGAAATACATCTGCAACAGGTTGTCGCTGGTCACCAGCATCAGCATCGCGAATGTGAAAAAGCTGAGATAGGCAAAGAAGCGGGGCATATAGCTTTCGCCCTCGCCGAATTGCGGGTCGTCCTTCATGTATCCAAAGGAATACAGATGCACGAGGCTTGAAACCGTGGTGACGACCACCAGCATGATGGTGGTCAGCCGATCCAGCCGGATCGCCCAGTCGGTGGAAAGCGAGCCCGACTCGATCCAGCGCATGATCGGGATCTGCTGCGTCGTGCCGTCAAAGCCGAGGAACACGACCCAGCTGAGCGCCGCCGCCAGAAACAGCAGCGCCGTCGCCGTGGTGATGGCCAGCCGCTCGCCAACCAGCTTGTAGCCAAAGCCCGAGATGATGGCGCCAAGCAGCGGCGCGAAAAGGATGATGGTTTCCATGATGTCTTAGCCCTTCATCACATTCACATCATCCACGGCGATCGAGCCGCGGGTGCGGAAGAAACAGACCAGAATGGCCAGCCCGATAGCGGCCTCGGCGGCTGCGACAGTCAGGACGAACAGGGTAAAGACCTGCCCGACCAGATCGCCCAGATAGGCGGAAAAGGCCACAAAGTTGATATTCACCGCCAGCAGCATCAGTTCGATCGACATCAGGATGACGATGACGTTCTTGCGGTTCAGGAAGATGCCGAAGATGCCGATCACGAACAGAAAGGCGGCCACGGTAAGGTAATGTGTCAGTCCGATTTCCATCTCAAAGCCCCTGCCCCGGTTTGATGTCCTTCAGATCCATGCTCTTGGCCGGATCGCGGTAAATCTGTTCAAGCACGTCCTGCCGCTTGACATTCGTGCGGTGGCGCAGCGTCAGAACGATCGCCCCGATCATGGCCACCAGCAGGATCAGCCCCGCCGCCTGGAACGGATAGATATATTGCGTATAGACGATCTGCCCCAGCGCGGCGGTGTTCTGCACCTGGTCGATCGGCGGCGTCACCGCAGCGCGCGCAGCCTCATGGCCAACCGAAAATTCCCAGGCGCCAAAGGCCATGCCAAGCTCCATCAGCAGGATCACGCCGATCAGCAGCCCCAGCGGCAGATATTGCGCCAGCTGCCCGCGCAGTTCGGCAAAATCGACATCCAGCATCATCACGACGAACAGGAACAGCACGGCCACCGCGCCCATATAGACGATCACCAGCAGCATCGCGACGAATTCGGCCCCCAGCAGCACGAACAGCCCGGCGGCCGAAAAGAATGTCAGGATCAGCCACAGGACCGAGTGGACCGGGTTGCGCGATATCACCACCAGGAAGGCGGAAACCACCGCGACCAGCGCGAACAGGTAGAATGCAAAGGCTGCAATGCCCATAGCTCTTGTCCCCTTCTGCCCCGGCGCCGCCGGGGTCTCTTGCGTTGCGCCCCCGTTTGCGGGGGCTGTCATTTGTTGCCCTTCGCACGCGCCTCAGCGGTAGGGCGCGTCCATTTCAAGGTTGCGCGCGATCTCGGCTTCCCAGATTTCACCGTTTTCCAGCAGCTTTTCCTTGTCATAGAAAAGTTCTTCGCGGGTCTCGGTCGCGAATTCGAAATTCGGCCCCTCGACGATGGCATCCACCGGGCAGGCCTCCTGGCAGAAACCGCAATAGATGCATTTGGTCATGTCGATGTCATAGCGCGTCGTGCGGCGCGAGCCGTCTTCGCGCGGCTCGGCGTCGATGGTGATCGCCTGCGCGGGGCAGATCGCCTCGCACAGCTTGCAGGCGATGCAGCGTTCCTCGCCATTGGGATAGCGCCGCAGCGCGTGTTCGCCGCGGAAACGGGGCGACAGATAGCCCTTTTCATGCGGATAGTTCAGCGTCGCCTTGGGCCGAAAGAAATATTTCATCCCCAGCTTGAAGCCGACCATGAAATCCCACAGCAGGAAATACTTGGTTGCGCGTGTCCAGTCGATCTGTGCCATCGATCAGCCCCCCACGGCCCAGCGGGCATAGGCGCCACCGAACCATCCGAATTGTGCCGCAAAGGCGACGAAAACGACCCAGCCCAGGCTGAATGGCAGAAACACCTTCCAGCCCAGCCGCATCAGCTGGTCATAGCGGTAACGCGGCGTGATCGCCTTGACCATCGAGAACAGGAAGAAGAAGAACGCCATCTTGGCAATCATCCACAGGATCCCGTCGGGCAGCCCCGGAATGGGCGACAGCCAGCCGCCAAAGAACAGCACCGAGATCAGCGCACACATGAACACGACCTCGGTCAACTCGCCGATCATGAACAGCAGGAACGGGGTCGAGGAATATTCGACCTGATAGCCCGCCACCAGTTCGGATTCGGCCTCGGGCAGGTCAAAGGGCGGGCGGTTGGTTTCTGCCAGCGCCGAGACAAAGAACAGCACCACCATGGGCAACTGCGGCAGCCAGTACCAGCTGAAAAAGCCGTATTTGCCATCCTGCGCATGCACGATGTCCGACAGGTTCAGGCTGCCCGTGGACAGGATCACGCCAATGATGATCAGGCCGATCGACACCTCGTAAGAGATCATCTGCGCGGCCGACCGCAGCGCGCCCAGGAACGCGTATTTCGAGTTGGACGCCCAGCCCCCCATGATCACGCCGTAAACCACCAGCGAACTGGCCGCCATGATATACAGGATGCCGACATTCATGTCGGAAACGACCCAGCCCTCGTTGAACGGGATCACCGCCCAGACGATCAGCGGAAAGACCAGCGTGATCATCGGCGCCAGGAAATAGACCGGCTTGTCCGCACCGGCGGGCACGATGATTTCCTTGACGATATACTTGATGAAGTCGGCAAAGCTTTGCAGCAGCCCGAAAACACCCACGATATTCGGGCCCTTGCGCATCTGCACGGCCGCCCAGATCTTGCGGTCGGCATACATCAGGAAGGCCAGCGCCACCAGAAGCAGCACGATCACCAGCAGGGCCTCGCCCGTCACCAGCAGGAAAATCCCGAGATTGGTGTTATAGAAAAAATCCGCCATCTGCTTTCACATCCTCAAACCGTCGGAATCCCGTCGGCCTTGCAGTTATCCACGACCACCTCGGCGTCGAGAGTCAGCCTGCCGCGGGGCAGGTTTTTCGAAACGGTATAAACCGCATCTCCACGCCAAAGACCATCCTTTTCATCGACATTCGTGCGCACATGGCGCGCGAAACTGTAACCCCTGATCAGGGCATATTGCGCGGCCGCACATTTCGCGTAATCGGCCACATCGGCAACCGAACGTGCGCCCCGCATCTCGACCTTGAAATTCACAAGATCGCCGTCCAGCAGGATCGTTTCGATCCCCAGATACTCGGGATGGAAATCCTTGCGGTCCAGCCCTTGCCCATCGGTGCCGACACAGGCCGACACCCCGCCCAGAAGGGCAAGGGAAAATCCGGTCCTGATGGCGGCCTGATGAATCATGTTTTCTACTCCGCAGCCATGTTCTGACGGCGCGCGGCCGCGCCCGCCGACAGCTCGGCCATGATTTCGGAGGCGCGCGCGATCGGGTTGGTCAGGTAGAAATCCTGAACCGCCTGCACGAAACGGCCCTTGGCCATCTTGCCGGCATCCGGGATCGACCAGTCGTTTTCGGCAACCATGTCGATTTCGCGCAGATGCGGCACTTGCCCGAACAGCGCGGCGCGCAGCTCGTTCATGGTGTTCCAGGGCAATGCCGCGCCCATCTCGCCCGAAATCGCGCGCAGGATGGCCCAGTTTTCCTTGGCCTCGCCCGGCGGGAACGCGGCGCGCAACGCCAGCTGCGGCCGCCCCTCGGTGTTGACGAACAGGCCATCTTCCTCGGTATAGGCGGCGCCGGGCAGGATCACATCGGCGCGGTGCGCACCACGGTCGCCATGGCTGCCCTGATAGATCACGAAAGGCCCCTCGGGGATATCGGTTTCATCGACACCCAGCGCATAGACGACATCGGCGCCTTCAAGGGCAGCGTCCAGCCCGCCCTCGGTCGTGGCGCCGACATCCATGGCACCGACACGGGCAGCAGCCGTATGCAGCACCATGAATTTCGAGCCGGTCTTTTCGGCCAGCTTCATCGCCGCCGTCAAAACCGCCTCGCCGTCATCTTCCATCAACGCGCCCTGGCCGATGATGACGATCGACGGCACATCCAGAACCTTGCCGAAATCCTTGTCCAGCAGGCTTTCAAGCGCCGCACGGTCGGTGCCGAAATGGGAATAATCATAGGTCAGGTCCGCCGCCTCGCCGACAAGGCCCACATCGGCGCCGTTCAGCCAGGCCTTGCGGATGCGGGCGTTCAGCACCGGCGCCTCAAGGCGCGGGTTGGTGCCGACCAGCTGGATCATCTGCGCGTTATCAATATCCTCGATACGGGCGGTGCCGACATAGCCGGCGCGGTTGCCGGCGGGCAGCTTGGCGCGATCGACGCGACATTCCACAGGGCCGCCCAGCCCCTGAACAAGCTGTTTCAACGAAAATGCAGCTTCGACCGGGGCCAGGTCGCCGACCAAACCGACGGGTTTTTTCGCGCCGCTCAGTGCCTTGGCCGCAGCCGACAGCGCCTCGGGCCAGGTGGCCGGGCGCAGCTTGCCATCAACGCGGATATAGGGCTGGTCAAGGCGCTGGCGACGCAGGCCGTCCCAGATAAAGCGGGTCTTGTCGGAAATCCATTCCTCGTTCACGCCGTCATGGTTGCGCGGCACGATACGTTTGACCTCGCGGCCCTTGCAATCGACGCGGATATTGCTGCCAAGCGCGTCCATCACATCAATGGTTTCGGTCTTGCGCAGCTCCCACGGGCGGGCGGTAAAGGCATAGGGCTTGCTGGTCAGCGCGCCGACCGGGCACAGATCGATGATGTTGCCCTGCAATTCGCTGTCAAGCGTCTGGCCAAGATAGGTGGTGATCTCGGCGTCTTCGCCGCGGCCGGTCTGGCCCATCAGCGTCATGCCCGCAACCTCGGTCGTGAAGCGCACGCAGCGGGTGCAGGAAATGCAGCGCGTCATCTGCGTGGCCACCAGCGGGCCGAGGTCCAGATCATCAACCGCGCGCTTGGGTTCGCGATAGCGACTGAAATCGACACCATAGGCGATGGCCTGATCCTGGAGGTCGCATTCGCCGCCCTGATCGCAGATCGGGCAATCAAGCGGATGATTGATCAGCAGGAATTCCATCACCCCTTCGCGCGCCTTGCGCACCATGGGCGATTTGGTCTTGATCTCGGGCGGCTCGCCATTCGGGCCGGGACGCAGGTCACGCACCTGCATGGCGCAGCTGGCTGTGGGCTTGGGGGGACCACCGACAACCTCGACCAGACACATGCGGCAATTGCCGGCAATGGACAGGCGCTCGTGATAGCAGAAACGCGGCACCTCGATTTCGGCAACCTCGCAGGCCTGCAGGATGGTCATGGCGGGATCGACCTCGATCTCGGCCCCGTCGATGATGATTTTTCTCAAGTCAGTCATTCCATCATGTCCTTGTCGTCGGCGCCTCGGCGCCCGGCCTTGTTCCTGTTCATTCCGGTTGCAGGTAGTAACCGATGTCGCTTTTCTTTTCGATTTCGGCAAACCCTGCCGTGCAATAGCTTTCGGGGTCGTCGAATTTCACACCATGCTTTTTCAACACTGCCTCGGCCTCGCGGCGCAGGCGTTTCTGCTGGGCGGGATCGCTGCGGAAACGGTCGATATCCTGTTTCGAATAGCCGCGGTTACGCGCCATGTTCAGCGTTCCCATCACGAAAAAGAAGGCCCGCAGCTTGCGCGGTGCGATGCGGTCGCATTTCGTATAGATCTCGGACACGACTGCACCCAGAACCAGACGGTCGAATATGTCCTTTTCCTTCGCCAGCCCTTCCTTGGCCAGAACCGGGTTTGCCGAAACCGCCGACAGGGCCGTGACAACGACAAGCACGACCGTCAGCAACGCCCTGCGCGCCCTGCCTGCCCCTGCTGCTGTCACGATGCCGGGTTTCATGTCGGCCCCCTATTCCGCAGCCATCGCGCGGCCCGCCTTGCGGGCGCGGATGCGGTCTTCGATTTCGTCGCGGAAGTGGCGCACAACCCCCTGGATCGGCCAGGCAGCGGCATCGCCAAGGGCGCAGATGGTGTGGCCCTCGACCTGCTTGGTCACATCCAGCAGCATGTCGATTTCCTCGATTTCCGCGTCGCCCGTCACCAGACGTTCCATCAGGCGCATCATCCAGCCGGTGCCTTCGCGGCACGGTGTGCACTGGCCACAGCTTTCGTGCTTGTAAAAGGCCGACAGCCGCCAGATCGCCTTGATGATATCGACTGACTGGTCCATCACGATCACCGCGGCGGTGCCAAGGCCCGAGCGCTGCTCGCGCAGCCAGTCGAAATCCATGATCGCCTCGCGGGCGATATCGGCCGGCAGCAGCGGCACGGAAGAGCCGCCCGGAATGACCGCCTTGAGATTGTCCCAGCCGCCGCGAATGCCGCCACAATGCTTTTCGATCAGCTCTTCGAAGGAAATCGACATTTCCTCTTCGACAACGCAGGGGTTGTTGACGTGGCCCGAGATGGCAAACAGCTTGGTGCCCGCGTTGTTGGGACGGCCGAAACCGGCAAACCAGTCGGCGCCACGCCGCAGGATGGTGGGCACGACCGCGATGCTTTCGACATTGTTGACCGTGGTCGGGCAACCATACAGCCCCGCCCCTGCCGGGAAAGGCGGCTTGAGGCGCGGCATGCCTTTCTTGCCTTCCAGGCTTTCCAGCAACGCGGTTTCCTCGCCGCAGATATAGGCGCCGGCACCGTGATGCAGATAAAGGTCGAAATCCCAGCCCGAGCCGGCGGCGTTCTTGCCCAGCAGCCCGGCGTCATAGCATTCGTCGATGGCGGCCTGCAGGGCCTCGCGCTCGCGGATGAACTCGCCGCGGATATAGATATAGGCCGCATGCGCCCCCATGGCGAAACTCGCGATCAGCGCGCCCTCGATCAGCGTATGCGGATCGTGGCGCATGATTTCCCGGTCCTTGCAGGTGCCGGGTTCGGATTCGTCGGCATTGATGACCAGATAGCTGGGCCGACCGTCGCTTTGCTTGGGCATGAACGACCATTTCAGGCCGGTCGGAAAGCCCGCACCGCCACGGCCGCGCAGACCGCTGGCCTTGACCTGTTCGATGATCCAGTCCTGCCCCTTCTTGATGATGGCGCCGGTGCCGTCCCAGTGGCCGCGCTTGCGCGCACCCGCAAGCGTGCGCTCGTGCATCCCGTAGAGGTTGGTAAAGATCCGGTCCTGATCTTTCAGCATCCTGTCATTCCTCATCCCGCTGGCGCGCGCGCCAGATCTGAAACAATACGACCATCGCCCAGAAGAGCGCAGCCAGGGCGGCCAGATCGGCCAAGATGGCATAGCGCGGCTCCCAGCCCATCTTGCCGCCAAGCCACGAGACCCCCATCCATGCCGGAAAGGTGACAAGAATGACGATCGCGGCCAGACGCGTCTGTTTCTGCTGATCGTTCCTGTCCACCAGGGCCCCCATATTCGTTGCCGGCGCAAGCATCACGCCGTGTGTTCCTTTTTCATGTCCTCGATCGCGGCAAGCTCGGCCGGCATGCAGAACAGCCGGATCAGCCAGAAAGCCACGGTAAAGAACATCGCGATCCCCGCGGGAACGGCCAGGCCTGGCCCGGCAATACCCTGGCGCACCAGCACAACGGCCAGCGCCACGCCCGCCACAAGGGCGATCAGCCAGCTTATGGAGCGGCGGGTTTCGATGTTCGCGCGGTTCTTCATGTCGTTCTGTTCGTCTTTCCCGTTCGGTTTACGGCCTTGCGACCGGTCATTTCTGTTTCTTCTGCGCAAGAGCGATGGCCTGCTTGCGCCACTGTGCGGCGCCGGTAGAGCCATCCTTGATGATGCTCGTGTCCAGCCAGGCAAGCTCGCGCTTGTTCATGGCGGCCAGCTGGTCGAAATGGAATATTCCGGCAGCGTTGAGTTCGGCCTCGTGGATTTCCGACAGCCCGTCGATACGCACCAGCCGGTCGGCCCCCTCTTCGCGCGGGGTTTCAAGGCCCTTGGGGCGCGAGGGCGCGACTTCGACGGACAGTGCGTCCTGCGCTGTGGGCGCGGTCTTGTCTGTCGAACCGGCGAGGATCGGCTGGGTCAGCAGCATGGTGTCGTCGGACGGTGCCGGTGCAGAGGGCGCTTCGGGCGTGGATTCCGCGCTATCCTCTTTCGGATCAGCATCTGTTTCGCCAAGCTCGGATTTGATCGCCTCGGCGATTTCGGCAAGCTTTTCCTCGACGCTTGGCGCCTCGACCGATGGCTCGGCGGGGTTCGGTGCAGGCTCGCCCGTGTTTTCGGCGACCTCGGCCCCTTCGGGTTCAGCGGTTTCGGCGGGCGCGTCGGTGCCGTCGGCCTTGATCCGATCGGCCTCTGCCTTCAGCCTTTCATCGAGTTCGTCATTGACAGCGGCCGCATCCGGGGCCGGAACACCACCGATCGGGCTGTGCCTTTCGTAACCTGCGATCACCTCGCGGGCGAGCTGCCGGCGCCGGGCCTCTTCGCGGCGGATGGCGACACGGTCCTTGTGGCCGCGGCACAGGATCGCGCGCAGCGTGACGGAAAGAAGCACCGCGACGACAGCCCCGACCACCGCGGACGACAGCCTGCCAACGCCGAAATCCGAGACCAGCGCCCAGGCGGAAGCCCCGCCCAGGGTGATCCCGGTCAGCCAGCACAAAGACCTGCACAGGCCCCCGCGGTTGGTATTTTCGGCCGTCACGACCACATGTCGCTCCTTTGTCATGGCGGGAGGGAAAGCCCTGCCCGCAATCGGTTAGCCCATCAGCGCCCTGGCCTGCGCGACCCATCCATCGCGACTGGCCTTGCCCTTGAAACGGCCAAGATTGGCGTCGATCCACGCAAGTTCGGCATCGCTCCAGCTGGCGATCTGGTCGTAATGCCAGATGCCCAGCCCGTTCAGGGTTTTTTCAAGCGCCGGACCCAGACCCTTGATCTTTTTCAGGTCATCCGCCTTGCCATTGCGCGGTGCATCCAGCGTGGCGGGCTTGCTGCCCTCGGTCGCCCCCGCCTTTTTCGCATCCTTTTTCGGGGCGCTCTTCACTGCACCACCCGATGTTGCCTTGCGCGGCGTCAGCACCGGCACCTCGTCGCCCTGGATGCGCTTGACGGTATCGCCCAGCGCCACGGCGCGTGCGACCGACGCGTTATGCGCCTCGCGGCCCTTTTCATGTTCTTTCAGGCTGGTCAGCCCCGACAGGGGCTCGGCCGCATAGCGCCCGTTTTGCGGGCCCGGAACGGGCACTTCGCCACGGGCAAAGGCGGCCAGGATCTCGCGCAGCTTGTCGGCAGTCAGATCCTCGTAATAATCCTTGCCGATCTGCACCATGGGCGCGTTGGCGCAGGCGCCGAGGCATTCGACCTCTTCCCAGCTGAACTTGCCGTCGGGCGACAGCTGGAACGGCTCGGGCGCGATTTCCTCTTTCAGCACACCGATCAGATCCTCGGCCCCGCAGATCATGCAGGACAACGTGCCGCAAACCTGCACATGGGCGACCGAGCCGACCGGGTGCAGCTGGAACATGAAATAGAAGGTCGCAACCTCTAGCGCGCGAATGTAAGCCATGCCCAGCATGTCGGCCACATATTCGATCGCGGGCCGGGTCAGCCAGCCCTCTTGTTCCTGCGCACGCCACAAGAGCGGGATCACCGCAGAGGCGGCGCGGCCCTCGGGATATTTGGAGATCTGCGCCTTTGCCCATTCCAGATTGGCAGGCGTAAAGGCGAAACTGTCGGGCTGGTCGGCATGAAGACGGCGAAGCATCTATCGGTTTTCCTTCGACAACGACCGGGCGCGAACATGGCTGGCGCCAGCGCCTCCGGCGGGAGTATTTGAGCAAAGAAGAACGGGGCAGGACATGATCATCGGTCGATTTCCCCGAACACGACATCAAGCGAGCCGATGATGGCCGCGACATCGGCCAGCATATGCCCCCTGGCGAGGTGATCCATCGCCTGCAGGTGCGGATAACCCGGCGCGCGAATCTTGGCCTTGTAGGGCTTGTTGGTGCCATCGGCGACCAGATACACGCCGAATTCGCCCTTGGGCGCCTCGACCGCGGCATAGATCTCGCCGGCGGGCACATGGAAGCCCTCGGTATACAGCTTGAAGTGATGGATCAAAGCCTCCATCGAGGTTTTCATCTCGCCGCGGCGCGGGGGCGTGAATTTGCCGCGCACCAGCACGTCGCCCGGCTCGTTTGCCAGCTTTTCGATCGCCTGACGGATGATCTTGACGCTTTCGCGCATCTCGGCCATCCGCACCAGATAACGGTCATAGCAGTCGCCATGCTTGCCGACCGGGATCTGGAAGTCGAATTCGTCATAGCACTCATAGGGCTGCGCGCGGCGCAGATCCCAGGCCATGCCGGAACCGCGCACCATCACGCCCGAAAAGCCCCAGTCCAGCGCCTCTTGTTCGCTGACCACGGCGATGCCGACATTGCGCTGCTTGAAGATGCGGTTTTCGGTCAACAGCCCGTCGATGTCGTCCAGGATCTCGGGGAAGGTGCCGGTCCAGGCCCAGATATCGTCAAGCAGATCCTGCGGCAGATCCTGATGCACGCCACCAGGGCGAAAATAGGCCGAGTGCAGGCGCGCCCCGCTGGCGCGCTCGTAAAAGATCATCAGCTTTTCGCGTTCCTCGAACCCCCATAGTGGCGGCGTCAGCGCCCCCACATCCATGGCCTGCGTGGTCACGTTCAGCAGGTGGTTCAGGACACGCCCGATTTCGGAATACAACACCCGGATCAGGCTGGCGCGGCGGGGGATCTCGATGCCGCAGAGGCGTTCGATCGCCAGGCACCAGGCATGTTCCTGGTTCATCGGCGCGACGTAATCGAGCCGGTCGAAATAGGGCAGGTTCTGCAAATAGGTGCGGCTTTCCATCAGCTTTTCGGTGCCGCGATGCAACAGGCCGATATGCGGGTCGGCACGCTCGACAACCTCGCCGTCAAGCTCCAGCACCATGCGCAGCACGCCATGCGCCGCCGGGTGCTGGGGGCCAAAGTTGATGTTGAAGTTGCGGATCTTCTGTTCGCCGGTCAGAACGTCGTCAAACTTGCTGTCCATCATTCCGCCCCTTCGCCTTTTTCATCGCCCGGCAGGATGTATTGCGCACCCTCCCATGGCGACATGAAATCGAACTGCCGATATTCCTGGATCAGGGAAACGGGTTCGTAGATCACCCGCTTTTCCTTGTCGTCATAGCGCACTTCGGTATAGCCGGTGGTCGGGAAATCCTTGCGCAGCGGGTGGCCGCGAAAGCCGTAATCCGTCAGCAGGCGGCGCAGATCGGGGTGGCCCGAGAACAGGATGCCATACATGTCAAAGACTTCGCGCTCGAACCAGCCGGCCGACGGGTGGATCGAGGTGATCGAGGGCACATGTTCATCTTCGCGCAGGCTGGCCTTCACCCTGATGCGGTGGTTCTGGTACATCGATAGGAAATGATAGACCACATCGAACCGCTTTTCGCGCCCCGGGTAATCGACCGCCGTAATATCCACCAGCGTGGAAAACAGACACTCGCGGTCACATTTGAGGAAATTGACGAAATCCGGGATCGCGTTCAGCGCGACAACCACGGTCAGCTCGCCATGGGTGACCTGCGTGGAAATGACCGCATCGGCCTGCTTTTCCTCGATCAGTCCGGCCAGTTGTTTCAGAGCTTCGCTCATGTTGTTTTCCCTTGCTAGCGGGTAATCGTCCCCGTGCGGCGGATCTTGCGCTGCAGCTGCAGCAGGCCATACATCAGCGCCTCGGCCGTCGGCGGGCAGCCGGGCACATAGACATCCACCGGCACGATCCGGTCGCAGCCACGCACCACGGAATAGCTGTAGTGGTAATACCCGCCGCCATTGGCGCAGGATCCCATCGAGATGACATAGCGCGGCTCGGGCATCTGGTCATAGACCTTGCGCAGCGCCGGGGCCATCTTGTTGGTCAGCGTGCCGGCCACGATCATCAGATCCGACTGGCGCGGGCTGGCGCGCGGCGCGGTGCCGTAGCGTTCCAGGTCATAGCGCGGCATCGAGGCCTGCATCATCTCGACCGCGCAGCAGGCCAGACCAAAGGTCATCCAGTGCAGGCTGCCGGTGCGGGCCCAGTTGATGATGTCCTCGGTCGAGGTCAGCAGGAAACCCTTGTCCTGCAGCTCGGCCGACAGCGCGGCGGTGGCAACTTCCTTGTCGGCGCCCGCCGTGTTGACTGAGGTGCTCACTCCCATTCCAGCGCCCCTTTCTTCCATTCATAGGCAAAGCCGATGGTCAGCACCGACAGGAATACCAGCATCGACCAGAAACCAAGCAACCCGACATCCTTGAAGGCAACCGCCCAGGGAAACAGGAAGGAAATTTCAAGGTCGAAGATGATGAACAGGATCGAAACCAGATAGAACCGCACGTCGAACTTCATGCGCGCATCATCAAAGGCGTTGAATCCGCACTCATAGGCGCTGATCTTTTCGGGGTCCGGGTTTCGCACGGCCACGACGACGGCGGCCAGCAACAGGACCAGACCGATGATGATCGCAAGACCGAAGAAAATGAGGACCGGAAGGTATTCTCGTAGCAATGCGTCCAACGTGCCCTCCTGATATACAATTGTATGCCGTGGCTTGCGGGTGGTTTACTCCTGCCTTTTCGAGAGGTCAACACGCGCAAAAGACATCCTGACGGATTTCGGTATACTTAACCTGAATTGCCCTCCGCGGCCAGCAGGAAGGCGTAATTTCACTGCGAAAGAGGGCCGCGCTTCAGCCAGCCCAATGTGGCTTGCGCCGATCAAAGAACGCGGCGATCCCCTCGGGGGCCTCGTCCCCTTCCCACGCGGCCACCAGGCGGTCGATGGTGGCATCCATGATCTCGGGTGTGATGGGGCTGCCCAGCATCCGGGCGAGCCGCTTTGATTCGGCCACTGCACCGGGGGCGGCCAGCAGATAGGGCGCAACTTCGGCCTCGATTGCGGCGTCCATATCGTCCGGTGAAACGACCCGCGCCAGCAGGTCCAGATCGCGTGCCTCGTCGGCGCCAAACAGACGTCCCGACATGAACACGCGCCGCGCCTTGCCCTCGCCCATGCGGGCCAGGACATAGGGGCTGATGGTCGCGGGAATCAGCCCAAGCCGCACCTCGGTCAGCCCGAAGCGCGCACCCGTCGCGCCGATTGCCACATCGCAGACCGCGATCATGCCGATGCCACCGCCAAAGGCGTTGCCCTGCACGCGCCCGATCAACGGTTTCGGCAGCGTGTTCAGCGCAAACAGCATGTCGGCCAGCTTGCGCGCCTCGCCCCGGCGCTCATCCGCGCTGGCGCTCATCTGCGCCTGCATCCATTTCAGATCACCCCCGGCGCAGAAGGATTTCCCCTCGGCCGCCAGAACCACCACCCTGACCGCCGGATCGTCGCCCAGCCGGGACGCTGCCGCAGTCAGCTCGTCAATCATCCGCCCCGAAAGGGCGTTATGCTTGTCGGGGCGCGCCAGCCAGAGCGTGGCAACCCCGCGCGCGTCGGTTTCGATCCGAATGGTTTCGAACATGTCTATTCCTCTCTCAGGCTGCGGGCAAAGACGCTGGCCGCGGCCAGTTTTTCCGCATCCAGCCCGGTCTTGATCCCCAGTTCGCGCAGCCTTGCATCAACCGCCTCGGTTGCCACATTGCCCGCGGCGCCCGGCGCATAGGGGCAACCGCCAAGTCCGCCAACAGCTGCATCGAACACCCGCAGGCCCAGTTCCAGAGACGCCTCGATATTTGCCAGCGCGCGCCCGGCGGTATCATGGAAATGGCCCGCCAGACGGTCGGCAGGCACCTCGTCGAGAACCGCTTTCAGCATGGCAGTCACGCTTTCGGGCGCACCCTGGCCGATGGTGTCGCCAAGGCTGATCTCGTAGCAGCCCATCTCGAACAGGGCGCGCGCCACGCGGGCAACCTGCGCGGGCGGGGTCGGCCCGTCATAGGGGCAGTCGGTCACACAGGACACATAGCCGCGCACGGGGATGTCCACCGCGCGCGCGGCCTCGACCACCGGGCGGAAACGATCAAGCGATTCCGCGATAGAACAGTTTATATTGGCCTTTGAAAACCCCTCGGATGCCGCACCGAAAATGGCAATCTCGTCGGCCCGTGCCGCCCGCGCCCCCTCGAACCCACGCATGTTGGGCGTCAGCGCCCCATAGCGCACACCCGGTGCGCGCCGGATTCCTGCCAGCACCTTGTCGCTGTCGGCCATCTGCGGCACCCATTTCGGTGAAACGAAACTGGCAACCTCGATGCGCCGAAAGCCGCATTCCGACAGCATGTCCACCAGCCGGATCTTGTCGGCAACGGCAATCGGGCGTTTCTCGTTCTGCAGCCCGTCGCGCGGGCCGACCTCGAATATCTCGACTGTTTCAGGCATCGGGCAACTCGTAGAAATCCTTGTGATACAGGCGCTCGGCCCCCTCGGGCGGCAGCGCCTGGCGGAAGGCGGGGCGTTCGCTCAGCCGCGCCCAATAGGCGGACAGGGCGGGAAATTCGTCCAGCCGCACGAAATGCGCGGCCCCATAGACCGAATAACCGATATTGGTATCAATCGCCGAAAACCCGCTTTTCAGCAGATAGTCGCGCCCGTCCGACAACCCTTGTTCCAGCACGCCCAGCGTGCGTTTCAGGCGCATGGTTTCGTATTTCATCACCGTGGGCGAACGCATCCAGTCCTCGCGCAACACCACATGGTGCTGGGTCAGCGTGGCGATATGCTGGCCGATGGTTTCGGCAAAATGCAGATATTGCAACCATGCCACCCGCTCGGGGTCGCCGGGCAGCCGCCCCAGCCCGCATTCGGGATAGGTCTCGACCAGATATTCGGTGATCGCGCCGGTCTCGAACACCACCACATCGCCATCTTCCAGACAGGGCACGCGACCGGCCGGCGACAGCTTGCGGTAATCATCATTATACAGCGACTTGCGAAAGCTGTGGACGACCAGCTCGAATTCCAGCCCCATCTCGTAAAGCAGGGCCAGCGAGCGGGTCGAGCGGCTTTCCCAACCGTGATGCAGGCGACGGGTCATGGGGTGGCTCCTCTGGTTTCTTCTTTGTGAAAATACTCATATCGCGGCGCCTGCAGCAAACCGCGCAGATGAGTATTTGTGCAAAGAAGAAGCATCATTCTCCCTCTTCCAGGCGGATCAATGCCGCACCCGATTCGACCTGCGCGCCCTCGGCGACCAGCACCTCGGCAACGACGCCCGCGCGCGGCGCTGGCAGGGGGTGTTCCATCTTCATGGCCTCAAGCATGACCAGCTGCGCGCCCTTTTCGACCTGCTGGCCGGGCTCGACGAATATGCGGCGGACGGCGCCGGGCATGGGTGCCGCGATGATATTGCCGCCACCATGGGCGTCACCCACCACATCCAGCGGGTCGCTGCGCCGGAATTTCCAGGCGGCATCGCCAAATACGGTAACCGCGCTTTCGGTGACGACAAGCGAAAGATCCGCCTTGTCGCCATTGATCCACCACTGGCCCGCACGGCGCTCGACCCCGATCGTGGCGTCGCCCAGCGCAACCTGAAACCGCGTCGGCGCCAATGTGGTGATGCGGGCGGTGATCTCTTCTTCCTTGTGGATGAGCGCAGCATCCTGTTCCAGAGGTGACCACAAGGTAAAGCCGCGCGACCAGTCGCCCCCCTGATGCAGGCCGACTGCGCCGAGGGCGGCAAGGGCCAAAGCCGCGGGCGGGGGGGCGGGTTCTGCGGTCAGAATGTCGATGTCGCGCGCGATCAGGCCGGTATCGACCTCGCCCGCGGCAAAGCCCCCATGACGGCACAGCGCGCCCAGAAAGGCGATATTGGTCACGCTGCCCGCGACCCGTGTCGCCGCCAGTGCGCGCTCAAGGCGCTTCAAGGCGATCTCACGGCTTTCGCCATGTGTGGTGAGCTTGGCGATCATCGGGTCGTAATGGGGGGAAATCACATCGCCCGCGCGCACGCCGCTGTCGATGCGGGCGCCTTGCGGAAAGGACAGATGTTCCAGCCGCCCGGTGGCGGGCAGAAAGCCTGCGGGCACGTCCTCGGCATAAAGTCGGGCCTCGAAAGCGTGGCCGTTGATTGCCAGATCCTGTTGCCGGGCAGGCAACCCTTCGCCCGCCGCGATCCGAAGCTGCCATTCGACCAGATCGACGCCGGTGATGGCCTCGGTCACGGGGTGTTCGACCTGAAGGCGGGTATTCATCTCCATGAACCAGAAGCGGTCGGGCCGCAGGCCATCGCTGGCGTCCACGATGAATTCGACCGTGCCCGCGCCGCTGTAGCCGATGGCGCGCGCGGCCCGCACCGCCGCATCGCCCATTGCCGCGCGCATCTCGGGCGTCATGCCCGGCGCCGGGGCCTCTTCGATCACCTTCTGGTGGCGCCGCTGAAGCGAGCAGTCCCGCTCGAACAGATGCAGCGCGTCGGTGCCATCGCCAAATATCTGAATCTCGATATGGCGGGGCTTCTGGATGTATTTTTCGATCAGGACGGTATCATTGCCAAACGCCTTGCGCGCCTCGGAGCGTGCCGAATCCAGCGCCTGCGCGAAATCCTCGGCGCGCTCGACCAGGCGCATGCCCTTGCCGCCGCCGCCGGCCACCGCCTTGATCAGCACCGGATAGCCGATGGCATCGGCGGCACCGGCCAGGTGTTCGTCATCCTGCCCCGCGCCGTGATAGCCGGGCACCACCGGCACCCCGGCCTTTTCCATCAGCGCCTTGGCCGCGTCCTTCAGCCCCATGGCCCGGATCGCCTGTGCCGACGGCCCTATGAATATCAACCCCGCCTGCACCACCGCATCGACGAAATCGGGGTTTTCCGACAGAAAACCATAGCCGGGGTGGATTGCCTGCGCGCCGCTTTCCTGCGCGGCCCGGATGATCGCCTCGCTTTTCAGATAGCTGTCTGCCGGGGCCGCGCCGCCGATATGCACGGCACGGTCCGCCATCTCGACATGCAGCGCGCCTGCATCGGCATCGGAAAACACCGCGACGGTCTCGACACCCATGCGACGCGCGGTGCGGATGATCCGGCAGGCGATTTCGCCCCGGTTGGCGATCAGGATTCGGTCAAACATGGTGGTCCCTCGTTCTGGTGCCATGCGTATTCTTGCAAAGAAGAAGGCTTCTCTTTTGCGCAAATACTCCCGCCGGAGGCTCCTGCCCTTGCGGCACGGCGAACGGGTTGGCTGACTGGCACATCATCACCCCCCTCACATCCTGAACACGCCAAAGCGCGTGTCGGGGATCGGGGCGCACAGGCTGGCCGACAGTGACAGCGCCAGCACTTCGCGGCTTTTGCGGGCATCGATGATGCCGTCATCCCACAGCCGTGCGCTGGCATAAAGGGGGTGGCTTTGACGGGCGAACATTTCCAGCGTGGGACGCTTGAATTCGGCCTCTTCCTCGGCCGACCATGTGCCGCCAGCGCGCTCGATGGCGTCGCGCTTGACGGTGGCCAGCACGCCGGCCGCCTGCTCGCCGCCCATCACCGCGACCGAGGAATTCGGCCATGTCCACAGGAAGCGCGGGCTGTAGGCGCGCCCACTCATGCCATAATTGCCCGCCCCGTTCGAGGCCCCGATGATCATGGTGATCTTGGGCACCGCGGTCGAGGCCACAGCCGTCACCATCTTGGCACCGTGGCGCGCGATGCCTTCGTTTTCGGATTTTTTCCCGACCATGAAGCCGGTGATGTTTTGCAGGAACACCAAAGGGATCTTGCGCTGGCTGCACAGCTCGACGAAATGGGCGCCCTTGGCGGCGCTGTCGGAAAACATCACGCCGTTATTGGCGATGATGCCGACAGGGATGCCTTTGACATGGGCAAAGCCAGTGACCAGTGTTTCGCCGAAACGCGGCTTGAATTCGTCGAAGAACGATCCATCGACAATGCGTGCGATTACCTCGCGCACGTCATAGGGCGTGCGGTTGTCGGGGGGCACGATGGACAGCAGTTCCTCGGGGTCGTAGTCGGGCTCCTGCCCCTGTGCCAGCAGCACGGTTTCGGGCTTGCGCCGGTTCAAGGATGCCACAGCGCGGCGCGCGAGCGCCAGCGCGTGGGAGTCGTTTTCGGCAAGATAGTCGGCCACCCCCGACAGGCGGGTATGCACATCGCCGCCGCCCAGCTCCTCGGCGCTGACGATCTCGCCCAGCGCGGCCTTGACCAGCGGCGGGCCGGCCAGAAAGATCGTGCCCTGGTTGCGCACGATGATGCTGACGTCCGACATGGCCGGCACATAGGCCCCGCCCGCGGTGCAGGATCCCATGACCACGCCGATCTGGGGGATGCCCTTGGCGCTCATATTGGCCTGGTTATAGAAGATGCGGCCGAAATGGTCGCGATCGGGGAAGACCTCGTCCTGGTTGGGCAGGTTGGCGCCGCCTGAATCGACCAGATAGATGCAGGGCAGGTGGTTCTGCTCGGCGATTTCCTGGGCGCGCAGATGTTTCTTGACCGTCATCGGGAAATAGGTGCCGCCCTTGACGGTGGCATCGTTGCAGATGACCATGACCTCAAGCCCGTGCACCCGCCCGATGCCGCAGATGATGCCGGCACCGGGGGCGGCGCCTTCATACATGTCATGGGCAGCGGTCGCGCCGATTTCCAGCCAGGGCGCGCCGGGGTCAAGCAGGTTTGCCACCCGGTCGCGCGGCAGCATCTTGCCGCGGCTCAGATGGCGTTCACGCGCGCGCGCGCTGCCGCCCCGTGCAGCGGCTTCGGCGGCGGCGCGCACCTGTTCCAGCGCCCTGAGATGCCCCTCGCGATTGGCGCGCGCGGATTCGGATCCGGGCAGGAAATTCGATTTCAGTCGCATCGCGTGATCCTTGTTCAGTGTCGGGGCAGGCCCCGCGCCGGGCACTCAGGGTGCCGTCACCTTCATCAGCTCGCGCCCGCACAGCATGCGGCGGATCTCGGATGTGCCGGCGCCGATTTCCATCAGCTTGGCATCGCGCATGATGCGGCTGACCGGGCTTTCATTCATGTAGCCGGTGCCGCCCATGGCCTGCACGCCCTGCACCGCGACCTCCATGGCCTTTTCGCTGGCATACAGGACGCAGGCCGCCGCGTCCTGGCGCGTGACCTCGCCCCGGTCGCAGCTGGCGGCAACCGCATAGACATAGGCGCGCGCGCTGTTCATGGCGGCATAGATGTCGGCGATCTTGCCCTGCATCAGCTGGAAATCCCCGATGGGTTTGCCGAACTGCTTGCGCTCGTGCAGATAGGGCATGATGTGATCCATGACCGCGGCCATGATGCCGACCCCGATGCCCGACAGAACCACGCGCTCGTAATCGAGGCCCGACATCAGAACCCTGACGCCCTCGCCTTCCTTGCCCAACACGTTTTCAAAGGGCACTTCGACATCCTCGAAGATCAGCTCGGCCGTGTTGGAGCCGCGCATTCCCAGCTTGTCGAAATGCGGGCTGGTGGAAAAGCCCTTCATGGTCTTTTCGACCACAAAGGCGGTGATGCCGCGCGGGCCTGCGGCGGGGTCGGTCTTGGCATAGACAACCAGCGTGTCGGCGTCGGGCCCGTTTGTGATCCAGTATTTGGTGCCGTTCAGCGTGTAATAGCCGTTCTTCTTTTCTGCGCGCAGCCGCATCGAGACCACATCGCTGCCGGCGCCCGCCTCGGACATCGCCAGCGCGCCCACATGTTCGCCGGAAATCAGTTTCGGCAGGTATTTGCGTTTCTGTTCATCGGTGCCGTTCAGGCGGATCTGGTTCACGCACAGGTTGGAATGCGCGCCATAGGACAGCGACACACTGGCCGAGGCGCGGGCGATTTCCTCGACCGCGATGGTGTGGGCCAGATAGCCCATGCCGGCGCCGCCATATTCCTCGGGCACGGTGATGCCCAGCAGGCCGAGGTCGCCCATCTCGCGCCACAGCTCGGCCGGGAAGTTGTTGGATCGGTCGATCTCGGCCGCCATCGGGGCCACGCGTTCCTGGGCCCAGCGGTGAACCATGTCGCGCAGGGCTTCGATTTCCTCGCCAAGTGCGAAATTCATGGAGGCGGTGAACATGGGGCAGACTCCCGGTTAATTGAACGGACGTTCATTTAATAGCAGCGCATCCCCCACCTGTCCAGCCGCGTCGTCACGTCGGGGATGTCTTGAAGCGGACGCTCGGCACCCCTACCCTGAAAGACGAGGTCACCGAAAGGCAGGACAGATGCACAGGCAGAAACCCCCATCCGGCAAGCCGCTCGGCCTTCCCGAACTTCTGGCCATCGCCCTTGGCGGCATGATCGGGGGCGGCATCTTTACCATCCTGGGCATTTCGGTATCGATCGTCGGGGTCTATGCCCCGCTGGCCATCGGCATGGGGGCCATCGTGGCGGCGCTGGCCTCGTATTCCTATGTCAAGCTGGCGCTGTTCTATCGCGACGAGGGCGCGACCTATTCGTTCTTCAAACGCAGCTATCCCGAACACCCGCTGGCGGCCTCGCTGATCGGCTGGTGGGTGATCTTCGGCTATATCAGCACGATCGCGCTGTATTCATATACGTTTGCCTCATACGCCATCAGCGACAGCGCCTGGGCCCAAAACGATCTGGTCCGCAAGGCGGTTGCCCTGGCGGTGATCGGTTTCTTCACGCTGATCAATCTGTGGAGCGTCAAGGGCATGGGCCGGATCGAGGATCTGATGGTCTATACCAAGATCCTGTTCCTGCTGCTGATCTCGGGTCTGCTGCTGGCAAATGGGCGCACAACCCTGCCCCAGCTGGTCGAGCAATCGCCGCCGCTTTCGCTGTGGGGGCTGCTGATCGTGGCCTCGGTCACATTCGTGGCCTTCGAGGGTTTTCAGCTGGTCATCAACGCCATGAACGAGATGACTGACCCGGCGCGCAACATCCCGCGCGCCATCTATGGGGCCATTGCCATTGCCGCCGGCGTCTATGTGGTGATTGCCGCCGGGGCGGTCCTTGCCATCCCGTTCGAGGACATCCTGCGTGACAAGGAATTCGCACTGGCCGCAGGCACCCGCGACACGCTGGGCAACATGGGTTCGGCCATCGTCATCGCGGGCGCACTGCTGGCCACGATGAGCGCGATCAGCGGCACCCTGTTTGGCGCATCCCGGCAGATGGCGGTAATCGCGACCGACGGGTTTCTGCCCATGTTCCTGGCGCACCGCAGCGGTGGCATCCCGCGGCGCGCAATCCTGGCCATGGCGCTGACGGCTTCGGCGCTGGTGCTGGCGGGCAGCCTGCGGGTGATCCTGGAATTCGGCTCGGTCACGTTCCTGCTGGTGTCCTTCCTGATGGCGGTTGCCAATCACCGGATGCGCGACAAGACCCGTTCGCATATGTTGATGACCGTGTTTTCCATGGTGACGTTGCTGGGCGGCACCGGCATCATCCTGTGGTACGAGGCCATCACCGCCCCGGAACAGCTGATCTTCATCCTGTCGATCTATGGCCTGCTGACGCTGGGCGCGCTGGCCTGGGCGCGGCGCCTGCGCTGGCGGTGACGTGATTTGACCCGGTCCTCGGGACTGCCCAGACTGGGGCGAAAGCAACAGGTGCGCCGGAATGCCAGATCTTTACATGCTGATATTGCTGCCCGTCGGGCTGGGCCTGCTGGGTTTTGTCGAGCCCTGCACCATCGGTGCGCATCTGCTGTTTCTGAAATCCCTGAAAGGGGCCGCTCAACGGCGGCAGGGGATCGTGACCTTCATTCTGGTCCGGGCGCTGGCCATGGGCGTGATCGGGCTGGGTTTTGCACTTGTGGGGCGCGTTCTGGTCGGTTTCCAGACCGGGCTGTGGCTGGCTTTCGGCCTGGCCTATATGGCTATCGGCACGGGCTATCTGGCCGGCTGGCACAACCGGCTGGCGCGGCGCCTGTCATTGGCGCCCGCGCGGTGGCGACAGGTTCGCAACCCTGCCGTTCTGGGGCTGGCATTTGCGCTGAACATCCCGGCCTGTGCCGCTCCGCTGATCTTTGGTCTGTTCACTTTCTCGGCAGGCACCGCATCGCTTGCCAGCGGTTTTGTCATGCTGGCAGTGTTCGGGCTGGCGTTGTCGCTGCCTTTGCTTGCGCTTGATGCCTTCTCGGGCAAGGCTCCCATGCGGCTGGTCGCCCTGAAACCGGGCAAGGCAGCAATGCGCCGGATATTGGGCGGCGTGTTCATCCTGCTGGGGCTGTGGTCGGTCTGGTTCGGCCTGTATGTCGATCCCGCAAACTGGGCGGGATCAGCCGGGCGCGTTTAGGGCGAGCAACTCGACCTCTTCACGAATGATCTCGGCGATCATCGCACAATCCTCAATCGAAAAGGTCAGCGGCAAACGCATGTCGATCAACGTCGCCAGCACCGCATCGGTGCGCGGCAAGGCCTGCGCCGGCGCATAACGCCAGCTGTCATGGCGCGAGGTATAGCCCCTGGGTTCATCCGCGCCGAACCATTTCAGCTCGACCCCGCGGGCGGCGCAATTCGCAAGCAGCGCCCCAATCTGCGCCGCATCGAAATCCGGCAGGCGGAACTGGATGGACGATCCGACAAAGGCCTCTTTGGCCGGGCGCTCGACCAGGGCAATTCCCCTTGCGCCGCAGAGGCCGTCCTCGACAACCCGGTAGCGCGCATTCCACGCCGCCACCTGTTCGGGCAGGCGCACAAGCTGGGGCCGCAGAATCGCCGCCCGCAGATTGTCCATCCGCCCCGAGATATTGGGGGTTTCATAGCGCACATCCTCGAACGCCTCTGCGGGCGGTGCGGCAAGGTGGCGATCATACAGCATATAGCTGCCTGACAACAGGATCATCCGCGCCATCAGCCTGTCGTCATCGCTGACCAGCAGCCCGCCCTCGCCGGAATTGACATGCTTGTAGGTCTGGGTCGAATAGCAGCCGATCACCCCGTGCCGCCCGGATGGCACAGCATCCCAGGCCGCCCCCATGGTGTGGGCGCAATCCTCGATCACCGTCACATGGGCGCCATCGCACAATTCCATCAGGCGATCCATGTCGCAGATATGGCCGCGCATATGGGAAAGCATCAGCACCCGCGCGCCGCTGGCCCTGACCTTTGCCGCCAGATCGTCGAGGTCGATCACCAGATCCGGCGTCACCTCGACAAGCACCGGCTGCGCGCCCACACTCGCGATCGCGCCCGGCACGGGGGCCAGCGTAAAGCCGTTGGTCAGCACCCGATCACCGGGCCCGACCCCGACCGCCCGCAAGGCACAGGCCAGCGCATAGCCGCCCGAGGCCACGGCAAGACAGTATCTCGCCCCTGTGAGATCGGCAAATTCGCGCTCAAGCAGCGCGGTTTCTCCGGCCTCGCCCTCGGCCACATTATAGCGATGCAGCCGTCCCGAGCGCATCACCGCAACCGCCGCCTCGATGGCATCCTCGGGGATCGGCTCTTGCTGGGTGAAATGTCCGGTAAAACGGGTCTTCAAGACGGCACCTCGCTGTTTGCCCCGTCATAGGATGGCACAGGCAGGCGGGTCAATCGGGGGCGTCCGCATTCCCGCCCAAAGGCGGCGACCGCATGAGTGCAGCCAATGCCGCCACGCCTGTGTCTTCCACGCCCTGCGCCGCGCGCAACCTCGCCTCATCCTGCTTGTTCTGCGAAAGCTTCCACGTCCCCTCGATCCTTTCCATATCCAGCCTGACCGGGACAATCATCCGCATCATCCGCGCAAGCACTTCGGGCGTGACCTTGCCCATCCCCCAGGGCGCCTTTGGAACAAGATGCGCCTCGAAGAAACGGGACAGCCGGTCCAGATGGCCAGACAGCTCGTCCGGTGGCAATGCATACAGACGACCGCTCAGATGAACCGCAACATAATTCCACGTCGGCACCTGGTCGGGCACGCCGTACCAGTCCGGCGACACGTAACCATCCGGCCCGCTGACCGCCAACCGGGCCGCAACACCCCCACCGGCAAGACAACCCAGAATGGGGTTGGACCTGACCAGATGCATCTCGGCCGACTTTCCATCACTGCCCAGAAGAAACGGAACATGGCTGCACAAGGGAAAGGGATCGCCATTCACCATCAGCACGCCAAAACCCCTGTCGCGGACAAAACCCAGGTTCTCGTCACGCGACGCCCCTCTGAAAGCCGGATTCGGATGCATTCCCGTTCTCCTCGATCATACCCCTGCCAGGGCTTCTTCTTTGCAAAAATACTCACTATCCAACGCCATCCGCAAACGCACGCTGTCGGCTTACCCCGTACCCAACCGCTCCAGAACCCCGGGCAGATCGCGGTAATGATCCAGCAACGCCTCGGGCTCCAGCGCGGCCACCCCCTGCCCAGCCGGGCCGAATGTCACCAGCACCACCGGCACTCCCGCCGCACGCCCCGCCGCGCGGTCGGTTACCGTGTCGCCCACCAGCACCGCATTGCCCGCATCCCCGCCGACGCGGCGCACCGTTTCCAGCAGGTGTTCGGGATCGGGCTTTTTCACGGCAATGCTGTCGGCCCCCAGAAGCGCGCCGAAATAGTCGCGGATCCCCAACTCGCGCACAAGGGTCTCGGCCAGCGATTCGGGCTTGTTGGTGCAGATGCCCAGCGCCATGCCCGCCGCGGCCAGCGCATCGAGCATCTCGACCACCCCGTCATACAGGCGCGTGTGGCGGTTGATGTTGTTGCCGTAATATTCCAGCAGCAGCGGATACAGCCGGTCGATCTCGCCCTCGTCCCAGCCGCCCGCAAGCCGCGAGAACCCCAGCCGCAGCATGGCGCGCCCGCCGTGAAAGGCCGTCAGCGCGTCTGCAACCGGGTCAAGCGCCACGTCATGGCCGCCCATGCGAAAGGCCGCATTGGCCGCCGCAATCAGATCTGCGCTGGTATCCGCCAATGTGCCGTCGAGATCGAAAATAACCGTTTTCATGTCCGCTCCGCCTGTCTATGAAGCGCTTATAGGAACAAGTGTAATGAACCGAAAGCATTGTTGATGGCCGCAGCCTTTGCGCCGCCCGCCCAAGGCGTTACAACCCATCCCCAGCAATGACAGGAAAACCGATGCCCATAGCAACGCTCATCCTGGCCGCGGGCCAGGGCACAAGGATGAAATCCGACCTTCCCAAGGTGCTGCACCGGCTGGCCGGCGCACCGCTGTTGCAGCATGTGATGCAGACCGGCGCCGCCATCGGCGCGACCCGCTCGGTTCTGGTGGTGGGGCATGGGGCGGAAAGCGTGGCAGACATCGCGCGCGACATCGACCCGGAAATCACCATTGTCGAACAGGCACAGCAAAAGGGCACCGGCCACGCCGTCGAACAGGCGCGCCCGGCGCTGGAGGCGTTCCAGGGCGATGTGATCGTGCTTTATGGCGACACGCCCCTGATCCGGCCCGAAACGCTGGCCGCGATGCGCAAGGCCCGCAGCGGGCACGACATCGTGGTGCTGGGGTTCGAGGCCGCCAATCCAGGGCGCTATGGGCGCCTGATCGTGGACGGCGACGGCACGCTCGAGGCCATTGTCGAGGCGCGCGATGCCTCCCCCGAAGAGTTGCAGCTCAGGCTGTGCAATTCGGGCGTCATCTGCACGTCAAGCGCGCTGCTGTTCGAACTGGTCGCCCGGCTGGGGAACGACAATGCCAGCGGCGAATACTATCTGACCGACATCATCGCGCTGGCGCGCGCGCGCGGGCTGTCCTCGGGCGTGGTGATCTGTGACGAGGCCGAGACCATGGGCATCAACTCCCGCGCCGAGCTGGCCGCCGCCGAGGCCGCCTTTCAGGCGCGCGCGCGGGCCGAACTTCTTGCGGCAGGCGTCACCATGACCGCCCCGGAAACGGTGTTTCTGGCCCATGACACGGTGATCGGGCGCGATGTGGTGATCGGGCCGAATGTCGTTTTCGGCCCCGGGGTCACGGTTGAAACCGGCGCCGAAATCCGCGCGTTTTGCCATCTCGAAGGCTGTCACATCAGCCAGGGCGCCATCATCGGCCCCTTTGCCCGGCTGCGTCCCGGTGCCGAGATCGGCAATGATGCCCATGTGGGCAATTTCGTCGAGATCAAGAACGCCATCCTCGGCGAAGGCGCCAAGGCCAACCACCTTTCCTATATCGGCGATGCCGATGTGGGGGACGGCGCCAATATCGGCGCGGGCACCATCACCTGCAATTACGACGGGGTGATGAAGCACCGCACAAGGATCGGCCGGCATGCCTTCATCGGCTCGAACACGGCACTTGTGGCCCCGATCAGCGTCGGCGACGAGGCGGTCACCGGCTCGGGCAGCGTGATTACCCGCGATGTGCCCGATGGTGCGCTGGCGCTGGAGCGCAGCCAGCAGGTCACGCGCGAGGGGCTGGCCCGCAAGCACATGGCCCGGCTGCGGGCGATAAAGGCAAAGAAATTGAAAACCGAAAACTGATTTGGAAACGGAATCATCCCATGTGCGGCATTGTAGGCATTCTTGGCAAACACGAGGTTTCCCCCCTCATACTGGACGCGCTGAAACGGCTGGAATATCGCGGCTATGACAGCGCCGGGATCGCCACCCTCCATGACGGCCGCCTCGACCGGCGGCGCGCCACCGGCAAGCTGATCAACCTGTCGGATCTGCTGGTGCACGAACCCCTGCCCGGCAAGGCAGGCATCGGCCACACCCGCTGGGCCACCCATGGGGCGGCAACGATCGAAAACGCGCATCCCCACCGCGCCGGGCGCGTGGCGGTCGTGCATAACGGGATCATCGAGAATTTCCGCGAGCTGCGCGCCGAGCTTGCCGCAAGCGGGCGCGATTTCGTCACCGAAACCGACACTGAAACCGTCGCGCTGCTGCTGGCACAGAATCTCGATCAGGGGCTTGCGCCGAAAGAGGCCGCACAACAGACCATTGCCCGGCTTGAAGGCGCCTATGCGCTGTGTTTCCTGTTCGAGGGCCATGATGATCTGCTGATTGCCGCGCGCAAGGGCTCGCCGCTCGCAATCGGGCATGGCGACGGTGAAATGTTTGTCGGCTCGGACGCGCTGGCGCTGGCACCGATGACCGACCGGGTGACCTATCTGGAAGAGGGCGATCTTGCCATCGTCACCCGCGCGGGCGCCGAGATCCATGACGCCGAGGGCCGCCTTGTCAACCGGGAGATGCGCGAGATCCGTCTTGACGGCGGGGTTGCCGACAAGGGCGGCTACAAGCATTTCATGGCCAAGGAAATCGCCGAACAGCCCGCAGTTCTGGGACATGCGCTCAACCACTACCTCAGCGCCGACGGCATGTCTGCGCGCCTGCCCGATGCGGGCATCGATTTCACGCAGACCGGGCGCATCACCATGGTGGCCTGCGGCACCGCCTATCTGGCCTGTCTGGTGGCAAAATACTGGTTCGAATGTCTGGCGCGCATCCCGGTCGAGCTGGATGTCGCCTCGGAATTCCGCTATCGCGAACCGCCGCTGGACGCGGACGGGGTGGCGATATTTGTCAGCCAGTCGGGTGAAACGGCCGACACGCTGGCCGCGCTGCGCTATTGCAGCGGCAAGGTTGCGAAAACCGTGGCAGTCGTCAATGTGGCCGAAAGCACGATCGCGCGCGAAGCCGACATGGCGCTGCCCATTCTGGCGGGGCCTGAAATCGGCGTTGCCTCGACCAAGGCGTTCACCTGCCAGATGGTCACGCTGGCCGCGCTGATGATCACGGCGGCGCGCCAGAGGGGGCAGATCGACGCCACCCGCGAGGCCGAACTTTGCACCGCGCTGGGCAGCCTGCCGCAGCTGGTCAATGCCGCGTTGCAGGCCGAAGACAGCATCCGCGACATCGCCCGCAAGCTGGCCGAGGCCCGCGACGTGCTGTTCCTGGGCCGGGGGGTGATGTTTCCGCTGGCGCTGGAGGGGGCGCTGAAGCTGAAGGAGATCAGCTATATCCACGCCGAGGGCTATGCCAGCGGCGAGCTCAAGCACGGGCCCATCGCGCTGATCGACGAACATGTGCCGGTGATCGTGATGGCCCCGCGTGACAATCTGTTCGACAAGACGGTTTCCAACATGCAGGAGGTCATGGCACGCGGCGGGCGCATCGTTCTGATCACCAATGCTGCCGGCGCGCGCGAGGCAGGCCAGGGCGTGTGGGAAACGATTATAATGCCCGATGTCGACCCTGTCCTGGCCCCCATCGTCTATGCCATTCCGGCGCAGCTGCTGGCCTATCATACCGCCGTGACCAAGGGCACCGATGTGGACCAGCCGAGGAACCTCGCCAAATCGGTGACAGTGGAATAAGGTTTCAAGGGGGATGGGGGCGCTGCCCCCGTCGCGAGGCGACTCCCCCAGAGTATTTGGGCAAAGAAGAAGGGGGGCCGCCGTGGCAAGGCAGTTCGACCACATAGATGACCGCAACCGGGCGTTCATCGAGGAACAGCATGTCTTTTTCGTGGGCACCGCCGCACCCGAGGGGCGGGTGAACATCTCGCCCAAGGGGATGGATTCGCTGCGGGTGATGGGGCCGAACCGCATCGTCTGGCTGAACCTGACCGGCAGCGGCAACGAAACCGCCGGGCATCTGCGGCAGGCAAACCGGATGACCCTGATGTGGTGCTCGTTCACGACGCGCCCGCTGATCATGCGGGCCTATGGCACGGCCGCAACCCTGCATGTCGGCGATGACGGATTCGATGCGCTGGCTGCAATGTTTCCGCCCTCGGTCGGGGCGCGGCAGATATTCGACATGAATGTCGAGATGTTGCAGACCTCCTGCGGCTATGCGGTGCCTTTCATGGAGTATCGCGGCGAGCGCGACACGCTGGAAAAATGGAACGAAGACAAGGGCGAAGGGGGAATTCGCCACTGGTGGGCGGAAAGAAATGCCGTCACGCTGGACGGGGTGCCGACCGGAATTCCGGTTGCCGGCGACAGCTCGTCAACCGAATGAGCCAAATCCCGCCATCGGTGAATGACGATACCGTGGCGGCACTTCCCTTGGGCCGGGCGCTCGGCTAGACTGCGCCGCAAAGCGGCCCGGCATGTATGTGAACCGGACCAGGGCAGGTTGATCCCCCCCGGCAGGCAAGCCGGCCAGAGGGGGGGCATTCTACAGGGGGCATGAATGAAACCCATGAACTTACCACTTGCTGTGCGAACAGGCATGATTCTTGCGGCCGTATCGCTGGGGCTTTCGGGATGCGTGTCCGATTTCAAGATGCCGCAAATCAAGCTGGGCAAGAAGAAAGAGGCTGCCCAGGCGACTGCCCCGACCTCTGACAAAACCGTCAAGCTGGTCGAGCGCGATGTCGAGGCGCCGGATGTGTTTCAGGTTACCGACATGGCGCTGTGGGACGGTCGCCCCTCGCTTGGCGGGGTGTGGGTCGCCTATCCCGGCGATATTCAGCCCGAGCGGGTGATCATCCGCAACAAGGAAAACGGCAAATTCGTGATCGGCGCCCTGTTCAAACGCGAGCGAGACAACCCCGGCCCGAAATTCCAGCTGTCATCCGATGCCGCGGCGGCACTTGGCGTTCTGGCCGGCAAGCCGACCAAGCTGAACGTAACCGCGCTGCGCCGCGAACAGGTGCCGGTCGAGCCGCCCAAGCCCGCCAAGCCCCCCAAGCCAACCGAAAAGCCGGCCAAGGGCGACAAGATCACCAGCATCGCCGCCGCCGCGATCGACAAGGCCGAATCCCGCGCCAAGCCAAAACCCAACCCCAAGCGCAAGACCGCAGCATCCGCAAAGCCAAAGGACGTAAAAACCGCGCCGGCAAAACAGGCCCGAACCACCAGCCCCGCCGCGCCCCAAAAGCCGGTTTCGCCGCTGGCCGAACCCTATATCCAGATCGGCATCTTCAGTGTGGAACAGAACGCCCGCAACACGGCGACCGCCTTGCAGACGAAGGGAGTTCTGCCCATCGTCAAGGCCCAGGAATCGCGTGGCAAGAAATTCTGGCGCGTACTGATCGGCCCGGCGCAAAGCAAATCGGAACGGGCCGTGCTGTTGAAAAAGGCCCGCAAGTTGGGCTTCAACGACGCGTATTTCGTGTCAAGATAGATAGGTGTGACCGTGTTCGGACGTGCTCTTTCACTTGTGACGCTGCTGATCGCCATATCCGTGGCAACACCGCTTGCGGCCCTGGAAACACGGGCGCAGGCGGCTTTCGTGCTTGATTACAATACCGGCACTGTCCTGTTGCAGAAAAACGCCGACGTCGCCTTGCCGCCTGCCTCGATGTCCAAGCTGATGACGCTTTACATGACATTCGAGGCCCTCAGGGATGGCCGCCTCAGCCTGGATGAAAAACTGCCGGTATCCGAAAACGCCATGAAATACGGCGGCTCGACCATGTTTCTGAACACGCGCGACAAGGTTCGGGTCGAAGACCTGATCAAGGGCGTCATCGTGCTTTCGGGCAATGACGCCTGCGTTGTACTTGCCGAGGCGCTGGCCGGATCCGAGGCCGAGTTCGCCCGCGCCATGACCGCACGTGCGCAGCAGCTGGGCATGACCCAATCGCATTTCGTCAATCCCAATGGCTGGCCCGACCCCGGCCAGCGGATGAGCGCGCGCGATCTGGTGACGCTGGCAAGCCATATCATTCGGGATTTTCCCGAATATTACAAATATTTCGCCATCCGTGAATTTCGCTTCGACAACCGCTCGCCCGCCAACCGCTATAACCGCAACCCGTTGCTGCGAATGAATATCGGTGCCGACGGCCTGAAAACCGGCCACACCAAAGAGGCCGGCTATGGCCTTGTCGGATCGGCTGTCAGAAACGGGCGCAGGGTGATCGTGATGATTTCGGGCCTTGAAACCGCGCAGGACCGCGCCACCGAGGGCGCCAAGCTGATCAACTGGGCATTTCGCCAATTCGTTGAAAAGAAGGTGCTGAAAGCCGGCCAGATAATGGGCAAGGCCGATGTCTGGCTTGGCACCAGCGACAAGATCGGGCTACAGGTCGCCAAGGATGTATCGCTGTTGCTGCCCGTGACCAGCAAGGACAGGCTCAAGGGCGAAATCCGCCTGAATGCACCGGTTGAGGCCCCCATCGCCAAGGGGCAGAAGCTGGGCACGCTGACCGTTACCGTGCCGGGGCTGAAAACCGTTACGGTGCCGCTGGTGGCGGCCTCGTCGGTTGACAAGGCGGGATTTGCATCGCGTCTGTGGCTGTCGGCCAAGATCCTTGGCGACAAGGTGCTGGAACTGGCCAGGTAATGACAGCGGGCGGGCGATTCATCACCTTCGAGGGGATCGACGGATCCGGCAAATCGACCCAGGCACGCCTGTTGGCCGACCACCTGCGCGACCAGGGCCGTGACATCGTGCTGACACGCGAACCGGGTGGCGCAGCGGGGGCCGAGGAAATCCGCAAGCTGCTGGTCGAGGGCGACCCCGATCGCTGGTCGCCGGAGACCGAGATCCTGCTTTTTACCGCTGCGCGGCGCGACCATCTGGAACGCACGATCCTGCCCGCCCTTGCCGCCGGGAAGGTGGTCATCAGCGACCGTTTCGCCGATTCAACCCGCGTCTATCAGGGGGTCGCGCGCGCGGGGCTGCGGGGCCTTGTGGACAAGCTGCATGCGCTTATGATCGGGCGGGAACCGGACCTGACCTTCATCATCGACATGGATCCCGAACAGGCGCTGTCGCGCGGGCTGGCGCGGCAATCCGGCGAGGACCGGTTCGAGGATTTCGGCCTGCCCTTCCAGCAGGCCCTGCGACAGGGCTTTCTGGATCTCGCGGCCGAATTTCCCGCCCGCTGCCGGGTGATCGACGGTAACCGGCCTGTTGACGCCGTCGCCGCCGATGTGCGTGCCGCCGTGCAAGAGGGGGCAGCATGAGCAGAAAACCCGAACAAGACGCCGACATCCCGGAACCCGACGCGCTGGACGGCGCGCCGCATCCGCGCCATACAGCGGCGCTGTTCGGGCAACAGCAGGCCGAGCGCGCCTTTCTGGATGCGCACACGGGCGGGCGGCTGCACCATGCGTGGATGCTGACCGGCCCGCGCGGGGTGGGCAAGGCGACGCTGGCCTGGCGCATCGCGCGTTTTCTGCTGACTCTGCCCGATGACGAGGGCGGCCTGTTCGCCCCCCCTGCCCCGCCCGAAAGCCTGGACACCGACCCCGACCACCCGGTGATCCGCCGCATGGCCGCGCTGGCCGAGCCGCGGCTGTTTCTGTGCCGCCGCCCCTGGGATGACAAGGCCAGACGCCTGAAACAGGCGATCACCGTTGACGAGGTGCGGCGCCTGAAATCCTTTTTCGCGCTCTCGGCCGCCGATGGCGGGCGGCGGGTTGCAATCATCGACGCCGCTGACGAGATGAACAACGCCGCCGCCAACGCGCTGCTCAAGATCCTGGAGGAACCCCCCGCGCGCGTCACCCTGCTGCTGGTTGCGCATCAACCCATGCGCCTGCTGCCGACGATCCGCAGCCGCTGCCGCACGCTTGCCTGCGCGCCGCTTTCGCCCGATGACCTGGCGCGCGCCATGTCTGCCGCCGGTTTTGCCCCCGAGGGCGATGTATCCGCGCTGGGCGCGCTGGCCGGCGGCTCGGCGGGCGAGGCGATCCGGCTGATGGCGGGCGACGGGGTGGCGATTTACGCCGCGCTGCTCGACATGCTGGCCGCACGGCCCCGCGCCGACCGGCCTGCGATGATCCGACTGGCCGAAAGCTGCACCGGCAAGGGCAACGAGGCGCGCTATGATCTGGTGTTGCGCCTGATCGACATCCTGCTGCACCGCCTCGCCCTGACCGGGGCCAGCGGGGCACCAACGCCCGCGGTCACCGCCGACGAGGGCGAAATCCTTTCGCGCCTGTCGCCCGACCTGCCCGCCGCGCGCCGCTGGGCCGAGACCGCCACCCTGCTGGCCGAGCGCAGCAGCCACGGCCGCGCCGTCAATCTTGACCCCGCGGCAGTGATCCTCGATATGTTGCTGAAAATCGATCAGACAGCGGCACCGCTCAGGGCCGCATGACGCCCCAAGCCGGAAAGCCCCGCAGATGAACGACATTCCACAGATCGTTGACAGCCATTGCCATCTGGATTTTCCCGATTTCAACGACGACCTCGACCAGGTGATTGACAATGCGCGGGCCAATGGCGTGAGGCGCATGGTGACGATCGCGACCCGCCTGTCGAACGTCGCCCCCGTGCGCGCCATTGCCGAGCGATTCGACGGCGTATTCTGGGCCGCTGCCAACCACCCGATGAATGTGGCCGAGTGCGAAATGGCCACGGTCGAGGCCCTTCTGGCGCTTGCCGAACACCCGAAAATGGTGGGCATCGGCGAAACCGGGCTGGATTACCACTATACCGTGGAAAGCAGGGCACAACAGATCGACAGCCTGTTGATCCATATCGAGGCCGCGCGCCAAAGCGGCCTGCCTCTGATCATCCATTCGCGCGATGCCGATGACGACATGGCCGAGATCCTGACGCGCGAACATGCGGCAGGCGCCTTTTCCTGCGTCATGCACTGTTTTTCATCCGGCCCTGCACTGGCCGAAACCGCGCTGGGGCTGGGCTTTTACCTGTCGATGTCGGGGATCGCCACCTTCCCCAAATCCCAGGCCGTGCGCGACATCTTTGCCGCCGCCCCGGTTGACCGGATCCTGACCGAAACCGACGCCCCCTATCTGGCGCCGCCCCCCCATCGCGGCAAGCGCAACGAACCTGCCTACACTGCACTGACCGCCCGCGTGGGCGCCGATCTGTTCGGCATGGACTACGCCGATTTCGCGCGCCAGACCTGTGCGAATTTCGACCGCCTGTTCACAAAGGCAACGGATGGGGCCGCATGATGGCGCGCCTGCGCTTTACCATACTGGGCTGCGGTTCCTCCGGGGGGGTGCCCCGGCTGGCCGACCGGCCCGGCGGCAACTGGGGCGCCTGCGACCCGAACGAGCCCCGCAACCGCCGCCGCCGCTGTTCCATGCTGGTCGAGCGCGTCACGGATGCAGGCACGACGCGGGTGCTGATCGATACCTCGCCCGACATGCGCCAGCAGCTGCTCGATGCCGGCGTGGGCGAGCTCGACGCCGTGGTCTATACCCACCAGCATGCCGACCATGTGCACGGGCTGGACGATCTGCGCATGATCGTCTTCAACATCGGGCGCCGCCTGCCCGTCTGGGCCGACGGCCCCACGCAAGAGGCGCTGATCAGCCGCTTTGGCTATGCCTTTGTCCAACCCGAGGGCAGCCCCTATCGCCCGATCCTCGACCTGCACGGCATCAACGGCCCCGTACAGGTGGACGGCGCGGGCGGCACGCTGACCCTGACCCCCTTTACCGTCGGCCATGGCAGCATCGACGCGCTGGGATTTCGCATGGGCGGGCTGGCCTATCTGCCTGATGTTGCCGAGATGAATGACGCCGCATGGCAGGCCGTGCAAGGGCTTGATATCTGGGTGCTGGACGCGCTGCGTCGCAAGCCGCATCCGACGCATTCGCATCTGGAACAAAGCCTCGACTGGATCGCGCGCGCAGCCCCCAAACGCGGCATCCTGACCAACATGCATTTCGACCTCGACTATCGAACCCTGTGCGATGAGACCCCCGAAAACGTCACCCCCGCCCATGACGGCATGGTGATCGAGCTGGACGCCTGACCGCGTGGGCGCGCTGCTGGAAATCACCCTGCCGGTCTTTCTGGTGATCTCGTTCGGCTGGGCCGCGCGCTGGCGAAACTGGTTTTCCGATGACGCCATCGACACGCTCATGCGGTTCTCGCAAAACTTTGCGATCCCGCTGCTGCTGTTTCGGGCGATCTCGACGCTTGACCTCGGCCAGGGCTATGACCCGCGTCTGCTGGCGTCGTATTATACGGGCTCGCTGGCCGGCTTTCTGGCGGGGATGCTGGGGGCGCGTTTCCTGTTCGGGCGCGACTGGCAAGACAGCGTCGCCATCGGCTTTGCGGCGCTTTTTGCCAATACCGTGCTGCTGGGCCTGCCGATCACCGAGCGCGCCTTCGGCCCCGGTGCGCTGGCTCCCAACTATGCCATCGTCTCGATCCATGCGCCATTCTGCTATGTGCTGGGAATCACGACGATGGAGGCCGTCCGCAACCGCGGCCACGGGCTGGGCGTATCTCTGCTCGGGGTTGTCAGATCCATCCTGTCGAACCCGCTGGTTCTGGCGATTATCGCGGGTTTTGTCGTCAACCTGACGGGCCTTCCCCTGCCCTCGCCCCTGACCCATGCCTTCGACCTGGTGATCCGTGCCGCCCTGCCCACCGCCCTGTTTGCCCTGGGCGGCATCCTTTATCGCTATCGCCCCGAGGGCGACTGGCGCGAGGTGGCCTGGGTCATCTCGATCTCGCTGATGCTGCACCCGCTGATCGCCTACACGCTGTCCTCAAGGGTGTTCGATCTGCCCGAAGGGATGATCCGCAGCGCCACCCTGACCGCTGCCATGGCGCCGGGCGTCAACGCATACATATTCGCCAACATGTATGGACGCGCCCGCCGGGTGGCGGCGACGGCAGTTCTGGCGGGCACGGCGGCCTCGATCCTGTCGGTCACATTCTGGCTGACGGTATTGGGGGCCTGAGCGCCCTCCCGCTTCTTCTTTGCGCAAATACTCACGCGCCGCAGGCGCAGATCACCCCGGGCTCAACCCGCGCAACCTTTCGGAACGGCGCCGCAGCAGTTCCACCATTGTCAGCAACCCGATCGAGATGATCACCAGGATCGTGGCCACGGCCAGAATGGTCGGGCTGATCTGTTCTCGAATACCGCTGAACATCTGCCGCGGGATCGTGCGCTGCCTGACATCGGCCAGTTGCAGCACGACAACCACCTCGTCAAACGAGGTGATGAAGGCAAACAGCGCGCCCGAAATCACGCCGGGCAGGATCAGCGGCATCTGCACCTTGAAAAAGGTCGTGACCGGCCCCGCGCCCATATTGGCCGCAGCGCGGGTCAGACTTTGGTCGAACCCAACCAGCGTAGCCGTGACCGTGATGATCACAAAAGGCGTGCCCAGAACCGCATGTGCCAGAATGATGCCAGGATAGGTTTTCGCCAGCCCGATATCCGAGAAAAAGAAAAACAGCCCCGACGCGGTAATCACCAGTGGCACGATCATCGGGGAAATCAGCAGTGCCGTGATCGAACGCCGCCAGGGCATCTCGTCCCGGGAAAGCCCGATCGCCGCCAGCGTGCCCAATGCGGTAGCCAGCAATGTCGCCCAGGTGCCGATCCAGAACGAGTTCTTGATCGCACGAATCCATTGGGCATTTTCCCACATGTCCTTGAAAAAGGCCCAGCCGGTCGAATCAGGGTCGGCCATGCCGTTTTGCAGGATATCCCAGTACCAGCGCAGGGAATACCCTGCCGGGTCAAGCGACACCATCTCGGGGGTAAAGCTGAAATAGGGGGTCGCATTGAATGACAATGGGATGATGATGATGATCGGCATGATCAGGAACAGGAAGATCAGGCCGCAAATCACCCGAAAGCCGTAAAACCACGCGACCTCGCCCCAAGTGGCATAAGGGGGAAGGTTCAACCGGTAGTCGCCTGTTGCGATCCAGATCGCCATCCGCCCGATGACATAGCCCACGATGCCCAGCACCAGCCCATAGGCAAAACCGACCCACAGCCAGCCCAGCAGGAAAAACGCCATGCCAACGATCCATCCCGACCATCTGCGCTGACGTTCAAGAAACAGCGCCGATGCGGCAGCGGCCAGCCCGAAAACCAGTGCACCGATCAGCAGATAAGGCAGAAACAGTGCCTTGTTGCCCTCGGCGGTCATCAGCCCGATTACCGCCCCCAGAAAGGCGGGGATCGATACCGGCAGCCACAATGGCGGGCGCGGCGGGATGTATCTATAGCTTTTCTTTTCGGTCACGGCGGTCATCCCAGTTTCATGTTGTCGATACCCACCAGCCGGTCATACAGCCAGAAGAAGAACAGAACGACCACCAGCAGCACCGCGCCAAGCGCGGCGGCGAGGTTCCAGTTGAGGCTCTTGCGCATGTGGAAATCGATCATGTTCGAGATCATCTGCCCATCCTCGCCCCCGACAAGGGCGGGCGTGATGTAATAGCCGATCGCCAGAATGAACACGAGCAACGCCCCCGCCCCGATACCGGGAACGGATTGCGGGAAATAGACGCGCCAGAAGGCGGTTGCCGGGCGTGCGCCCATGGATTTGGCGGCCCGCACATAGGATGGCGGGATCGTCTTCATCACCGAATAGAGCGGCAATATCATGAAGGGCAGCAGGATATGCGTCATGGCAATCAGCACGCCCGTTTCGTTGTAGATCATTGAAAATCGCTGTTGATCGGTGGTGATACCGAACAGCACGAACAGGTTGTTCAACACGCCCTCGCTTTGCAATATCGCGATCCACGAGGTGGTGCGCACCAGCAGCGACGTCCAGAAGGGCAGCAGCACGAGGATGAGCAGCATGTTCGACGAGCGCACCGGCAGTGTCGACAGCAGATAGGCCACCGGATAGCCCAGCACCAGCGTCGCCAGCGTCACGATCAGTGAAATGCGCATCGTGCGGACCAGCAGCTTCATGTAGATGCGAAAACGCTCGGGCTGGCGCGTGATGCTGCCATCGGCGTTGTATTTCAGGTCAACCGCCTGCAACAGATAGGCGGGCGTATAGGTCTTGGCGGTAATCTTGATCGCCTGCCAGGTGGCGTTGTCACCCCATTTCCGGTCTTTCTTGATCAGCGCCTCAAGATAGGGCGGCTTCATCTTCTTGGCCTTGCGCGCGGTCGATGTGAACAACGAGCGCGTGCCCGGCAATTCACGGTTCACACGGGTTGCAACCTGTCCGATGGTGCGGTTCTTGCGGGCGACCACCATGTCGGCAACAAGCGCGGCAGCCATCTCTTCGGTCACCGGCGATGTTGGTTCCCAGTTCTGCATCACGGCGGTAGTGCGCGGCATGATTTCGGCGAATCGCGGATCGTGGACGCCGCGATAGAGCAGCGTCACGATGGGAATGATGAAGGCAACGATGATGAAAGCCAGCAGCGGCAATGCAAGGCCGAAGGCACGCGCGCGGCTTCGGAACATCGCCTGTGCCAGCTTGCGTTTCAGAGGCACGCCATCGGCTGTTACGATCGGTCCTGTAGCGTCGCTCATGTCTGCCCCTATCCAGGAAATCCCTGATCAGAGGGGCGCAAATCCCGCGCCCCCCTGCATGTCATGTCGTACGCTTACTTGGCCAGCCAGGCGTTGAAACGGTCGTTCAACTCGTCCTGATGGTCGGCCCAGAACTCGAAGTCGTTCTGGATCGCGGTCTTGAAGTTGTCAGGCGCGGTCGGCATCTGCGCCTTCATGTCGATCGAAGGATCGGAATGATAGGTGCCGATCAGCTTGTTGGCCGATTTCCGGGCCGGACCGTAAGAGATCCAGCTTGCCTGATTGGCCAGCTGCTGGGTCGCGGTCGAAAACGCCAGGAAGTCCATCGCCAGATCCTTGTGGGGCGCACCTTTCGGGATCACCCAGACATCAAAGTCGAAGATCTGTGCATCCCAGATGATCTTGAAGGGTTTCTTTTCGGCTGCAACCGCGTTGAAGATACGGCCGTTATAGGCGGTGGTCATGGCGACTTCGCCATCCGCAAGCAGCTGCGGCGGCTGAGCGCCGGCTTCCCACCAGACAACATCATTCTTGATCTGGTCAAGCTTGGCAAAGGCACGATCTACGCCCTCGGGTGTGCCAAGAACCTTGTAGATCTGGTCGGAAGGAACGCCATCGGCAGCCAGCGCCATTTCCAGGTTGGCCTTGGGGGTCTTGCGCATGCCACGTTTGCCGGGGAATTTCTTGATGTCAAAGAAATCGGCAATCGTCCTGGGCGCGTTGTCGCCCTTGAACTTGGTGGTGTCATAGGCATAGATCGTCGACCAGACGATATTGGCCACGCCGCAATCGGTGATCGCGCCGGGAATGAAATCCTCGGTCGCCGGGGTGCCATCGGGGGCCGGCGGCAGAATGGCCGGGTCGATCGGCTCCAGCAAGCCCTCGTCACAGCCGCGCACGGCGTCGGACATTTCGACATCGACAAGATCCCAGGTGACATTGCCGGCCTCGACCTGCGATTTCACCTCGGACAGGCCGCCGTTATAGTCTTCGGAAATGATCTTGTTTCCGGTCTTGGCCATCCAGGGCTTGTGATAGGCCTCGACCTGGGACTTGGTGTATGCACCCCCCCAGGACACGACCGTGATCGTGCCAGCCGTGGCAGCGCCGGCCAGAAGGGCCGATACCGCAACGCCGGCAATCAGTTTCTTGATCATCATGTTTTTTCTCTCCTTGTCAGTTTCACCCGTTATTCTCCCCGTCCTGGCCGGCACCGGGTCAAGCCGCCAGGTTATTCGCTATCAGGACGCGTCCAGCGCCCGACAGTCTTCGGTTTCCCATCCGACTGTGGTCTTCTCGCCAACGACCAGCCGCTTGTTGTCGGCGGCATTGGGGATCTTGACGATGAATTCGTCATTTCCCAGAACGCGCATGCGGCAGCGGATGTGATCACCAAGATAGATCAGCTCCAGCACTTCGGCATCGGTTCTGTTCGGGCCGTCATCCGCCCCGACCTTCACCCGCTCGGGGCGGATGGAAAGTGTTGTTCGACCGCCCACATCACCGCAATTAACGGCCTTGGCAGTCACGACACCGCCGCCATCGACCTCGACAGTGGCAACATCGCCGGAAATATCCCTGACCACCCCGACCAGCCGGTTGTTTTCACCGATGAACTGGGCAACGAAGGCGTTTTCGGGGCGTTCATACAGATCATCGGGGGTTGCCAGCTGCTGAATCACCCCGTCATCAAAGACCGCAACCCGGTCGGACATGGTCAATGCCTCGGACTGGTCATGCGTCACATAGACGACGGTCACACCAAGGCGATCGTGAAGATGCTTGATTTCATATTGCATATGCTCGCGCAGCTGCTTGTCGAGCGCGCCAAGGGGTTCGTCCATCAGCACAAGATCGGGTTCGAACACCAGGCTGCGGGCAAGGGCGATCCGCTGTTGCTGCCCGCCCGAAAGCTGGGCCGGGCGACGGTTGATGAAATCGCCCATCTGCACCATGTCCAGCGCGTTGCGCACCTTTTCTTCGCGCTCGGCCTTGCCCATCTTGCGCACTTCCAGCGGGAAAGACAGGTTTTCGCCGACCGTCATGTGCGGAAACAGCGCGTAGTTCTGGAACACCATGCCGATGCCGCGCTTGTGGGGTGGAATATTGTTGATCGGCTTGCCACCCAGCAGGATGTCACCATGGGTTGCGGTTTCAAACCCGGCCAGCATCATCAGGCAGGTCGTCTTGCCCGAACCTGACGGGCCGAGCATGGTCAGGAATTCCCCTTTTCCGATCGCGAGGTTCAGATCCTTGACGACCAGAGTTTCCCCATCATAGCTTTTCTGGACATGATCAAAGACGACAAAACCGTCTTCTTTCGACACGGTGGACAAATCCCAGCACTCCCTGTTCGCCTTGCGACCCTGTTGGCGGGTCTTCCTCGCGGCGGTGCAAGCCAATCATATTCAAGGACAGTTTGCAACGGCTGTCGCCGAGAAACCTGCCCCAATTTCCCCTGATGACGGCAGCGAATCGCGATGGCGGGCAGGGTGACCGGAAAACTTGTCCGCCAACGGCATCACCGCAGGAAAACGCGACATGGGCCGGCACCCGGGCATTCGGGCTCAGCGCAGGCCATAACGCTGCGAAAACCGCCTGCGCAGTGCTTCGCGATCATAGCCGTCGCGAATCCAGCCCTCCATCGAAATGCCGCTATTGGCTGACGCCTCGTGAAACGCCTCGAAAAACAGGTCGAGGATGCCGTTTTGGGAACGCCGGAAATGGACATAACGCCAATGCAGCTGCTTCATGGCCTGCTCAAGCGGAACCCCCCTGATGACATGAAGGTAAAGAACGGCAGCAAAGCCCGTCCGGTCGGCGCCCGACTTGCAGTGCATGACGACCGGGCGTCGCATGGTGCGGAAAATGTCGAACAGATCAAACAGCTCTTCCCTGCTGGGCAAGTCCCTTGCGTAGAGGCGGAAATCGATCAGCTCCAGACCCAGCTGGGCGCAGGCCTCGCTTTCAAACAGATACTGGCTGTGCTGCGCGCTGCCCCGCAGATTGAGGATCGTCTTGATGCCCATATCGCGAAATTCGGCCAGGCGCTGTGGCGAGGGCTGGTTCGAACGATAGACGCCCTCGTCGATCTTGTGAAAATTCTTCCACCACCTGCGCAGGATGCCATGATCGAACCAGTCGAAATGCAGCTGCGCCCGTCTGCGCCCGCGCGGCGTGGTGATATCGACGCCAAGATCATGCCGCCATCTCCTGAGACGTTCGCGCAGGCTCATTCGCCGCCCCCTTTTCGCAACCCGCCCCGGCGGTGCCAGTGCAGTGCAGCCAGATATTTCAACCGATAGCGCAGATTGGTCATTGCCTGCCGCAGCCGGGCGGGAAGGGCGCCCCTTGCGTCCTTGCGCCGTGCCGAGGCAATGGTATCGCCCTGGCTGGCCTCGACGCCGGGATGAACGGGCGGCGGCAGCACGACGCGAATGCGCTGGTGGTGTTCCCAGAACCGTTTGTGATCTTCGTCGATGGGGCGCGCAAAGGGCAGGCTGCGCCGCAACAGCTGTTCAGCCGAGGCGCGGGTGATGACATAGCCCAGCGTGGTGTTGGGCACCTGATAGGGGTGTGCAATCTCATAGCCCTCGCACAAGGGGCGGCGCGCCAGCATCCGCTTGTCGGGGCGGCGCGTGTACAGCTTGACCATGTCCCATTCGCCGCGCCGCGCATCTTGCGCCAGAGCGCGCAACACGACGGGAAGATCGGCCTCGGCCTCGAAGTCATCCTCAAGCACCACCGCCCCTGGCGCATCCGACAGGACCAGCTTGCGCCAGACCTCGACATGGCTGAGGTAACAACCGATTTCGCCCGCCACCAGCGGATGGCGAAACCGGCTTGCATTGGCGCCGGCGTCATAGACCCTGGCCACATCATCCGCGCCCAGCGCCCGGCCGTTGACCGCGTCAAACCGTTCAAAATCGATGCCGGCAGCGTTCAGTGCATTGCGGCATTTTTCCATTCGCGCCGTGTTGTCGGCCATGTTGATCACATAAACCGGCCAGGTCGAGAAACCCTCAGACATCACCCTGCCCCCCGATCCCCGGAACATCGCGCCACCCCGGCGCCAGCCGCCCCAACGCATCCGTCAGATGGTCGTCGGGAAAGGTCGGCGCAACTGCGGTCTGGCATTCCAGTTCGAACCGGCGCCCGGCCCCGAAAAGTGCTGAAAGCCGTGCAACCGGCCCCGGCGCCATGGCGGCGCGCGCCTCGGCCAGATCCATGACGTGACGGGGGCGATCTGCGCCAAGGTGACCGGTCAACAGGCGAAAGCCGGCAAAGCCGGCAAAGATACGACCCGTTTCCTGCGTGTCCGGCGCAAAGAAACCCAGCGCACCCCCATGGGTGATCGGAAACTTGGACGAGATCCCCAGCTTTCCCTTGTGGTCATGGGCAAGATTCAGAACGGCCAGACCGAACACCCGCCCCGCTTGCAGCGCGACCGCATCCAGATCGACCCTGCATCGCCGGAAGAGGGTCGGAAAGGCAATCTGGTCGTCGTGAAACCCCACAACGACCGCGCCAGGGGCTTGCGAAACGCCATATGCCCAAAGATCATCCTCGCCCCGCGGGGCGGAAACCACCTGCAATCGCGCCCCCAACTCTTGCCGCAGATCAGACAGCGCCGCAGGGATGGCGTCATTGTCGGTGGAATGCACTGCAATGACCTGATCGACCAAAGAAACATGGCTGCGAATGGCAGCGCATGCCATGGGGCCACCGTCGCGAACCACGACGATGGCAGCGATGCCGGCACAACCATCAGGACGAGGCGCGGGCGAATCCCGACCTCCGGTGTCACTTGCCGTCTCACATTCGATCATGTCGTCGCGTATCCGTGTTTCTGTCGCCCAAGCCTCTAACGCCTGTCCTGATCCGCTGCAAGCACGCCCCTGTGCAAGGCGCGTGCTTGCATGTTATGGCGTGATCCGAACCGAAACCACGGAAATGAACCATGATCGTCACCCATATCTTTGGCGGGCTCGGAAACCAGCTCTTTCAATTTGCCTTTGGCAAGGCCCTTGCCGCGCGGCTGGGGGTCGAGCTGCGCATCGACACGCGCTATTTTGACAAGCCCCGCCCGGACGAGCTGTGCCTGCACCATTTTTCCATCAACACACCCGAGGTTGTGCGCAAGCGCCTGCCGGCCATGCGCCATGACGGGCTGCTGCCCTATCTGGCTGCCAAGATCCGCGGTGATGACTGGACCATGTTCAAGGAAAAATCCCTGGCCTATGACCCGGCCGAAAAGACCCTGGGCGATGGCACCTATCTGAAAGGCTATTGGCAGACAGAGCTGTATTTCAAGGATCACGCCGATCTGGTGCGCCAGCATCTTCAGGTGATCACGCCGCCTACGGACGAAAACCGCAAGGTGATGGAAGAACAGGATTCCTGCTATCCGGTCTCGTTGCATGTGCGGCGCGGGGATTATGTTTCAAACCCGAAATTCAACGCCGTCCACGGCACCTGTGATCTGGATTACTACCGCCGTGCCGCCGATCTGATCGTTGAACGGATCGGGCGCGAACCCGTCTTTTTCGCCTTTTCCGACGAACCCGACTGGGTGCGTGAAAACCTGAAACTTCCCTACCCCATGCGGATCGTGTCCCATAACGGACCCGAACATAATTACGAAGACATCCGACTGATGTATCGTTGTCGGCACCACATCGTGGCCAATTCATCCTTTTCCTGGTGGGGTGCCTGGCTGAACCCCGACCCCGGCAAGATCGTGGTCGCCCCGAAACGCTGGTTTGCGGACCCCGCGATGCAGGATCACAACCTTGTGCCGGAAAGCTGGGTCCAGATCTGAGCGCGCATGCCCTACCCCCGCGCCCTACCCCCGCGCGCGCAGCTCGCGGCGCATGATCTTGCCGGTTGCAGTCATCGGCATGGCGTCGATCACCTCGACCACGCGCGGGGCAAGATGGGGGGAAAGGCGTTCACGCACGCGCGCCCTCAGCGCGTCTTCGATCCCCTCGGGTGATGCCCCCTCGCGCAGTACCACGAAGGCCTTGACGATCTCGGTGCGTACCGCGTCGGGGATGCCGACAACCGCGGCCATGGCGACATCGGGGTGGCCGGTCAGACAGTTCTCGATCTCGGTCGGGCCGATGCGATAGCCTGATGATGTGATCACGTCGTCATCGCGCGATTGAAACGTCACATAGTCCTGTTCGTCCATGACGCCCAGATCGCCGGTGCGCATCCAGTCGCCGACGAATTTCTCGGCCGTCTTTTCGGGCTGTTTCCAGTATTCCAGAAACATGACCGGCGTGGTGCGACGCACGGCGATTTCGCCCAGCGCGCCGCGCGGCAGTTCGTTTCCCGCGCTGTCGATGATGGCGATATCGAAACCGGGTACCGGCTTGCCGATGGCGCCGGGTTTCTGCACGCCGATGCCGGCGCTCGAGGTCAGGCAGAGGTTGCATTCCGTCTGGCCATAGGTTTCGTTGATCGTCACCCCCAGCGCGCTGCGCCCCCAGTCCAGCATGTCGGCGCCCAGCGATTCGCCCCCCGACATTATCGTGCGGATATTCAGCCCTCTGGGCGGCGCAACCTGGCGCATGAGCTTGAGCGCGGTGGGCGGCAGAAACAGGTTGCGGATGTTCAGCCGCGCGATCATGGCAAAGGCAGCCTCGGCATCGAACCGCCCCATCCGGTGCGAGACCACGGGCACCCCGTAATAGAGATAGCCCAGCGCGATATTCATCAGCCCCCCGACCCAGGCCCAGTCGGCCGGGGTCCAGCCGATATCGCCCGGATGGGGAAAGAAATCATGCTGCAACTCGATCGCGGGCATATGGCCCAGCAGAAAGCGATGCGCATGAAGCGCGCCCTTGGGCGGGCCGGTGGTGCCGGATGTATAGATGATGACGGCCGGATCCTCGGCCAGCGTGTTGACCGGGGTGAAGGTATCCGAAGCGGATTCCATATCTTGCCACAGGCCGAATGCGCCCCCCTCGGCGCCCTCGACTACATGCACGACGGCCAGATCCGGCAGCCGGTCGCGCAGGGCCGCAATCTTGGGCAGGTTTTCACGGTCGGTCACAACCGCCCGCGCGCCGGAATCGCGCAACCGATATTCAAGCGCCTCTTCGCCAAACAGGGTGAACAGCGGAATGGTGATCATGCCCGCCTTGTGGGCCGCAAAATGGGTGATCAGCACCTCGGGCGATTGCGCCAGCAGCACCGCCACCCGGTCGCCGCGTTTCAGGCCGCGGGCGACAAGGGCATTGGCCAGCGCGTTCGAGGCCCGGCGCAGGCGATCATAGGTGAATTCCTCGACTTCGCCCCCTGCGCCCATATGCACAACGGCAACCCTGCCCGGATCGGCCCGCGCCCAGTCGTCGCAACACGCGACCCCGATGTTGAAATGTTCCGGCACATCCCAACGAAAGCCGCGCCGCAGGGCATCCCAATCCGATGGTTGTGTGAAAATCTTGCGGTTCAACATCATACGACCCTATTTCGCCGCAAACACGATCAGTTCGGGAAGCGTCGTGAGCGGGATTTCCAGCGCCCGCATTGCCGCCAGAGAGATCTGGCTGCCCGCGCCCTTGTCGCCACCTTTGGGGATCAATGTCACCTTCACACTGTTTCCCGTATCTGCCAGAACGATTCGTCCCTCGGTTTCCTTGTCGACCAGCGGGGTTTTCAACCAGAACCCTTGCCGCATCACATCGCCAAGCGAGGCGATGGTACGGCCGAGCCTGACTTCGCCACCGACCGGCCCGGTGGTCGCAGCGGCCTTTTCCACCTCGGTGGTCTTGTCCAGCTTGTCGGGCGCAATACCTTCGACAAAGCCCCTGGCCCTGGGTCTTGAGCCGGCGTCAGTGCCCTCGACGAGCGGCCGCGGCTGGGGGCGCGGGGTGTCGGGGCCGGCGACCTCGGCCGTGGGGCAGTTGTTGCCCACGCAAACCGGGGCAGCTTCACGTTGCTTGAACAGGCGCGGCAGCGTCAGCGTGCAGCCAGACAGAAGAACCAGCGCCAAAGCCCCCAGCAGGAACCGGGGAGACGCCGGAAAAAACAAAGTCATGCGCGTTGTCATGGCCGCAAGTGTAGAAGCCTTTGCCACCGGCATCAACGCCTTGCGCAAACGGCCAGCCAAGGATACCCTGTCTGCCATGTCTGATGCACCCCGACTCATAGACCCGTTTCAGCGCGCGATCACCTATCTGCGCGTCTCTGTCACCGACAGGTGCGATTTCCGCTGTGTCTATTGCATGTCGGAACACATGACCTTTCTGCCCAAACGCGACCTGCTGACCCTGGAAGAGCTGGACAGGCTGTGTTCTGCCTTCATCTCGCAAGGGGTACGCAAGCTGCGCGTCACCGGGGGTGAACCATTGGTGCGGCGCGGCATCATGAATTTCTTTCAGGCCATGTCCCGCCACCTTGAAAGCGGCGCGCTGGACGAGCTGACACTGACGACAAACGGCTCGCAACTGGCCCGCTTCGCCGCTGACCTTGCGGGTTTCGGGGTGCGCCGGGTCAATATTTCGCTTGATACGCTGAACGCGGACAAGTTCAAACGCGTCACCCGCTGGGGGCGCCTGCCGCAGGTCATGGACGGGATCCGCGCCGCCCAGGACGCCGGGCTGCGCATCAAGATCAACATGGTCGCGCTGAAAGGATTCAATGACGACGAGCTGTTCGACATGGTCGAATGGTGCGCCGAACAGGGAATGGACCTCACCTTTATCGAGGTCATGCCCATGGGCGAAGACATCGCCAGCGAAGAGCGGCTTGGCCAGTACTGGTCCTTGAACGACGTCGCCCGACAGCTGGAAACCCGTTATCGCCTGACCGATCTGGCCGAAAGCACCGGCGGGCCGGCGCGCTATCGCCGGGTCGAGGAAACCGGCCAGAAGCTGGGCTTCATCACACCGCTGTCCCACAATTTCTGTGAATCCTGCAACCGGGTGCGCCTGACATGCACCGGGCAGCTGTTTCAGTGCCTTGGGCAAGAGGGCGAATATGATCTGCGCAAGGTCCTGCGCGACAACCCGGATGATGATGCACCGGTGATCCGGGCGTTGCACGAGGCGATCACGAAAAAGCCGAAAGGCCATGATTTCGATTATTCGCGTCAGTCGGTGTCAGGTCAGATGTCGCGGCACATGAGCCACACCGGCGGCTGATCTTCATTTCGTCCTCAGGGCCTTGTGCCGGTCTCTGCGACAGCACAGCGAAGCCGTAGATTTGTGATCACATTTATATTGATTGATTGATCAATATCAAGCCGACCGACCGCGAAAAATGGCCAGACATGCACGAATGTCCTGCCACAACAACTTGAACAATCAGGAAGAAATAGCTCTGAGAGATCTGGCTCTGGCAGGCGGAATCGCCTCGATCTCGAGGCCCGTGAAAACGTGAATCGTGTCCAGATCGGAATCGATCACAGCGTGATCGGAAACCCACCCCCCCATTGCCAGATAGCTGCGCAGCAATGGCGGCATCGATTTAAGCGCCTTGCCCGGATCGGGCTTGCGCTGCACCAGGCGGCTGGCAAAGGGGAAACATTCGACCGCCTTCATCCTGGGCAACCATCCCCGGGGGCCCAGGTAGCGGCTGCGCAACAATGCAAGGGCATCTTCATGCCGGGCAATATCGGCGCCGTGAAAGGAAGAACATCCAAAGATCATCCTGACCCCGGCCTGGTCAACCACGCGGGTCAGAAAACCCCAGGCCATGCGCAACACATCAGGGCTGAAACTGCCAGGGGCCAGACAGAATCGCCCCATTTCCAGCATCGGGCCCTGATACCCTGCAAGCGGCGACAGGTCGTAATACCCGGCGGCATAGCCGTTTCCGATATCGGATCCGCCTTGAAACAACTTGAAACGATAGCACCCGACCAGCTTGTCCAGCACAGTGTCGTGGATGGCAACCTGTTGAAAGAACGCGTCGTGCCGGTCCAGATCGCTGCCCATCCCGACCGGGCCGCAGCCCGACCTGAAACAGCGTGCACGCAATTCAAGGATCTGGCGGATCCCCTCTTGCGAGCGCACGATCCCGGCCCGGTATCGGCCCTTGGCAAGATCGGTCAACTGGTGTTCATCCATGTTTCCGAGACAGCCCCAAAGTAACCTTTCGGCAGGTTGTTAGGTAAGTTGGGTAACACTATATCTGTCTCAGTTGAACGGGTTTTCAACGGTAGCGCCGGCGTTCGTCGGGAAATGAGGTTAGAATGGCCCCCAAATTCACCAAATCCGATTCGGAATGGCGCGCCCGCCTGTCTGAACTGGCCTACAAGGTGACCCGTAAAGGCGCGACCGAACGCCCTTTCAGCCATGACGATTTTCCCGACAGGAAAGGCCAGTTCCGCTGCATCTGCTGCAATGAGCCGCTGTTTCATTCCGATGCCAAGTTCGACTCGGGCACCGGCTGGCCCTCGTTTTATCAGCCGATCAGCGAATCAGCGATCACAATGCGCGAAGACAACAGCTGGTTTTCCAAACGGACCGAGGTACTGTGCACGAACTGCGATGCACATCTGGGTCATATGTTCGAGGATGGCCCCCCCCCGACCGGATTACGCTACTGCATAAATGGCATAGCGCTGCTTTTCGATCCCGACGATCCCGCGACAGACTGACCGCGGCAATCACAAGGGAAGAAAATCACCTGTCGCCTGCTGTCCGCCTATTGTGGCGGCGGCTGGTCCGACAGGTTCATGCGCCCGACATTGCCAAGCATCTGCCCGATAAACGAAACCCCCTTGATGCCGGTATCGGTCACGCGACGATTCAGGGCGATCACACGGCCATCCTTCAGGGTAAATCGCTCGATATTGGCGACACGTCCATTCTTGCCAAAGCGGATGGCGACAAGCTGCCGATCGATGACCTTCGGCGCCTTGTAAGCATAGTTTCTGATCTTGCTGGACATGTAATACCAGGTATCATCCCCGATGACCCCGGTTGCGCCCGGACGGCCAATGGCCTGTTCGACCGAGGCCTTGTCATCGACACCAACCTTGATCACCTTCAGCTCGGCCTCCGTGGGCGCATAGCCGTGGCTGACGATGATCGCCGCACATCCCGCCAACACGAAAAGAAGCGCGGCCAAAAGCCCCGCCTTCAAACCCAGCCTGTTCACTGCCAGCATTCGCGTCATCCTCACCCAGACCGCATATCCTTCTTGTCGGCTTAGCGAAGACGTGCAAAACAAGCAAGAAAGTTGAGGCTTACGAAAAAATTATCCTGCAAGGGTTGCAACCGAATGACGAAATCCGCTGACAAGGCCGCCGCTGTCGCGCTTGGCGCGCCCTGGATCCTGCGGCTGCGCCATCTCGACCCCAAGGGCGACAACCGCTTTGACATGCGGCCCGACGGCGCCGTGTGCAAGGATCTGGCGGCCTTTCTGGGCCTTTCGGCGCTGCGCAAGCTGCGTCTGGCGGGAACGCTGCGGCAGCTGGAAAACGGCGACTGGAAACTTGACGCCATGCTTGGCGCCACCGTCGTGCAGCCCTGCGTGGTAACCGACGAGCCCGTCACGACCCGTCTTGACGTGCCCGTCACCCGCATCTTCAGCCGCAACTACAGCCCCTTCCCCGAAGAGGAAGAATCGGTCTTTGACGGCAATGACGAGCTGGAACCCCTGCGCCACGAAATAGACATGATGGCGGTGCTGAGCGAATCCCTGTCGCTGGCCATTCCCGACTATCCGCGCAAGGCCGATGGAACGCTGGAAAAGACCGTTGCGACACCCCCGGATGCGGCCCCGATCGAAGAGGCTGACACAAAACCCTTTGCATCTTTGGCGCAGTTGCGCGAGAAATTGCAGAAATAGGCCGCGAGAGGATGTAAATTGGGGGTTGCGCTGACGCATTTTCCGAGTATTTTCGCGGCTTCCTTTCCAACCCCGGTTGGCGAGTGGTCCGGGCTGTGCCCGACACTTGCCCTGCCGGGTCCGAAATCGGGCGCCCTGGCGTGCCCCAGAACCGAGGTTGTGACATGGCTGTCCCACAGAACAAGATCACCCGCTCCCGCCGGAACCAGCGCCGTTCGCACGACGCTCTGGTGGCCGACAATCCCAACGAATGCTCGAACTGCGGCGAACTCAAGCGTCCGCATCATGTCTGTCCGTCCTGCGGGCATTATGCCGACCGCGAAGTCATCGCGCTGGCGGACGAGATCGATCTGGACGAAGACGCGGCGTAACACCCGTATCAGGGGGTCGGACGCATGACCGGGCAGGCGCATCCCGCGGGCAGCGCCCGCAACGAGGTGGTCATCTCGGTCGACGCCATGGGAAGCGATCGGGGCCCGGCGGCAGTTGTCGCCGGCATCGCCCGTTCCGCCAGCAAGAACCCCGAAATCAGATTCATCGTGCATGGCGACAAGCCCACGCTTGAACGCCTGATAAGACGACGCAAGCACCTTGCCGGCATCTGCGAGATTCGCCATGCCGAAGGTGTCGTCAACATGGACGCCAAGCCCAGCCATGTGATGCGCCATGGCAAGGGCACCTCGATGTGGGGGGCGATCGACTGTGTGCGGCAAGGCAACGCCACCGTTGCGGTTTCCTGCGGCAACACTGGCGCGCTGATGGCGCTGTCCATGTTGCGCCTGCGCAAGCTGCCCGGCGTCACGCGACCGGCCATCGCCATCCAGTGGCCTTCCAGCAACCCCCAGGGTTTCAACGTGCTGCTTGACGCGGGCGCTGATGTGCGGGCCGAGGCCAGCGATCTGCTGCAATACGCGCTGATGGGGGCGTCATTCGCACGCAACGGCCTTTCCATTCCCAAACCCCGCATCGGCCTGCTGAATGTCGGCACCGAAGAACACAAGGGGCGCACCGAACTGAAACAGGCGCTGGAGCTGATCGGCTCGCGCCAGGAAAAGGGCAATTTCGATTTCGTCGGCTTTGTCGAAGGCAGCGACATCCCCTCGGATCGGGTCGATGTGATCGTCACCGACGGGTTTACCGGCAATGTGGCGCTGAAAACTGCCGAGGGCACCGCGTCCTTTGTCAGCCGCGAATTGCGGGCGGCCTTTCGCCATACCCCGCTGTCGCGCATAGGCGCGATGTTTGCCATGACCTCGCTGCGGCGGATGCATCGCAAGATCGACCCCCGCCGCGTCAATGGCGGGGTTTTTCTGGGTCTCAACGGCACGGTCATCAAATCCCATGGCGATGCCGATGCCACCGGCGTTTCATCGGCCATCAGGCTGGCCTTTCAGCTTGCCCGCAGCGGTTTTACGGAAAAGCTTGCTGCGCGGGTTGCATCCGGTGCTCTGCAGGGCGACAATGGCGCCTCGACCCAGTCAAACGAGTGATCTTCCAGAATGAGCGTTATCCGAGCAGTCGTCAGAGGTGTCGGGCATTACCTGCCCGAACGCGTGGTTCCCAACAGCGAATTCGAAAAAACCCTGGACACCAGCGACGAGTGGATTCGCACGCGCAGCGGAATCGAACGACGGCACTTTGCGGCCGAGGGCGAAACGACCTCGCAGATGGCCACCCATGCAGCCCGCGCCGCGCTTGAAAATGCCGGGCTTCAGCCCGATGATATCGACGCGATCGTGCTGGCCACCTCGACCCCCGACCTGACCTTCCCTTCTGTCGCGACCATGGTGCAGGCCGAACTTGGCATGACCCGCGGCTTTGGCTTTGACGTGCAGGCGGTCTGTGCGGGTTTCATCTTTGCCCTGACCAATGCCAATGCGTTGATCGTGTCGGGGCAGGCAAGACGCATCCTTGTGATCGGGGCAGAAACCTTTTCGCGGATCATGGACTGGACCGACCGTTCGACCTGCGTGCTGTTCGGCGACGGCGCCGGCGCGCTGGTGCTTGAGGCCCGGCAGGGCCAGGGCGACAGCAGCGACCGCGGGGTTCTTGCCGCCGACCTCAATTCCGACGGGCGCTATCGTGACATGCTGTATGTGGATGGCGGGGTCTCGACCACGGGGCAGGCCGGCCATCTGCGCATGCAGGGCAATGCCCTTTTCCGTCAGGCCGTGGGCAAACTGACCGAAACCGCCGAAGCCGCGCTGGCCAAGGTGGGGTTGAGCGACGCCGATGTGGACTGGCTGGTGCCGCATCAGGCCAATATCCGCATCATTCAGGGAACCGCCAAAAAGATGGGCCTGCCGATGGAGCGCGTGGTGCTTACGATCCAGGATCACGGCAACACCTCGGCGGCCTCGATTCCGCTGGCGCTATCGGTTGCAGCCGGGCGCGGACAGATCGAAAAGGGCCAGATTCTGGTGGCCGAGGCCATCGGCGGCGGCCTTGCCTGGGGTGCCGTGGTTCTGCGCTGGTAGGAGATCTGCGCAATTTATCGCCTGTTTCCAAGCTGTTGATCTTGACGTTGATATTGACTCGGGCGGGGGTTTCCACCAATCTTCCAACATATTCTTTGGGGGGTAGATAAATGGCCGGAAAAACTTTGACACGAATGGATCTGTCCGAAGCGGTATTTCGCGAAGTCGGGCTGTCCAGAAATGAATCGGCCGAGCTGGTCGAATCGGTCCTCAGACATATGTCCGACGCCCTGGTGCGGGGCGAAAACGTCAAGATCTCGTCCTTTGGCACATTCAGCGTACGGGACAAGCGCGCGCGGATCGGGCGCAATCCCAAGACGGGTGAAGAGGTGCCCATTTCGCCCCGCCGGGTGCTGACCTTCCGGCCGTCGCATCTGATGAAGGAACGCGTGGCCGCCGGCAACCGGCGCTAGGCGGAACCAGGGCAGATGGCCAAATCCCCGGACGCATTCCGCACCATCAGCGAAGTATCCGAATGGCTGGACACCCCGGCCCATGTGCTGCGTTTCTGGGAAAGCAAGTTTTCACAGATCAAACCCGTGAAACGGGCCGGCGGGCGGCGCTATTACCGCCCCTCGGACATGATGCTGCTGGCCGGCATCAAGCGCCTGCTGCACGAAGACGGGCTGACCATCAAGGGCGTGAAAAAGATCCTGCGGGAAAAGGGGGTGAAATATGTCGCCTCTCTTTCGGACCGCGAGATCGAAGGCTATCAACCGGAAGGTGCCAACAGGCGCGCGGAACCGTCAAAGCCCGACAAGACACCCTCGGCGGCTGATGATCCGGCCGAGCCCCTCCTTTCGGCCGCACAAGAGCAGGAACCGGACACGCAGGAACCGGCCCCCGACGCCGATCAGGCCCCTGCTGCAAGCGAATCCCCACAGGAACCGATGATCGACCGCGCGGCACGACAGGCCGCAGCTGTTGATGTAGCACCCCGCCCCCCCTGGCCCACCAACCCCGAGATGAGCGATGACGAGCGCCTCGTCGCGCTTTACAACCACCTCAAGGGCCTGCGCGACCGGGTTGCAGCAAGCATCAAACCGGAATGATCCGATTGCGCCGCTCTGGCAGGGCAGAACCGTAATCCGTATCATCGAAAACTTCGCGCAAGGCGAGGTTCGCGCCCGGCCCCGAGGGGGCGCAGCAAGATCTGCGCATGGGTTTTCGCGAGTGCAACATTGCAGTCTGTTGAAACGGTACCACCAATTCGCACCCGCCTGGGGGGCGGGGTCGGGCGCGAACCGGATCACAAGTGATCCGGGAAATGAAAATTCGATGTGGCGAACTTTGGATTCCGACGCTGTGGCCCCTCTTTCCCGCTTGCAGGCCTGCACAAAAACCGTATAACCACCGCTAGTCGGGCTATAGCGCAGTCTGGTAGCGCGTTCGTCTGGGGGACGAGAGGTCGCAGGTTCGAATCCTGCTAGCCCGACCATAGCGCACCGCAAGGGGCCGCGCACAACACCGGCCCGAACACAGGGGGCCGAGCAATGACCAGCAGCCAGAGCGGTGTTTTCCCCTCGCAGCACATTGCCGAGATGATCGCCCACGGGCAGATCAGCGCCGACCACCCCATCCCCGCCCAGCAGATACAACCCGCCAGCCTGGACCTGCGTCTTGGCGACACCGCCTGGCGCGTGCGGGCCAGCTTTCTGCCCGGCCGCGCAGGCCGAGTGGCCGAGCGTCTGGCCGAGTTCGAGATGCACAAGATCGACCTGTCCCACGGCGCAGTTCTGGAAAAGGGCTGTGTCTATGTGGTGCCGTTGATGGAATCGCTGGCGCTGCCGCCCGGCATCAGCGCGGTTGCCAACGCCAAAAGCTCGACCGGCAGGCTGGATCTGCTGACCCGTCTGATCACCGATCACGGGGTCGAGTTTGACCGGATCGAGGCGGGCTATGGCGGCCCGCTATATGCCGAAATCTGCCCGCGATCCTTTTCGGTGCTGGTGCGTCCCGGAATGCGGCTGAACCAGATCCGGTTTCGCCAGGGGCAGGCCGTGCTGGATGACGCGGCGCTCATGCAACTGCACGCGGACCAGAAACTTGTATCGGGCGAGGCCCATATCGACGGCGGGCTGGGCTTTTCGGTGGATCTGAGGCCGGCAAAGGGCACGCTGGTTGGCTGGCGGGCAAAGCCCCACACCGGGGTGATCGACCTCGACCTGATCAACCACTACGCAGCGCGTGATTTCTGGGAAGAGGTACATGCCGAACATGGGCGCATCATCCTGGATCCGGACGCGTTCTATATTCTGGTCAGCCGCGAAGCCGTGCATATTCCGCCGCTTTATGCAGCCGAAATGGCCCCCTATCTGGCCATGGTCGGCGAATTCCGGGTGCATTACGCGGGCTTTTTCGACCCTGGATTCGGCCATGCGGCGGCAGGCGGGCACGGTTCGCGCGGGGTGCTTGAAGTGCGCTGTCACGAGGCGCCCTTTGCGCTGGAACACGGGCAGATCGTCGGACGCCTTGTGTATGAGCGGATGCGGGCAGCGCCCGACATGCTGTACGGGGTGGATCTGGGATCGAATTATCAGGGACAGGGGTTGAAGCTGTCCAAGCATTTCAGGGTGTGATGGCCTGCAGGGGGCTGGCGCCCATGGGTTGGATTGGGGGCTGCCGCCCCCGGCCCTGTCGGGCCTCCCCCCCTCCGAGTATTTGTGCAAAGAAGAAGCGCGGGACGCGTGTTATTCAAACATTTCTTCCTGATCGTCGGGCGTGTCGCCCTCGTCCGGGTCGTCGGCAATGATGCCCGGCATGGCGCCCGGTGGCGGGCGGTTGTCCAGCAGGCCAGCCTCGCGCAGCTCGCGGATGCCGGGCAGGTCGCGCGGGCTTTCAAGGCCGAAATGGTCAAGGAAGGTCTGGGTTACCACAAATGTCACCGGGCGGCCGGGGGTCATGCGGCGGCGGCCAAGGCGGATCCATTCCATATCCATCAGCATGTCAAGCGTGCCGCGGGATACGGAAACGCCACGGATTTCCTCGATCTCGGCACGGGTGACGGGCTGGTGATAAGCGATGATGGCCAGCGTCTCGATGGCGGCGCGGCTGAGCTTGCGGGTTTCAACGCGTTCCTTTTGCATCAGAAAGCCCAGGTCGGGCGCGGTGCGAAACGCCCAGGCATCGCCCACCTTTACCACGCGCACGCCGCGCCCCTCGTAGCGTTTGCGCAGATGGGCCAGCGCCTCGGCCGCGTCACAGCCATGGGGCAGGCGTTCGGATATTTCGCGCATGCTCAGCGGCTCGGCCGAGGCAAAGAGGATCGCCTCGACCATGCGTTCCTGTTCCGCCATGGGAGGGGCGTCGAACAGGGTGTCGTTTTCGGGCGCCAGATCACTGTCCATTCGCGGCCCCCCTTCGACGCAACATGATCGGAGCGAACATCTCGTCCTGGCGCAGCTCGACCTGGCCCAGCTTGGCCAACTCGAGCGAGGCGGCAAAGCTGGCGGCCATGGCTGAACGCCGCCTCTTGGGGTCTTGAGTCCAGCCTTCGGGCAGGAACTGGGAAAGGTCGCTCCATTCCATCGCGTGGCCGATCAGTATCTTCATCCGTTCCAGCGCCTGTTCCATGGTAAAGATCGAATCCCGCTTGAAGGCCAGCGGTTCGAAATCGTCGCGGGTGCGCACATTGGCATAGGCCTGCATCAGGTCAAGCACGGTTGCGGTATATTTCACCTTGCGCGTGGCGGTCACTGCCTCGGGGATGCCGCGGGCAAAGAAATCGCGCCCCAGCTGGTCGCGCGCCATGAGACGGGCGGCAGCGCGGCGCATGGCCTCGAGGCGTTCCAGCTGAAAGGCCAGGTGGGCGGCCAGTTCCTCGCCGCTGGGGCCTTCGTCCTCGGGGTCGGGGGGCAGCAGCAGGCGGGATTTGAGATAGGCCATCCAGGCCGCCATGACCAGATAATCAGCAGCCAGCTCGATTCGCAGGCTTTTGGCGCGCTCGATGAATTGCAGATATTGTTCGGCCAGTTGCAGAACCGAGATCTTGCGCAGATCCACCTTTTGCGTGCGCGACAGTGTCAGCAGCAGGTCAAGCGGCCCCTCGAAACCATCGACATCGACGATCAGCGCCTCGGCCTTCAGCCGCGCGGCGATCTCGCTTTCCGCGCCATAGGCATCCGCCTTGGCGGGCGCGTCGGTGTTCGGATCTGTCTGGTTCATCACCCGCCCAGCATAAGCAGGTCGTCGAGTTCCGCCAAGAGGGTGTTTCGGTCGACCGTATCCGGCTGATGCCGGAGCGCCAGCGCCCTGTCGGCCCGCCGGGTGGCGGCACCATCCATGCGGCCCGCAGCGGTGGCAACCTGTTCCATCTCGGCCATGTCGCCATTGCAGTGCAGCACCACGTCACAGCCTGCCGCAAGGGCGCCTGTGGTCCGCCGATCCAGACTGCCCTGCAAGGCCTGCATGGACAGGTCGTCGCTCATCAGCAGGCCGTCAAAGCCGATCTCGCGGCGGATGACATCAATGACCACGGGCGACAATGTTGCCGGCCTGTCGGGGTCGAGCGCGCCGTAAACCACATGCGCCGTCATCCCCATGGGCAGATCGGCAAGCGCCTTGAAGGGCGCAAAATCCACCTCGCGCAGCGCGTCAATCGGCGCATCCGTGCGGGGGAGGTCAACATGGCTGTCGGCACTGGGCCGACCGTGGCCGGGGATATGCTTCAGAACCGGCAGCACACCGCCCGCCAGCAGACCATCGGCCACGGCGCGGCCGTTGCGGGTGACGGTGGCGGCATCGAGCCCATAGCAGCGGTCGCGGATGATCTGGTGCACTTGTGCGCTTGGCACATCGACCATCGGTGCGCAGTTCACGTCGATACCGACGGCGCGCAGATCTTGTGCAATCAGACGATAGCGCAACCACATCGCGCGGGGCGCATCCGCCGGACGACAACGCCGGACCTGCTCCAGCGCGGGCAGCCATTCATGCCAATGGGGCGCACGCAGCCGTGCCACGCGACCGCCTTCCTGATCGATCAGGATCGGGGCATCACGGCCAACGGTTTCGCGCAGCTCATTACACAGGGCGCGCAGCTGGTCGGGGTTTTCAACATTGCGCGCAAACAGGATGAAACCAAAGGGATCGGTCTCGCGAAAAAAGCGGCGCTCGCTGTCATCCAGCATAGCGCCACCACAGCCCAGGATGCATGCCCCGTGGGGGGGCATCAGCGGGCGATCACCGGGATGCAGGGGGTTCCACGCGCAACCAGCGCCGTGCACAGGCGGCGGGAATCCTCGATATCCCGAAAACCGATCATCCGCAGGCGATAGAACGGGCGCCCACCGCTTGTTGCCTTCAGGATCACTTCGCGGCGATTGCCGATGAGATCCCTGTTGCGCTCACGAATCAGCCTCCATTCGCGCAATGCCATGTCGCGGCTGTTGAAGGCCCCCAACTGAACAAGACTTGTTCCCGGTGCGATCTGGTCCGGCGATACGGACGCCGTTGCATATATGGGGGTCGAAACCGGTGTTGCCGGCGGGCTCTTGGCCTTGGGCAGCAACCCCAGAGGGGTGTTTGCCGCCAGGGCCGAGCGCGGGCGGAGCTTGGGGCGGACAGACCCCTTCACCCCTTTCAGTGTCGCCAGCTTGCGCGCCTTCTTGACCGGAACCGTCTCTTTCATCGCAAGGCGGATTGCGTCCTCGATATTGATTTCGGTGTCGGTGGCCGAGGAGCTGACATCCGCAACATTTTTCGGCTTTTCATCCAGATGGGCGACGGCGGTATTCTGCTTGCGCTCGAGCTGCGCAACCGTCAGGTCCTCGTTTCCGTCAAGCTTGACCGGGGGCGGCGCCAGGACCACGCGCTCGGCCGGGGGCGCAACACTGCCCTTGGACTGAACCCTGTTCACGGCCAGCCCCTGATAGGCGACGACCTCGCCACCGGGATCATCGGGTTGTATCCGCATCGGCCCGGCCATGGCCCTCACCACCGGAACGCCTGTGACGTCACGCATCGCCAGCTTGTAGCCCCAGAAACCCAGGCCGATCATCAGCGAAAGCGAAACAATTGCGCCCAACCAGTTGGTCAAAGTCGTCAGACCAACGGTCGCGGATTCATCCTGTGCGGGAAATACATCCCGGAAATCGACATTGTCTGCCATTTGCCTGCCTCATATTCGCCACAACATGTTGTGTGCGCACCTGCTCGAAACCCGATATTTTGTGTTATGTTGCGGTTTTGTTACCGCATTTCTGTCATCGGGGTTACGCCAAGAATACCAAGACCAGCAGAAATCACAACGGAAACTGCTGTTATCAGTGCAATTTTCCCTTTCGAGCGTTGCGGATTGTCCTCTTGCAGGAAACGCAGCTCGGGCAATTCATTGCCCTTGTTCCACAGCGCATGAAAGTCGGAAGCCAGATCGTAAAGGTAGAATGCCACCCGGTGAGGTTCGTGATGGCGTGCGGCAAGTTCCAGCTGGCGGGGCCATTCGGCCAGCTTGCGCAGCAATGCCATCTCGGATTCATGGGCAATCTCGGACAGGTCGGCATGTCCCAGTTTGGCAAGATCGGTCTCGATCCCCGCCGCGCGCGCCTTGTTCAGCACCGACGAAATCCGCGCATGGGCGTATTGCACGTAAAACACGGGGTTTTCGCGACTCTGTTCCAGCACCTTGGCAAAATCGAAATCCAGCGGCGCGTCATTCTTGCGGGTCAGCATGACAAAACGGGTGACGTCCGATCCCACCTGATCGACCACATCGCGCAGGGTGACGAACGTGCCGGCGCGCTTGCTCATCTTGAAGGGCTGGCCGTTCTTGTACAGCTTGACCAGCTGGGTCAGCTTGACATCCAGCGGCACGCGCCCGTCGGACAGCGCCGACACCGCCGCCTTCATGCGTTTGACATAGCCGCCATGATCGGCGCCCCACACGTCGATCAGCTCGTCAAAGCCGCGGGCGATCTTGTCCTGGTGATAGGCGATGTCGGGGGCGAAATAGGTCCAGGAACCATCGGATTTCTGCACCGGGCGATCGACATCGTCGCCATGTTCGGTGGATTTGAACAGGGTCTGCTTGCGGGGCTCCCAATCCTCGGGCTTCTTGCCCTTGGGGGGTTCGAGGGTGCCCTCGTAGATCAGGCCCTTTTGGCGCAACAGCTCGATCGCGGCCTCGATCCGGCCGGTGCCGTACAGGGATTTTTCGCTGAAAAAGACGTCCATCTTCACACCCAGCGCGGCCAGATCGTCGCGGATCAGCTCCATCATGGCGTCGGTTGCGAATTGGCGCAGATCGGCCAGCCAGACGGATTCGGGCTTGCCGACCAGGCTTTCGCCGTATTTTTCCTTTACCGCCTGGCCCACGGGGATCAGATAGTCGCCCGGATAGGTGCCATCCTCGAACTGGACCTGCTGGCCGCAGGCCTCGAGATAGCGCAGATAGACCGACCGCGCCAGCACATCGACCTGGGCGCCGCCATCGTTGATGTAATATTCGCGGGTCACATCAAAACCCGCAAAATCCAGCAGGCTGGCCAGCGCGTCGCCAAAGACCGCGCCGCGGGTGTGGCCCACATGCAGCGGCCCCGTGGGGTTGGCGCTGACATATTCGACATTCACCTTGCGCCCTGCCCCCATGTCGGAGCGCCCGAAATCGCGCCCCTTGGCAAGGATCACGGGAATCGCCGCGCGCCAGGCATCCGGTGCAAGACGCAGGTTCAGGAAACCGGGGCCGGCAACATCGGCGGCAAGGATGCGGGGATCATCCGCCAGACGTTCGGCCAGCGCGGCGGCAATGTCGCGCGGCTTGCGCCCGGCGGGTTTTGCCAGCACCATCGCGGCATTGGTCGCCATGTCGCCATGCAGCGCATCGCGCGGGGGTTCGACCGTGACATTGGCGAAATCCAGCCCCTCGGGCAGGGTACCGTCATCCACCATCCGGCCAAGGCTGTCGATCACGAGATTCCTGATTTCGGCGAAAAGATTCATCTGGACGGGTCCGTATCTCTGTGGGGTTGGGCGCGCTCTAGCACAGGGCGCGGGCGCACTCCAGAGGCAAGCGTCGGCAAGCCCCCGTGGGCGGTATTTTCAAGGTCGGCCGTGGGGCATGAGTATTTGGACAAAGAAGAAGGAGGGGCAGCTATCCCGCCAGCACCGGAAAGGCGCCGCGCAGGCCGGCAAAGATCATGCTGACGGCCACCGCTGCCAGGATCAGCCCCATGAGGCGGGTCATGATGTTCATGCCCGTCACCCCGACCTCGCGCGCAAGCCAGTTGGCGGCGCTGAGTGTTGCCAGGATGATGACGCAGACCACCGCGATGATGCCCAGCGCCAGGGCAAAACCCTCGGGGCCGTGCAGATCATTGCCAAACAGGATGACGGTGGTCATCGACCCGGGCCCCGCCATCATGGGAATGGCCAGCGGGAAAAAGGCGGGGTTTTCGCCCACGGCCTCGTCGCTGGCCTCTTCGGGGACGTGGCGCATTCGGCTGGGACGCGCGCGCAACAGCGACAACGCCATGATAAAGATCAGGATGCCGCCCGCCACACGGAAATCGTTCAGCGTGATGCCGAACAGGTCAAGGATCCAGGTGCCGGTGAACAAAACGACCGTCAGCGTCACGAAGGTGATCACCGCGACCTGCAACGCGATTCGCAGGCGTTCGCCTTCATGGCCGCCTTCGGTCAGCGCCAGAAACAGCGGCACCGCCGTCAGCGGGTTCATGATCGCCAGCAGGGCGGCAAACAGTTGCAGGGCTTCGTTTGTCGGCATGCTGCCCTCTCAATCCATCGACATGGGGTCGACCAGCTTGCGGTGTTCGTCCAGCGCAAAACGGTCGGTCATGCCGGCAATGTAGTCTGCGATCACGCGGGCCTTTTGCATCTCGTCACCCGCCATCGCGCCTTTCTGCCAGTCGTCGGGCAACATGCCCGGATCGTCAAGAAAGATCTCGAACATCTCGCGCACGATCAGCGCCGATTTGCGCCGCATGCGCCGCACCTTCCAGTGGCGATACATGTGCTTGAAGAAGAACGCGCGGATCTGTTTCAGATCTTCCCACATGGCATCGGAAAACCGCACCAGCTGCCGGCCCGCGGCGCGCACATCGTCAACGGTTTCCGGGGCGGCTTGGGCAATCAGGCGACGGCTTTCATCGATCACGTCTTCGACCATGACGCCAAAGACGCGGCGCAGCGCCTCGTGCCGGCGGCGGATGAAATCGAGGTCGGGATAGCGGCGGTCCACCTCGGCGTAGCAGTCGCCGATGATGGGCAATGTGCGGATCTGGTCCTCGTGGAACAGCCCGGCGCGCAGACCGTCGTCGAGGTCGTGGTTGTTATAGGCGATGTCATCGGAAATCGCGGCAACCTGGGCCTCGAGGCTGGCGAATGTGCCCAGCTCCAGATCGTGACGTTCATTATATTCGGCCAGCGCCTGCGGCACCGCGCCGGCCACCGGGCCGTTATGCTTGGCCAGCCCTTCGAGGGTTTCCCAGGTCAGGTTGAGACCGTCGAAATCGGCGTAATGCTGTTCCAGCATGGTGACGATGCGAATCGCCTGCGCGTTGTGGTCGAACCCGCCATAGGGGGCCATGCATTCGGCCAGCGCGTCCTCGCCCGTATGGCCAAAGGGGGTGTGGCCCAGGTCATGGGCCAGGGCGATGGCCTCGGTCAGTTCGGAATTCAGCCCCAGCACGCCCGAGATGGTGCGTGCGACCTGCCCGACCTCGATCGAATGGGTCAGGCGGGTGCGAAAATAGTCGCCCTCATGTTCGACAAAGACCTGCGTCTTGTGCTTGAGGCGGCGAAATGCGCTGGAATGGATGATCCGGTCACGGTCGCGCTGAAAGGGCGTGCGGTGGGCGGATTCGGTTTCTGCAAACAGTCGGCCGCGGCTGCGGTCCGGGTGACAGGCATGGCTTGCCAGCATGGTTTGTGCCCCGATCTTGTTTGCGCGCGCCGGCGCGCCTATATTTGGCACCCAGTCTAGAACAGATCAGAGTGTTGAACCAGATGGACCTTGCCCTGCCCCCGAAAGTGACCGACCGCGCCTATGCCCGGCTTGCCGAGATCAACGAGGCCGCGGGCGAAACCAAGGCCCTGCGGGTTGCCGTCGAAGGCGGCGGATGCTCGGGCTTTCAGTATGACATCAAGCTGGACGAGGTGCGCGAGGATGATCTCGTACTTGAAAAGGACGGCGTGAAGGTGGTCATTGACCCGGTATCCCTGCCGTTTTTGCAAAACGCCACCATCGATTTTTCGCAGGAACTGATCGGCGCGCGATTCGTGATCGAGAATCCGAACGCCAGCAGCTCTTGCGGCTGCGGGACCAGCTTTTCGATCTGAGCGAGGCCCGCGCGGCCCGGGGTGGTGCCTGAGTATTTTTGCAAAGAAGAAGACATGCGGGCATGAACATGCCTTGCCCCGGTATGGGCGGAAATGTTCTAATGGCGGCCAACGACAATATTGAATCGAGCAAACCGCATGAGTGCAAGGGACCTCCTTTCCTCGGACCAGGGACAGGCCGACTATACCGCCAGCGACATCGAGGTGCTGGAGGGGCTGGAGCCCGTCCGCAAGCGCCCTGGCATGTATATCGGCGGCACCGATGAACGTGCACTGCATCACCTTGTGGCCGAGGTTCTGGACAACGCCATGGACGAGGCCGTTGCCGGGCACGCCAGTCGTATCGAGGTCGAGCTGCACGCGGATCATTCGGTCAGCATCACCGATAACGGGCGCGGCATTCCGGTGGACCCGCATCCCAAGTTTCCCGACAAGTCGGCGCTTGAGGTCATTCTTTGCACCCTTCATGCAGGCGGCAAGTTTTCGGGCGATGCCTATCAGACCAGCGGTGGCTTGCACGGTGTGGGGGTTTCGGTCGTCAATGCGCTGTCCGATCATCTGCGGGTCGAGGTTGCGCGCGGGCGCGAGCTGTATGCGCAGGAATTCTCGCGCGGGTTGCCCACGGGGCCGCTGCAGCGGCTGGGTGCCGCCCCCAACCGGCGCGGTACCAGGGTGACATTTCACGCCGATAGCGAGATCTTTGGCACGCGCAACCGGTTCAAGCCCGCGCGCCTGCTGAAGATGGTGCGCTCCAAGGCGTTCCTGTTTTCGGGTGTGGAAATCCGCTGGAAATGCGCGCCGGAACTGATCGGCAAGGATGACGACATTCCCGAATGCGCGGTATTCCATTTTCCCGGGGGGCTGGCCGATTATCTGAACGAACGCCTTGCGGGGGCGGCGACCTATTCGGACAAACCCTTTTCGGGGCGGGTGGAGTTTGCCGAAAAATTCGGCGCCGACACGCCCGGTTCCGTGGAATGGGCGATCAACTGGACGCCCTCGGTCGATGCCTTCGTGCAAAGCTATTGCAATACCGTGCCCACGCCCGAGGGCGGCACCCATGAATCGGGTTTCTGGGCTGCCATCCTCAAGGGGATCCGCGCCTATGGCGAGCTGGTGAACAACCGCAAGGCCAGCCAGATCACCCGCGATGATGTCATGGCAGGGGGCTGTGCGCTGGTCAGCTGTTTCATCCGCGAGCCCGAATTCGTCGGCCAGACCAAGGACCGGCTGGCAACCGCCGCTGCACAGCGTCTGGTGGAACATTCGGTACGCGACCATTTCGACAACTGGCTTGCGGCCGACACCAAGGCGGCGGGTGCGATACTTGATTACCTGGTGCTGCGATCCGAGGAACGCCTGCGACGGCGCGCCGAAAAGGAAACCCAGCGCAAGAGCGCCACGAAAAAGCTGCGCCTGCCGGGCAAACTGGTGGATTGCGCGTCCAATTCGCGCGAGGGCACCGAGCTGTTCATCGTCGAAGGCGACAGCGCCGGTGGCAGCGCCAAGATGGCGCGCGACCGCAAGAATCAGGCGCTGCTGCCCCTGCGCGGCAAGATCCTGAACGTGCTGGGGGCGGCCAGTTCCAAGATCGGCACCAATGCCGAAATCAGTGATCTGTGCCAGGCGCTGGGGGTCGGCATGGGGGCAAAGTTCAACCTTGATGATCTGCGTTATGAAAAGATCATCATCATGACCGATGCCGATGTGGATGGCGCCCATATTGCCAGCCTGCTGATGACCTTCTTCTTTACCCAGATGCGTCCGCTGATCGACGCGGGGCATCTGTATCTGGCCTGCCCGCCGCTGTACCGGCTGACGCAAGGCGCGCGCCGTGTCTATTGCCTGGACGAGGCCGAGCGCGACCGCTGGCTTGAACGCGGCCTTGGCGGCAAGGGCAAGATCGACGTCAGCCGCTTCAAGGGCCTGGGCGAGATGGATGCCAAAGACCTGAAGGAAACCACCATGAACCCGGAAACGCGCAAGCTGATCCGGGTGTCGATCGACGAGGACATCCCCGGCGAAACCGGCGATCTGGTCGAACGCCTGATGGGAAAGAAACCCGAGCTGCGCTTTCAGTATATCCAGGAAAACGCCCGTTTCGTGGAAGAGCTGGACGTGTAATACCTGCTTGCCGGCACACGCTCAACGCAACCCGGCGATCATCTTGCCATCCGACAGCTTGTCCCGGATATCCCGCACCATCAAGGCAAGCTTGCGGGTCAGCGGATCGAGTTTCATGATCGAAACGGCAATTCTGTGCGTGGTGCCGGATAGCTGGTACTTTCCGAGTACGTCAAGATAACCAGCCTCGCCATACTGCACCAGAGCGGCAGTCTTGAGCAGCACGATGATGATGACGACACGGAAGAAAAGCCGCCAAAGAAGGTGCAAACGCCGCAAGCCAATGGCCAGGGAATGTGTTATTGCAGATTTTCTGACGCGCGAAGGCGCTACATGCCCACCAGATGAAGCGTCCACCGCGTCACCCATGTTTGTTTTCATGTGCGATCTCGATGGAGTCATTGGTTCTGCACCCATATTGCTTAACCCATGCGGCAAAAATAAGGCACAACAATCAACGGACAGTTGATATTGATATGCCTGACCGCCTACATCCTGGTTCTGCGGCGGCGTGGACTGACGGCGGCCGTCCCCGGCCCAACCGACAGCGGCCATTCGGGACAGTTTTTCCCTTGACGCCTGCCCCCCTCTCGCCTAAATCCCCACCACCGTGGCGGAGTAGCTCAGCTGGTTAGAGCAGCGGAATCATAATCCGCGTGTCGGGGGTTCAAGTCCCTCCTCCGCTACCAATTTTTCAACGTGAACAACCGGTCCATTCCTGTCGTGGCCTACCTCGGCCCGAACGGATAGATTTTGCCCGGGCCAGCCGCGCAATGAAAGACTTGTGTCTTTACAAATTATTCAATTGAGTTATTGATTGTATGCGATTTTCCACAAAACCACCATGGAGACATCCCATGAAAACCCTCTTCATCCTGAATGACCCGCCCTATGGATCGGAACGCGGCTACAACGCGCTCAGGCTTGCGCATGCCCTGCTCAAGGCGGACAGCACGGCCGAGACAACCGTCTTTCTGATGGCTGATGCCGTGGTTTCCGCCCGCAAGGGACAAAAGACACCCGATGGCTATTACAACATGGAAAGGATGATCAGGCGGATCACCCTTGGCAAGGGCCGGGTTCTGCTGTGCGGCACCTGCATGGACGCGCGAGGCATGACCGATGATGACATGATCGAAGGCTGCCAACGCAGCACAATGCCCGAACTTGCGGCTGAAACCATTGCAGCAGACAAGGTGCTGATCTTCTGATCGCGTCCCGCGTCAGGTGGAAGGAAGGGTCGATTCGATAACCCGGGCAGCGCTCTTCAGCACATCCGCATACCGGGCAGCTTCACGGCGGTTTGCCTCGATCGCCGGCATTCTGGCCTCGTAATCGGCAACCGATACCGAACGG
>JAUZRU010000029.1 GCA_030950185.1 Paracoccaceae bacterium | reverse complement strand
TGCCGATCCGCAAGAAGGGCAAGCTGCCCGGTTCCACAATCGAGCAGGAATACAAGCTGGAATATGGCGAGGCAGTGATGGAGATGCATGACGACGTGCTGCAACCGGGCGAGCGCATCCTGCTGGTCGATGACCTGCTGGCCACCGGCGGCACGGCCGAGGCCGGCATCCGCCTGATCGAGCGCGCGGGTGCCGAGGTCGTGGGCTGTGCCTTCATCATCGACCTGCCTGATCTCGGCGGGGCCGCACGGCTGAAAAAGCTGGGCATGAAGGTGCATGCGCTGTGCGCGTTCGAGGGCGAATAGGGGCGCTCAGACCTCGATCTGCACGGTCTGGTCGAAAAACACCTCTTGCAGATTGTCGCCGGGGCCGGCGCGGTCAACGACCAGAAAATCCTGTGCATCCCCCAGCACCAGCAGCGGGTGATGCCATGTGCCCGCGCGATAATTGACCCCCTGATCGCCACGGCACAGGAAGGCCCGGCAGGCCGCGGGTTCGGGGCGCGCGGCCACGACCGCCAGCCAGTCACGCCCGCCCAGCGGCATGAAGGCCTGGCTGCCCAGCGGGTGACATTCCAGCATCATGACGCGCAATGGCCGGGGCCTGCCGCGAAAGATCGACAGGATCACGTCGGCGTCCGAGGTCGCGCGTGCCAGCGCGTGAAACCGGGTGGTGAAACCGTCATTGATCTCGATCGCCGTGGCAGGATCGGCCTCGATCACCTCGCCGAACGGGGCAAAGGCATCGGGGCTCAGCGGCTCGGGGTGCAGGATCATGGCAGCCTCAGCGCCGGATGGCGGTTCACATCCTTGTACAGCAGATAGCGAAACGGCCCCGGCCCGCCCGCATAGCAGGCCTGCGGGCAAAAGGCGCGCAGCCACATGAAATCGCCGGCCTCGACCTCGACCCAATCGCGGTTCAGCTTGTAGACCGCCTTGCCCTGCAACACATACAGCCCGTGTTCCATGACATGGGTTTCCTCGAAGGGGATCACGCCGCCGGGCTGAAAGGTGACGATGTTCACATGCATGTCGTGGCGCATGTCGTCGGGATCGACAAAACGCGTGGTGGCCCAGGCGCCGCCCGTGTCGGGCATGGGGGTGGGGGCAATGTCGGCCTCGTTGGTGACAAGGGCGTCGGGCGCGGGGATGCCCTCGACCGGCTGATACGCCTTGCGGATCCAATGGAAGGTGGTTTCGGTGTCGCTGCCGTTGGCAACCGTCCAGTCTGCCCCCGGCGGGATATAGGCATAGCCCCCCGGTTTCAGCGCGTACTGCGCACCGTTCAGGGCCAGCGACAGCTCGCCCGAGGTCACGAACAGCACCGCCTCGGCACCGGTGTCGGGTTCGGGGCTGTTCGAGCCGCCGCCGGGGGCAAGTTCGACGATATATTGGGCGAATGTCTCGGCAAATCCGGTCATGGGGCGGGCCAGGATCCATGCCCGTGCGCCCTGCCAGTGCGGCAGGTTGCTGGTCACGATGTCGCGCATCACCCCGCGCGGGATGACGGCATGGGTTTCGGTGAACACCGCACGCCCGGTCATCAGGCTATCCTGCGCCGGCAGGCCGGCGGCTGGTGTGGCATAGGTCGGGTTGGTCATGGGTCTATCCCTTGAAACAGGCAGCTTCAGCTAAAGCGGGATCGCATGGCTGGGTCAAGGGGTGTCGAGGGGGGCGCGCCCCCTGGCCCTGAGGGGCCTCCCTCGGCGTATCAGCGCAAAAAAGAAGATCAGCCCGGCGGGTGATGTTCCTTCCAGTGCCGGGCAATGGCCAGCCGGGTCGTGACCCAGACATCTTCATAGCCATGAACGTAGTCAAGAAACCGTGCCAGCGCGGCCGCGCGGCCGGGGCGGCCGGCAAGACGGCAATGCAGACCCACCGACATCATGCGCCCGCCCTCGGCATAAAGCGTGTCAAAACTGTCCTTGAGATAGGTAAAGAACTGATCGCCCGAGTTGAACCCCTGGGGCGAGGCAAAGCGCATGTCGTTGGCGTCCAGCGTATAGGGCACCATCAGAAAGGGGCCATCGGGGCCCTGCACGTAATAGGGCAGCTCGTCGGCATAGGTATCGGCCGAATATTCAAAGCCCGCCTCCATGGTCAGCCGCAGGGTGTTTTCGGATGTGCGGCCCTGATACATCCCCGCGGGGCGTTCTCCGGTGACCTGTTCGTGGATTCGCAGCGCCTCGGCAATATGGCGGCGCTCCTCGTCCTCGGGGACATTGCGGTAATCGATCCACTTGTAGCCATGGGTGGCGATTTCCCAGCCCGCGCCCTGCATCGCGGCAACCGCCTGCGGGTTGCGTGCCAGCGCCAGCGCCACGCCAAAGACGGTCACCGGCATGTGCCGTTCGGTGAACAGGCGGTGCAGACGCCAGAACCCCACGCGCGAGCCGAATTCATAGATCGATTCCATGTTCATGTGGCGCTGGCCGGGCCAGGGGTCGGCGCCAATGATTTCAGACAGGAACGCCTCGGAGGCCGCGTCGCCATGAAGGATATTGTTCTCGCCGCCCTCCTCATAGTTGACGACAAAGTTGATGGCCACACGGGCGCCATCCGGCCAGGCGGCATCGGGCGGGTTGGCGCCATAGCCGATCATGTCACGGGGGTAGTCGGTCATACACTGGCCTCCTTCAATGCCTCGGGCAACGCCTGTGCGAACAGATCCAGCAGCTCGGGCGTGCCCGCCGATACCCGGATACAGCGGTCCTGCGGCGCCACGAGGGGCATGCGCACAAAAACGCCGCGGGCAACCAGCGCGTCAAGCACCTTTCGCGCAAATGCCCCGTCACGGCCACAATCCACGGCCACGAAATTCGCCGCCGACGGCACCACGTCAAGCCCGTTATCCGCCGCGATCGCCTTGATGCGGTCGCGCGCCTGGGCCACGTTTTCGACCGTCTGTTTCAGATGATCCTGATCGGCCAGCGCTGCCAGCGCGCCCGCCTGGCTGATGCGACACATGCCGAAATGGTTGCGAACCTTGTCAAAGCTCTGGATCAGGTCGCGCGCGCCGATGGCATAACCCACCCGTGCACCCGCCATGCCATAGGCCTTGGAGAATGTGCGCATGCGGATGACGCGGGGATCCTCGACATCCAGCGGCGGCGCGGCATCTTCGGGGGCGAATTCGATATAGGCCTCGTCCAGCACCAGCAGGCTGCCATCCGGCACCGCCTCGATCATGGCGCTGATGACGGGCGCGGGGTGATATGTGCCCATGGGGTTGTCGGGATTGGCCAGATAGATCAGCTTGGGCGCGCATCCCAGCGCGGCCTCGATCAGGGCGACCGGATCTTCATGGTCGCCCCGGTAGGGCACCTTGACCAGCACCCCGCCATAGCCCGCGACATGATAGTTAAAGGTCGGATAGGCCCCTTCCGAGGTCACCACGCGGTCGCCCGGATCGACCATCATGCGCACCAGATAGCCGAGCAGCCCGTCAATCCCCTCGCCGACCACGATATTTTCGGGCGCAATTCCGTGATGCGACGCAAGCGCCTGTTTCAAGGCGTAATTTTCAGGATCACCATATTTCCAGACATCCGCCGCAGCCCGCTTCATCGCCAATATGGCGGCGGGTGAAGGGCCGAACACGTTTTCATTTGCCCCAAGCCGCGCGGCAAAGGGTTCGCCGCGCGCGCGTTCCTGGGTTTCGGGCCCGACAAAGGGCACGGTTGCGGGCAGAGAGGCAACAAGCGGGGTATATCTGGGACCGGTCATGGCGCGAGAAAACCGCATTTCCCGGTGGGGGGCAAGGGGCGAAACGGGGACGTGAACAATAACGCACGGCACGCCTGATTGTTTGCAAATCACAAACAATCAGGCCGGGAAAATCCGCTTCTTCTTTGCCAAAATACGCATCCCCGCCCCTGCCGCGGGCGCGACGGCGCCGATTCACCCCAGCGCCGCGATCCGTTCCTGTGCGGCGCGCAGCGTGGCCATCTCTTCATCAAGCGCGCTCAGGCGTTCGCGCTGGGTCTCGACCACCTCTTGCGGGGCATTGGCGAGGAACTTCTCGTTGCCCAGCTTCTTGCGCAGACCCGATGCCTCTTTCTCCAGCTTGCCCAGCGCCT
>JAUZRU010000028.1 GCA_030950185.1 Paracoccaceae bacterium | reverse complement strand
GGCCGCCCCGAAAGGGCCAATGCCAGGCGCGCGCGCTCGGATTCGTCGCATGGCAAGGCGGCCGAGCCTTCCTTGAGCGTGCCCGCCACCTCGACGTTGCGCGCGGGCAGGCCGAGGCGGTGCAGGTTTCGGGCTGTTTCGTCATCCTGCGCCAGAACGAAATCGAAGCGCCGCAACAGCGACCTGGCCGAGCCGGGGAACCATCTCCATCCCCGCGCCGACTTGCGCGATATACGCGCGTTGATCAGCAGCATCGGAATATTGGTGCGCCCGGTCTCGTGGATCATGGCAGGCCACAACTCGTTTTCGGTCCAGATCGCGAGGTCGGGGCGCCAGTGGTCGAGAAACTTTCTTATGAAAGGCCTGACATCAAGCGGCGCGAATTGATGGATGGCGCGTTCCGGAAGGCGCTCGGCCATCATGGCGGCAGATGTTACCGTGCCGGTCGTGACCAGAACGTGAATATCGGGCCGTTGATCCAGCAGGCGCCGGACCAGTTCGAGGATTGACAGGGATTCCCCCACACTGGCCGCATGGAACCAGGCCAGCACGCCATCGGGGCGCGGCACCGAGGCCTTGCCAAATCTTTCCTGCAGGCGCGCGGGGTCTTCCTTGCCCCTGGCGAGGCGTTCTTGCAGCTTGCGTTCGGCCAGCCCTGTCGCACGCTCTGAAAACGCCAGATAAAGCCACAGCCCAATGGAGCGCCCCATGTTTCGACCCGCCTGTCAGCCAAGCTCTTCAGTCGGACCACCGGGCGATTCTTCGTCGCGAAGCCGGTGAAGATGGGCGATGAAATAACGCTGATGCGCGTTGTCCACGGTGCGGTGCGAGGCCTCTTTCCACGCCTTGTAGGCGCTATCGTAATCGGGAAAGATGCCGACGATATCGATATCGTCAACATTGCGGAACACGTTGTGCTGCGGATCAACCAGCTCTCCGCCAAAGACAAGATGCAGACGTTGGACCATGAAACCCTCCTGAGTGATGGGGCGGGTTTACGGCAAGTCGCGCGTGTTGGAAAGGGCTGTAAGCGGCCGGCCAGCGGGCGCGCTGTCCCGGCCCGTCAGTCGATATCCAGATATGTAAGCAGCCCCTTGTGAACCGACGCGCCGCCAGCAAGAACGCCGGGGGTCTGCGGGTGGGGGTTGTTGAACTGCAATGGCTGCCCATGCTTGTCGGTCACGATCGCCCCTGCTTCGGTACAGATCAGCGCGCCAGCGGCAATATCCCATTCCCACGCATCCCGCAGGGTCAGCATGGCATCAAACCGCCCTTCGGCAACCAGACACATGCGATATGCAAGGGACGAGCGGAAATGCCGCTCGACCGGGGGCGCGCCGCGGGGCCACAGATCATCGGCCAGCTGGGGCCGCGCCGCCAGAATCTGGGCACCCGCAACCTGGTGACGAGCTGACGCGGCAAGCGGCGCGCCGTTCAGTCGGGCCCCATGGCCAAGTGTCGCCTCGTAGGTAAACCCTCGCAACGGCAGATGCACGACGCCGGCGATTACCCTGCCGCGTTCCGCCACGGCCAGTGAATGCGCAAAGGTCGTCTGACCGTTCACAAAGGCCCTGGTGCCGTCGATGGGGTCCACGATGAACACGCGTTCGGCACCCAGGCGCTTGTCATCGTCTTCGGTTTCCTCGGAAAGCCAGCCATAGTTGGGGCGTGCTGCAGACAGGCGCTGTTTCAACATGCGGTCGATTTCAAGATCCGCTTCTGACACGGGGCCTTGCCCGCTGCCCTTGTCCCATATCTGCTGGTCGGACTTGAAATATCTGCTGGCAATTCTGCCGGCCTCGATCGCTGCGTCACGCAGCAGGGTCAGATCACTCTCCGGCAATGGTCAGACCCTCGACCAGCAGGCTGGGCACCATGCGTGAGAGATGGGGCCGCGCATCATTGGCAGGCTGCAATCCCCGCAGCATGTCGCGCAAGTTTCCGGCGATGGTGCATTCATTTACCGGGCGGATGACTTCGCCATTCTCGACCCAGAAACCCGACGCACCCCGGGAATAGTCGCCGGTTGTGGGGTTGATGCTTGATCCCATGAGCGAGGTCACCAGCAGGCCGGTGCCCATGTCGCGGATCAGATCCTGGCGGCTCTGGCTTCCCTGTGTAAGGGCGACATTTCCTGCCGAGGGCGACGGTGGCGACGATGTTCCGCGCGAGGCATTGGCCGTGCTTTCAAGGCCAAGCCGCCGCGCCGTCGCCAGATCAAGCGTCCAGCCCATCAGCACACCGTCCCTCACGATTTCCCGCCGCTGGCTGGGCAGCCCCTCGGCATCGAAGGGGCGGGATGCGGAAATTCGCTTGCGAAACGGATCTTCGATCAGGGAAATGCCGTCGGGCAAGACCTGTTCACCCAGCGCGTCGCGCAGCCAGCTTGACCCGCGCATGATGGCCGTGCCGTTGATCGCCATGAGAAGATGACCGATCAGCGACGACGAGATGCGCTCATCAAACAGAACCGGATACGCCCCTGTTGGCGGCTTTGACGCCCCGATACGGGAAACCGCGCGTTCCCCTGCCCGGCGGCCGATTTCCGCGGGATCGGGCATGTCTTCCAGAAAGGTCCGGGACTCGCCGGCATAATCCCTTTCCATTGACAGGCCCTCGCCGGTGATGGCGACGCAGGAAACCGAAATGCCGGTGCGACGATAGCCGCCGGAAAAGCCGTTCGTGGCAGCCAGATGAATTTGTGTCGAAGAATAGCCCGCGCCGGTTCCCTGAACCTTGCTGACGCCTTCGACGGCCTGTGCCGCGGCTTCTGCCTCCAGTGCCGCTTGCTGCAGAAAATCGGGGTCTGGTTCCGGGGCCGGGTCGGCAAGCTCAAGCGCGTCAATATCCCAGTCACGCGCCAGCTGTTCCGGGTCGGCCAGTCCGATGGAATCGTCTTCCGGCGCCTCGCGTGCCATGGCAACAGCCCTGACTGCCATCTCGGAGATGGTATCCGCCCTGGTATCCGATGCCGAAACGATGGCCTGCCGCTTGCCGACCATGACACGCAACCCGATATCGGTGCCTTCGGATCGCTCGGCATGTTCGAGCGCGCCATCCAGAACCTCTATCGAAATGCTGTTCGCCGAAACTGCCAGGGCATCTGCCTGATCAGCGCCTTCGCGACGGGCTGCTTCAAGCAACGCGTCGGTCAGTCTTTCCAAGTTTTCCGCCATTTTTCCCGCCCGGTTGCCTGTGCACCACTGATTAAGGCAATCCTGCCCCAGTGTTCAAGGGCGGGTTCAAGGGCGGGTTCAAGGGCGGGCCGGGTCGGCCCCGGCCTGCCCATTCGCGTTTCCGGTCGGGTCTAGCGGATACGTTGGCCGTTCGCCAGAACTGCACCATCCTCGGTTACTTCGATCTTCGAGGCAAAATGATCTTCATCAACCGGGCGGGCGAACGCGGCCAGCATGCCCTTGATGCCCATCGCCTGATCGCTTTGCACAAGGCCCATGCCGATCAGCTTGTCGATCAGCCCGAAGGCGCCCTTGAGGTCGAGGTTGACCGAACCCACGGGCACCGGCAATCCATCCATCGTCTTGCCACTGCCGAGATCGCCCTTGAACGATCCCTTGCCCGTCAACAGAACGCCCAGCGCCGAAATCGTAAGTTCGTCAAGATTGATCGCGGTCGGAACCCAGGGCGGACCATTGGCTTGCATCAGGGCCCTTTTGTCCATCATGTCCATCAGCACCATGACCTTGCCGCTGAGAGACACTGCGACGGTAATCGGGTCGTGCGACAATACTTTGTTAGGGTCGAACATCGCCCAGAGACTGTCGCTTGCTGAAAGGCCACGCGCAGCAAAATCGACCTTGAAATCTGCCGGCGCGGATTTCTGTGCGAAAGGAAGCAGAACGTCCACCGACAGCTTGTCGAGGGCAAGTTTGAAATCAGGGACAGGCAAATCAGGTGACTGAACATTGATCTTCAGATTGCCCGCACTGATATCATAGCGCAGGCGCTCCTTCGACAGGGCAAGGCCCAAGCGGGTATCGGCACTCGCCAGATAATAATCCGAATTTCCTGACCTTAGGCTGGTCACAACGGAAATCGAGGTCTTTCCGATTATTCCGCTGGCCTCGACCGACATCCCATCTTTCAACAGGGACAGGCCAAACATCCGGTCGCCCGGGTCATATTTTGCAAAATCCGGCATCGCCGCGGTGAACCCATAGGACAGATCCGCAAGTGATGCTGCTACCGAAACGAACTCCGGTGCATTGGGGTTGTCCACACGAAAATCGCCGGTAATGCTGGCGATAGAGGTCGTGCCATTACTATGCTCAAGCTTTCCATCTGCCGGCGGCTGATAGGCATATTGCGACGAAAAATCCTTGATGACGAAATTCGACTTGACCGGAACCGAATGCCCATTCGGGCTCAGTTCATCCATAACCAGAACGGCTTGGGGAACCGTCGAATCGATGCTGATATCATCTGGATTTCCCGAAACCAGTGTCCGAAAACCGGTCATCAAGAGATGCGCGCGATATGACCCAGGCTTGCGGCCATATGGCCCCTCTTCGCCATTTGTCTTGGCATTGATGCCGATAGTTGGCGCCATCGTGATTTCGACTGTGCCACCGTCAACCTCTTTCGCCTTGAGCCAGTCAAAAGTGATCCGTATTTGCCCGAGCCCGTTCGGCATTTCCTGCGTCATGGTCACGTTGTTCAGGGTCAGAACGCCATCCGAAGCTGTTTTCTGTCCGATCACAATCTTGTAGCCTGCGGTTTTATAAAAGCGGCTCGCAGCATCCCACGCTTGTTGCGCTGTCAGATCTGCATATGCGGGCACCGCGACCGATGCCGACACGGCAATCGCGGCAATTCCAAAAATAAATCGGGTACTCATGTTTACCTCATTGTTGAAAAGTCCCGGACACCATCATTCGGTTCTTGCGAATCGTCAAGGTTTCTGGGCCCCGTTACGGTTCCGGTGACAGTATCTCACGAGGTTGATCGGTAGTGTCTCGAAAGTGGTGGAAATTGATTTCGGGCACCTCCGGCGGGGAATATCCGAAACTTTGTGTATGGGGCTTGGCCCATGCGGTTGAAACGGATCATTTGTTGAACCGTTCCGGGTACAGGATAGCGAATTGGTTTCTTGCGGCAACCCATTCTCTGACGGA